>JBEKZX010000051.1:0-14327 GCA_049509455.1 Conexivisphaerales archaeon
CCAAGTCGGTGAAGTATGAGAGCAGCGTATACATACTCCATCTAGTATCTCACGTCAGACAAGCATCAGGCGGATGGTATTTAGACATTTCCTTTGCTATAGGAAAGTAAAGTTGTTTTCAAATCGACGTGAGCGCTTGTAGGAGACCTCTCAGAGTGATATCAGGCCATACCTTCTTGGTGGAACAGGTCCAACAGGAAAGACGGCGTTGTTATTAGAAGCGCTGGACTTCGCCAACCTAGCGTGGCGCGTCCGGTTTAGAGTGGCGCGTTTTCATCCAAAGGCCTGTCATTGTGGCCCCGACCAGAGCGAATGCCGCCACTTCCAGCGGGTCCACGAGAGTAAACAAGATTGTTCCGATGAAGTCTGCTATGGTAGCCATCGGCCCATAGGCCCCCCAATAGGACGACGCGGTCGTCATGAAGAACATGAGGGGTTGCCCCTCGGGATAAGGGCTCTGTGCGTCGGGGAGAAGAACCTGCAAAACGATGTTCGCTGCCAAACAACCGATGAAAGTACAGACTAGTATCTTCTTCATCCGTGGGCTTCCCGAATCCGTCTCTCCCGGGTGCCCGCGAACAATGTAATCAAACTGTCCCCAGTATCCACCGACAACAGGAAAAACGACCACAGTAAAGAACACATATGAGTAATAGGCGGCAATATACCATATGGTAGATGCGGCGCCCAAGTGGGAAAAATCGTAATGGTACAGCTGAATGCCGCTGAAGACTCGAACTACGCCGACTGCGAGACCGACTATTAGCCATCGGGCAGTGTCATGGTCGAAATGCATCAAACAAGGAGTAAAGTACCCGACTTTTATTGCTGTTGACCACCATCACGTCGAGTCTCCCAGCGCGGTTCGGGACTGCCATTTGGGCACCTCCGTTACAAAAAAGTCTACGGGACGATTTTCCAGCCAATAAGAGGCTTTCCGAACGCAAACCCTCCCCCCCGGCCAACTTCAGCAGACGTCCAAGGAGAAAAGAGCGCGCTCAACACCGTCTGTCTCACGAAAAGTCCGCGGAACGTTAGCCCATCCAATTAAGACGCTCCCGGATAGTCAGGAATGGCCTCGTTATCGTCCCAATTAGATAAAACGGCGTTAAATCGCTTCCTGAAGTAGTAAGTAAGTATATCTACGGGCATAAATGATGTAAATATGTGATAGGCTAGCATGCCAACAGCGAATTACGAACTTCAACCTGACTTTGACAAGCTACTGCAGGCGGACATAGCCCTCAAGAACTGGTACAACTGCATCACGGATGAAGGAACCAAGCGCACCTACAGGTTCGGCATGCTGGCCTTCTTGGAGTACGTCAAGACGACCCCTACCGAGCTAATCCAGCAGGCAGATGAAGACTACAAACAGTCGCCTTTGATGAGGCAGAACGTCGTCCTCAATCATTTCAAGTGCTTTCTAGATTACATGAAGAAGGAGTTCATACCAAGGAACGCGAGGAAGGCCTACGCCATCGGAAAATGGTCGCTTGCGCCAGACGGCGGAACGCGTCTCAGGTAAATGAAACGGGTACGAGGATAATACAAGTTTTGCCAACACATCTAATATTATAATAGCAAGGGCCCCTATCTACCTTGAAGGTTTTACATCACTTATTCCAGACTTGAACCCGTAATAGGTATTAATGCCGTCCGGTCCATCCATACTTCACATTCTTCGGCCGGGAGAGGTTCTAACACTTGGGGACGTGCCTTGTCCTTGTAATACCAGCCCCTAGCGCTCTCTCCGTTTCATTTCCTTCAAGAGCTCCTTCAGGAGGAGAATCATCTCATCTAGCCTTGCGAGGATCTTGTCCCCTCTTCGCATTGATTCGATGATTTGGGGCAGCTGCTCAGGGTGTATTCTATTGATCACCGTCAACAGGTATGCATCGGTGAAAGCCTGGATGAACTTGGCGTTTTTCCCATTGTTTCTCTTCCACCCCCACATGACCGTGATCGCGTACATCCATAAGGTCCTCTCGTCGTCGCTCAATGGAGGGAGAACCTTCGCCGCGGCATCAAACATATCCTCAGGGGTTTCATAGTCCTCCTTGACGATGTCCTCCACCTCGTGGTACCAATCCGGAAAGATGGTCTGATTGGGCGGAAGCACGTCCGCTTGCGGCGTCTCCACGAGAGGCGCTTGGGGCACGCTGACAGCAGGCCTCTGTCGCTCTGTCTTTATCTGACCTCTCTTGACCGTGCGGGCGTAGCGCTCTATGGTAGAGATGGCCAAGCCACCCATGAGGACGCTTATCTCTGTGTAGGACCGGCCTTCCTTCCGATAATCGATTATCCTCTCCTTCTCCTCCTCGGTAAGCCTGCGCCTTCTCATGACCACGCGTCTTCCCTCCGTCGTCTCTCCGACGTCGGCATCCGCAGGGGCATAGCGTAGGTATTGAAACACCTACACTATTTACGCACACCGGCCAATCCGATTACGATATCGCCTGAAACTACCTTTGGCGCTGCGACACCATGGTGTCTCCTCTGGAAGCTACTCATCTTGGCTGGATGCCTAGCCGGGGACCTTGAAGGTCATGGTCAGAGAAGGATGGCCCTACCTTAACAGTCTCTCCCTCAGCGCCATCAGCTCCGAATAGAACTTCTCCCTCTTGATCGCGTTGTACACCAGCTCATATCCCTCCATCTCGTCGTGGACGTACTCCAGTATCTTATCATAATCCCTCTCGGCGTACAGGGAGGGTATCTCCCTGTTCACCGTCTCGACCGCCCTCCCCGTCAGCCCCACCTTCCACTCCCTGAACCTCCCGAACCTGTCCCCTAGGAACTGGTAGAGGTCGAACCAGTTCAGCTCCCTGTTCAGCCTCTCCCAGGATTCGAACGTGAGGAGGCCCTTCGAGCGCAGGATTTGCAGTTGCTGCCTTATCTTGGGTCTGACGTTCTTGTTGTCCGGATGAAGTGCAGCCAGCTCGCCGTCGAATTGGTACAGTTCTCTCAAGGAAAGAGCCTGACCTAGCTGCTTCGCGGCAGGTCCCCTTGACGTTTGACGGGGTTGACCTGACGGTGTTGACGGCAGGAGGCTTCACTTGACGTCGATGACTTTCGGTCTGACCGCCAATCACCTCCGTCTGATCATGCTCTCCACGAACCGTTTATTAGCCGTGAGCCAGCAGGCTTTGACGTGTCCAGCCTAGAAATTAAGAAGGTGGCCGTCGTCGGGGCCGGCGAAATGGGCCATGGCATCGCCCAGCTGCTGGCCCAGAACGGTCTCGAGGTCCGCCTCTTGGACAAGTACCCGGAAGCGCTGCAGAAGGCCAAGGGCAGGATAGAGGCCGACCTCAAGAGGCTTGTCGAACGGCAGAAGGTCAGCGATCAGGAGGCCAAGACCGTCATGGCGAGGATAGCGTTCACTGGCGATCTGTCGGCAGCCGTGAGGGAAGCCGACCTGGTAATTGAAGCCGTCCCGGAGCTTCTTGATCTGAAGAAGTCCATCTTCAGGGAGGTGGATTCAGCGGCGCCTTCAGCCGCCATCTTGGCATCAAACACTTCAAACATCAGGATATCTGAGTTGGCCGCCGCGACTTCGCGACCAGACAAGGTCGTGGGTCTCCACTTCTTCAACCCGCCCACCAGGATGAAGCTGGTCGAGGTCATCCCCAGCTCCCTGACCGATCCGAGGGTCGTCGAGGCCGTTTCCTCACTCTGCATCAAGCTGGGGAGGACGCCCGTGAAAGTGGCCAAGGACGTCCCAGGTTTCATCGTCAACAGGATAAACGCCGCCGACATACTGCTCTTCGGCCTGATCCTCGACAAGGGGATGGCCGCGCCTGAAGAAGTGGACTCTTACGCTAAAGCGCAGGGGCTGCCGATGGGGCCATACGAGCTCCTCGACTTCGTGGGCATCGACGTCGCCAACGACTCCCTTGAGTACTTCGCCGCGGCGCTCTCGCCAGAATACGGCAAGACGCAGGTCTTCAAGCGGATGGTGAAGGAGAAGAAACTGGGGAGGAAGACCGGCAGCGGCTTCTATGACTGGGCTTCAGGCAAGGCCGACATCCCCAAGGCCGAGCCGACCGACAAGCTCTCCATGATGGACCTCTTCTCCGTCGAAATCAACGAAGCGGTCAAGCTCATAGAGGAAGGAGTCGCCACCCCCGACGACATCGACAAGTCCGTCATGCTGGGCATGAACAGGCCGTTCGGCCCCATATCTGTCGCCAAGAGCTTCACCAACGCCGAAATCAGGTCGAAGCTGGAGGAGATGGCGACCAGATTCGACTGCCCGCTCTTCGCTCCCGCCAAGTCGATACTGGAGGGTAAGCTGCGCGAAGCAATAGAAGGAAGGCTCCAGGCGGAGCACGCGCCGCAGGCGACGGCGGCTCCGTCCGGGCTTGCGGCGAAGGTCAGCCTCCCCATTTACGTGGAGAGGCTAGGCGGAAGGGTGGCACGAATAGTGATTAACAGGCCCAAGCACAACACCCTGAACGCCGAAGTCCTGGACGGCCTTGACAAGATACTGGACGAGCTCTGGGACGACAAAGAGGTCACCGTCGTCCTCGTGACGGGGCAGGGACCCACGTTCTCGGCGGGCGCCGACCTCTCACAATTCTTCGCCACATCCCTGGACTTTATGGATTTCGCCGCGAGGGGGGCGAGGCTTTTCAAGCGACTGACGGATTTCCCGAAACTGACCATAGCTGTCATGAAGGGATCTGCCTTGGGCGGCGGCCTGGAGCTTGCCCTCTCATGCGACCTGAGGATAGGCACCGAGGACGTAAAGATGGGATTCACGGAGGTCACCCTGGGCATTGTCCCGGGTTGGTCCGGAACCCAGAGGCTCACCAAACTAATCGGCTTATCCAGGGCTTCCCAGCTCATACTCACCGGGAACAAGATCTCTGGAAAGGAGGCCCTAGGACTGGGGATTCTCTTCACGCTGGCACCCCCGGGTGACCCCGACGCCTATGCTGAACAGGTGGCTTCGGAACTGGCTTCGAAGGTCGCCCCAGTCGCCTTGGCGTTGGCCAAGAAGCTGATCAACAGGGGAGGCGAGGTCCCGTCCGATGTCGGGCTTGAGATGGAGGCTATGGCGATGGGCATCCTCTTCGGCACGGATGACCTAAAGGAAGGCATCTCCGCCTTCTTCCAGAAGCGGAAACCGGAGTTCAAGGGCAAGTGATTGGATTGGAGGACGCTTACGTCGTCGACTTTCAAAGGACGCCCTTCTCCAAGTCCAAGCCCTCCGAGCCCGAGAAGGACGCCTTCAACTCCGTCAGGATGGACCAGGGACTCGCACTTCTGATCGGCAGGGTTGTGCTGAGGACGGGGGTCCAAGGTCATGAGATCGGCGACGTGATCACCGGCTGCGCCCTCCAGGTCGACGAGAATTGGCTCTACGGTGGAAGGCACCCGATCCTCCTCGCCGGCCTCCCCGTCTCCGTCCCAGGGATGGCGCTGGACAGGGCGTGCGCCTCCTCGATGAACGCCATCTCCACCGGTTCGTTCGAGATCATGACGGGTCATTCGGATGTCGTCCTCGCAGGGGGAATGGAACACATGACTCATGTCCCCATGTCCAACAACCCGCACATGGCGGTCAATTCGAGGCTCATACTGAGGCCCGAATACATGAAGTATCAGATGAACGTCGGCTACGTAATGGGCCTGACCGCAGAGAAGCTGGCAAGCGAAAGCGGCATTAAGAGAGAGACGATGGACGCATTCTCGGTCGAATCGCACAGGCGGGCGGCCGCATCCCTCGAAGCGGGCTGGTTCAAAGACGAGCTAATGCCGATGAAGGTCGAGTCAGGAGGGAAGGAGATCATGGTGGAGGAGGACCTCAGCATCAGGAAGGATCCCTCATTGGAGCAGCTTTCGAAGCTGCCTTCTGTCTTCAAGGACGGAGGGACGATCACCGCAGGCAACTCGTCCACCCTCAGCGCAGGAGCCTCCTTGGTCGCCCTGATGTCCGGAGCCAAGGTCAAGGAACATGGAGCCTCACCACTGGCCAAGATTGTCTCGTTCGGCTGGGCCGGCGTGGAGCCCAGCCTGATGGGCAAGGGACCGGTGCCTGCCAGCCTCAAGGCCCTCGCGAAGGCTGGAGTGAAACCTGAGGAGGTCGACCTGTGGGAGATCAACGAAGCCTTCGCCGTAGTCGTCCTTTACGCCATGAAAGAGCTGGGCATCGACCATCAGAGGTTGAACATCCACGGCGGCGCCATCGCCCTGGGTCACCCGCTCGGCGCCACGGGGGCCCGGCTCGTGGGTACTCTGGCCAGGCAGCTTCACGTCAGCGGCAAGAGGTACGGAGTCGCCGCGCTCTGCGTCGGCGGAGGACAGGGCTTCGCTACGGTCCTAGAACGGGCTTGACCTTTCGACTGCCATAGAATGGATCTAAAGGCCTCGTTCTACTCGGCCCTCCTGATGGCGAGCGAGATAGGGGACGTCAACAGGTTCCAGGATTCGTCCTCCCTTGTCTGATACGCCGGCCTCGCTCCTTCCATCCATTCATCTGGAGGGACGACGTATCACGGCGGGATAACGAAGCAGGGGAGCCCCTACCTGAGGTGGATACTGAACCAGTGCGTCAGGGTCCACATGAGGGCGGAGCCGGACGGGTCCGTGGCATCGTTCTATACCAGGCTGGCTAGGAAGAAGGGGAACTCCAAGGCCGTGGTGGCCGCCTCCGCGAAGCTCCTGAAGGTGGCCTGCTGGGTCCTCAGGGAGAGGAGGGAATATCACAGTTAGGGGGCACGGCCGCATCCATCTTTGTGAGGAGGGCGTGCCTCGGTAACATAAACGCGGTGTGCCCCTTGACAAGGTGCCGGAGGTACGATAGTGGGGGAGAGCCCCGAATGGGTAATTGCCATACCTCTGTCGCCGCGTTCAAATGTCGCCCACATGGGTAAAGATGATTAACCACGAGGGTTTAGGCTCTGCCTTGAAGCCGGGGTACCCTAGCCTGGTAGGGGGCAGGCCTGCTAAGTCTGTGGGCGCAAGCCCTCGTGGGTTCGAATCCCACCCCCGGCGCCATTCTACTATTGTCTCTTTATCCATACCGTCACTACGCTACTGCTACACGGGATTTGGTCGTCACCAATAAGCGTCTGCGAGGAGCTCCATTAGTTCGAACGTGCGGGATAGGTCGCAGTGAATCGGCCACGTATCGGGATAGACAGCATCCGCTAGCGTCTCATTCTAGTAGTATCCCTCAGAAACGAAATCACAGATATCGAGGAGGGCGGTCCTCGCTTCGCACGGCCTGATGGGCTCTAGCAGCTTTCTTGCAGATTCTACGCAGCGGGAAGCTTTCTTCTCGCAGTAATCCGCCGAGCCGTACTTGAAGACTATTCCTTTCACCCTCTTGATTTCGTCTCCGCTGATATGTCCCTTGTTGAAGAGGCTCTTGATGTAGCCTCTCTCCCCATCAGAGCACTTGGATAGGGCATGAACGAGCACTATGCTCTTCTTCCCACCCTTCACGTCTGTGAAGACAGGCTTGCCAAGCACCTTTTCATCCCCAATAATGTCGAGAAGGTCGTCGCGGATTTGATAGGCCATGCCCAGCAGCTCTCCGAATCTGTAAGCTGTATCGGCCTCTCCATCAGAGGCGCCTCCCACTATCGCTCCGCTGGCTGAAGGGGCAGCAAGAAGCGCGGCCGTCTTGAGCCTGATCATCTTTTCGTACTCGTCCTCGCTGACGTCCTCCCTCTGGGCCATCTGAAGGTCGAGGAACTCGCCCATGGTTGTCGCCCTGCAACACTCCCCAACGAGGTCGAAGAGCCTGCAGAGCCTCTCGCTTTCCATATCCCTGTACCTCGAGACCATCCTGGGAACGTTGAAGAGCAACATGTTCGAGGCGAGGATGGCGTTGGACAACCCATACTTGTGCACTATGGATTCATTCCCCCTTCTTGTATCGGACTGGTCGATTACGTCATCCTCCACGAGGGCAGCTGAGTGCGCGAGTTCGTAGGCAACCGCCATTGGGATGGCAGCCTCGTAACTGCCGGAGAAGACCTCGCACCAGAGCAGGGCGAGGACTGCTCTGACTCTCTTCCCGCCGTTGGAGAGAGAATCGCTGACGGCCCCTGCCAGGGTCGAATCATCAAACGGAAGATGAGAGAGCTCCGAATTCACGCTGTCCACGTACTTCGCCAGACCGGCCATCCGTGATAGAGGTATCATATCAGCAGCAAGCCCTGGCTGATGGAGCGACATCGGCATCTTTAGCCTTTACATCGCCCCGCCCGAGGAGGGTCATTTCGAAGGGGGAAGGTCCCTTAGAAGGAAGGGGTTCCAACCACGAACCGGCGAAACGAGTTAGGCCCGAGAGGGGGCAGCTCTAAATCGGGGTACTGGCGCTGCTGGGCCTGCGTGGGGGATTCGCGCGCTAGACCGAAGCCTCCTCCGGATTCAGTCGATTCACTCCTTCTTGTAGGGCGCACCTAGGGCCGTCGGCGGTCGAAGCCGCTTGGTCGTCAATGCCATGGCGATGACTGTCACCAGGTAAGGTAGCGCGGCGAGCAAGTAGGTGTATCCCTGCATCCCACCGTACTCTATGTAGACACCGAAGGTCACACCGAAAAGCAGGCTGAAGCCGAACACGAGGAAAGAGCTCCAGGCGCCCGCGATTACGGCTCCCAGTGCGATGAACCCCAGGCCGTGCGTCATGGACTTAACAAAGAATGGATTGAGGACTATCGACAGATAGGAACCTGACATGCCAAGCATCGCGCCTCCCAAGGTAGTGGCGAGTATCCTGGTGCGGACCACGTTGAGCCCCGCGGTCTCGCCGGCCTTAGGGTTCTCCCCAACTGCCCTGATCCTGAGGCCGAATTTCGTCCTGCTCAAGAGCAGGTAGGTGAGGACCGGCAGGATGAAAGCGAAGATCTCAAGGAGGCTGACTTGTCCGGTGCTGCCAATGCCGGGTATCGTGAAAACGTAAGGTAGTGTAACGGCCGGAGGCGTCTGGTCGTGGACATCGAATATGTGGATCAAAGCCAGCACCGTGATCCCGCCAGCCAGGACGTTGATACCTATCCCCGCTATCACCTGGTCCACATAGAGTTTGGTGCTCAGGACGGCCAGAAGGAAGTTGATCAACATCCCGGTCGCGATCCCCGACAACAAAGCAACGTAGGGGGTTGAAAGGCCGAACGTCGGCCTCAACAGCCAGTTCATGTATGCCGCCACGAAGGCGCTTAACAGCATAGTTCCCTCTATGCCGATGTTCATCACGCCAGACTTCTCTGATAGTAGCTCACCCTGGGCGGCCAGAGCGATGGTTACGCTCTGCTGAAGGCCCAGCACCAGAAGGATTACCACCTCACTTATGGCCAATCTACTGTCCCTCCAGCTTGCCGGGCGACACTATGGTCCTCCGCCAGGCGCGGCTCCAGTCCGTCTTGGTGATGACCTTGTAGATGTAAGGCATGGAGGCGAAGATGATTATGATGCCCTGCAGGGACCAGACCAACTCCCTAGGTATCCCCAAGGCTTGGATGTACGGTCCACCAGAAACCATCACGGCGAACAAGACGGAGGAGAATATCGCTCCTATGGGGCTGCTAGCACCCACGAGCGCGACGGCTATCCCCGCGAATCCCATACCACCGAAATATCCTTCAGCGAACTGGTCTACGTAGTTTCCGTAGGTGCCCAGGACTTCGCTGGCGCCAGCTAACCCTGCCACAGCACCGCCAATCATCATGGCCACAACTTTGATCTTTCTCCAGTCAATCCCCTTCATCTCAGCCGCCGTAGGGTTCAGCCCCACTGCCCTGATCTTGTAGCCAAGGGTGGTCCGAAGCAGAAAGTAATAGACTCCTATCGCGATCAGGATGGTGAAGAACACCATTATCGACGAGCTCAAACCAGGGATATGTGGCAGCCTCACGGCGGAGCTGAACTTCGGAGTCTGGCTGTCGACCTTGGTCGTCGGAAATGTCACGGCTATTACGAAGAACAGGATGAACGACGCGATTGGCGCGTACACATAGTTGAGCATTATGGTCGTAACTATCGCGGACGCGTTCCGGTACGATTCAAGGATGCCCGGAAGTGCCGCCCCCAGAGCTCCTGCTCCGGCACCGGCGAGGAGAGCAACTATGGGCCAGAGGATAGGGGGCATCGGAATGTACAGAGCTACGAGGGCAGCTGTTATGCCGCCAAGGTAGACCTGTCCCTGTCCGCCAACGTTCCAGATGCCCGCCTTACCTGGAATGAGGAAGGCTAGGGCGGCGAGTATAAAAGGAGATATGTAGGTTATCGTATATGAGAGGCCTTGAACCGATCCGAAGGCCCCTGAGAACATTTCGCCGAACACGAGGACAGGGTTGTAGCCGCATATGATGATGAGGATGGAGCCGGCTACCAATCCCAGCAGAAGGCACAGCAGGGAAGGAAGGGCGTTGTGAAATGATGTCTCTAGGTATGACGAGAGCGTCGAGCCCTTTGCTTGTGCGTTCAAGCGCTCACTCCTCCCAAGAGCCTCCCAAGCGCTTCCACATTTGCCTGTTCCCTCGAAAGTTCCCCGATGATCTTCCCTTCAAATATAATCAGTATCCTATCGCTAAGGTTCAAGACCTCGTCAAAGTCTGCGGAGACGAGGAGTATCCCTTTCCCGCTGTTCCGCGATTTCACCAGGAGGGACTGGATGTACTCCGTAGCCGATATGTCCAGTCCACGGGTCGGTTGGGCAGCGATGAGCAGATCTGGATCGCGTGAAAGCTCCCTCCCAGCTATGAGCTTCTGCTGATTGCCTCCAGAAAGATTCTTTGCCGGCATGCTTACGCTGTTGGTGACTATCCCGAACGCGTGGACCACGTTTTCAGCGAAGCGCCTCACCTTGTCGACGTAAATCAAGCCACTCCTAGACGAGAATTCGTCCTTCTGTACTATACCTAGGACCGAGTTGTCAGAGATGGAGAAGTCCATCACCAGACCCTGGGCTAACCTGTCCTCGGGGATATGACCGACGGACTTCTCTAATATCTTACTCGTGTCGAGGCTCGTGGTTACGACCCCCTTGACAGATATGGTCCCGCTCAACGGCTTCCTGAAACCAATGAGGCTCTCGACTAGCTCACTCTGACCGTTGCCGTCCACGCCTGCTAGGCCTACAATTTCGCCCTTTCTGACGGCGAAAGAGACGCCGTCGACGGCCACGGCCTTCCTCCGGCCTGCTACCCTCAATCCCTTCACCTCCAGCAACACCTCGCCAGGACTATATGGATTGAAGGAGAACGACCTGATGACCTCCCGCCCAACCATCATGTTGGCGAGCTGGCCTATGCTTACGTCCTTTGTCGGACCGCCGCCCACCACACGTCCTCTTCTCATGACGGTTATGCTGTCGGTGATCTCCTTGATCTCTTGAAGCTTGTGCGTTATGAAGATGATGGTCGTCCCTGAATCTCTCATCTTCCTGATGGACTTGAATAACTCCACGACCTCAACTGGTGTCAGCACCGCCGTAGGCTCGTCTAGAATCAGAGTCTTTGCCCCACGGTACAGAGCTTTGAGAATCTCAACCCTTTGTTTGAGCCCTGTGGGCAACCTCTCGACAACGACATCGGGGTCGACGGGCAGGCCGGAAGACTTGCTGAGGTCCAGTACCCTCTGTCTGGACTCGCCGGGACTGAAGACGCCCGAACTGCCGGGTTCAAACCCCAAGACTATGTTCTCCTTGACCGACAAGTTCGGGACGAGCATGAACTCTTGGTGGACCATCCCGATGCCCAGTCGAATCGCGTCATGGGAGCTTCCGATGTGTGCCTCCTTCCCGTCTACCTCTATTCGCCCGGCATCCAAGCGGTACAGCCCGTAGAGCAAACGCATCAGGGTTGACTTGCCGGCCCCGTTCTCTCCCAATAGCCCCCTGATCTCTCCCTTCCTGACCTCAAAGTCGACGTCATCCACCGCTAGGACGCCCGGGAAGGACTTCCTCATCCCAGTCATCCTTATGGCTAAATCACTCAAAGTAGGCAATCACCAAGAAAAAGAAGCGGAAGGTGAGCGTGAGCCCACCCCCCTCTATGGATTGTAGTTCTCAGGAACATTTGCGGTGCCGTTGAGTATCGCTGCCTTCAGCTGTGCCATGACCGTCGTGGCTTGGGGTGTAAGATATTGCTGTGTGTAGGTCATCGGACTTGGTCCAACTCCACCCTGGGCGAGCCCGAGGAGGAAGACCCCTCTGACATAGCATGGCTGGTCTCCGGTGGATCCGCAGATTTGCGTCGTACCGTTGAAGAATGTAGGACCCCACTTCGTTGGGTTGTTCCAGAAGCTGCTGTAGTTCCCGGCGACCACGCTCTCGATGACCGTGTACACACCAGTGTCCACCCTCTTCATCTCCGACGTTAGCACGAAGGAGGGAGCCGTGAAGCCAGTGCTCTGTCCTTGAACGAAGTACTGGTAGGTCCCATAGTAGTCCTGATCAGAGTCGACGCCGATAGCGAAGTACTTGGGAGGTGTCGTCAATGACCAATTCCACCCTGTGGCCTTATCCGCAGCACCTACCGCATTGAACATGCCGACGCCGCTAGCGCCCGCGGCCGCGTAGATTATGTCAGCGCCCTTCGCCATCATGGACTGGGCTATCTGGCTGTCGGTGGTTGGGTCGTCCCAGGCCGCACCTGTCGTCCCCGTGTACTGCGCAGGGAGCAGAGTGACGGTCTTCCCCGTGTAGTTCTCCGCCCACGAGACGCCGTACTGGTAGCCATGCCAGAACTTGTAAATGATGCCGGTAGCCATGCCGCCGATGAACCCGATTACGTCCGTCTTGGTCATCGCCACTGCGAGCGCGCCCACCAGCGCACTTCCGAGGTTCTCTTGATATTTGATTGCGACGACGTTCGTTATGTTGTAGTCGTCGCCGTCTATCTGAGCGAACTTCATGTTCGGATACTTCGCAGCTTCCGAAGCGACTGCGTCGTCCATCAGGAAGCCGACGCACACGATCAAGCTAACGTTCTTGCTGACCAGTGCTTCAATATTCGGCACGTAGTCGCTCGCGTCGGTAGACGATTCCTCGATGTAGTTTATGCCTAGGCTACTATTAGCTTGCAGGACTCCCGCATACGCCATGTCGTTGAATGACTTGTCTCCTTTGCCACCAGTATCATACACGATTCCGATGGTAATTTTGGATGACGATTTAGTCGTCAAAGTTGTGTAGTAATAAGTGCCTAGCGCAGCCACCACGATTATCACGATGACTGCACCCACCAAAGTGCCTCTTGCGATCGCGCGTTTCTTGCTGTGAGAAATCAGGGACATTCGTAATTCCCGACGCATATTTGGTTCACAACTATATAAGTAGTTTCCAATCTGGATGCAAAACGATAATAACTCGTTTGATTTAAGACTATAAGTCTTATTTCTCTAACCTGAAAGCCTCGGGGAGCAATTCCCCCAAGCGATGGTAGGTAACTTCCCCTTTTCCTGACGCGACGATTACGACCATGTCGATGCCGAACTCGCTCAAGAACTGACGGCAGGCCCCGCACGGATAAGTGAGCTCCTCAAGGTTGGAAACCACCGCCACGGCCGAGAAACTCCTGGAGCCGGCGGACACGGCCTTGACCGCGGCCGTCCTCTCCGCGCAGATGCTGAGCCCGTACGAAGAGTTCTCCACGTTGCAGCCAGAGAAGACCTGGCCGTCAGAAGTGAGTATGGCTGCGCCGACCTCGACCTTGGAGAATGGAGAATAGGCCTTCGCGGCAGCCTTGCGGGCTTCCGAAATTAGCGACCGTTCCGTCTTCGCGTCCAACTTCACACCATCCTTCTACCCCGCGCTTCTAATTAACGTGCTAGGCGTGCCACCGTTATATCGCGTCCGCCACCAGCTCTGAAAGGTCCTTGACTACCACCTTGCCCTCTACGCCCTCCGCCTTGACGGCATCTTCCAGCATGGCGGTGCAGAAGGGGCATTCGACCGCGAGCACCTGAGCACCGGTGTCTAGCGCCTGGCCCAGCCTCAGCTTCGAGATAGGCTTCTTTTCGCTCATCTTGTACCAGCAGTTCGCTCCCCCTGCTCCGCAGCAGAACGTCCTTTCCCTGCTGTCCTTCATTTCGACCAACCTGAGCCCTGGCAACGCCTCCATCACGTTGCGCGGCTCCTCCACCATGGCGTTCCCCCTCGCTATGAAACAAGCGTCGTGGAGGGTCGCCTTGAGGTTCAGAGGCTTGGACGGCTTGAGCCTCCCCTCTATCAGGAGCTTCGAGACGAAGTCAGAGTGATGCATGACTTCGAACTCTCCACCGATGTCGGGATATTCGTTCTTCAGGGTGTTGAAGCAGTGGGGACAGTGGGTGAGGATCTTCTTGGCCCCTATCCCCTTCAGCATCTC
>JBEKZX010000052.1:0-16052 GCA_049509455.1 Conexivisphaerales archaeon
AAGTCGTACGTCACTGGTTTGGCGAGCGCCTTGCGGCTGAACGTCGGCTACGCCCCAGCCTTGTCATTGGCCCTCGTGATGGCTTTCACTTTCCTCCCGGCCGCCATCGTGGCGGTGAAGGCCGGCGCCGAACAATCTCAGGTGAGCTCTCAGCTGGTCAGTTTTCTTAGAGACCTGGTGGAGATCAGGAAGACTGGCATGGCCCCCGAAAGGTGCATCCAGATGTTGAGCAAGAGGGACTATGGCAAGTTCTCAAATAGAGTGCAACGGATTTCGAACAAGCTGGGATGGGGGATTTCCTTCAACGAGATTCTCGACCAGGAGCTGGGAGGGATAAAGAACTGGTTCGTGGCCATCAACATATTCCTCCTTATCGACAGCATTGACGTCGGAGGGGGGACACCTGAGACCCTGGAGGCTTTGGCGTCCTTTGGCGAGCAGATCCAGTTGCTCGAAAAGGAGAAGGCCTCCACGTTGAAGCCCCTCCTTCTCATCCCCTACATCGGCGGCCTGACGACCCTGCTTACAGCTACGGTCATGATGGCCTATATGCAGAATCTTTCCAACATGGCTCACTTCGCCTTCTCCTTCACCGACTTCGCTCTGCTATTCCTGCCGCCGGTCGTAATGAACACGGTGCTCGCGGGGCTTGTAGCTGGAAAGGCCAGCGGGGAGAAGATCTCCGCGGGGTTCATACATGCCTTTATACTAGGGATTGCGGTTGTCGTCTGTCTTGCGTTGATGCCGTATTTAACGGGGTCTCTCGCCTTGCAGAGTGGTACCTGACATGACACCCCGCAGAAGGGCGATATCACCGGTCATATCGACTATGATTATTACGGCCGCTACTCTGATCCTTGTCATAGGCATACTCGGCTACAGCAACAGCCTGTTCAACAATGAAACCCAAAACGCCGAGTTTTCCCAGGCTCAGACCACATTTCTCAGCCTAGCCGATGACATCGACAGCGTAGCAACGAGGCAGGGCGCATCTGCATATGTGCTGCTCAATTCAAGGTCTGGAGGGCCGTCTTGGAGCCCTTCGATAGACAATCTCGTCGTCACCGTCAACATCAACGGCACTTCGGGTCAGCCGAACTGGGTTTACACGGTGATTTCAGGCAACGTCAATTCCCTGTTGTATAGAGCTGGCTCAGGCGTGGGGACTGTCAACTCCACACTCAGAGGGAACAACACGTACTCGATCCTCAACAACGTCTACCCAATGGGATTGGTGAACGTGACTCAGCATAATGGTGCGTACGTTAGTCTGGACTACGATCGAATAGGCATAGTGGACCTGGGCTACTTGAACGTCAGCACTGGGGTCGACCCCAGCCTGCCACACACCAACCACACGGCCTGGGACTACATTCACCTTATCCAGATATCGTTCGTCAACCTGACTTTCGGCGGTGTCCAGGGAGGTGGGAAATACATTTCTGCCACCAACACCTTTCTTAACGTCACGTACTACAGGCTCAATTTCACGGGATCGATATCCGGTATTTCGTACGGCCTTCAGGTGAATATAACTCATTCATCTAGTGCCTTGCTGAGCGGGAACTATACCTACATCCAGATATGCCCTCCCTATGCGCTAGACGCCGACACATATCCGCCTGGCGGCGCCGCCGTTAATATGTCAGTGGCTACAGTAGTTGAAGTAATCCAACCCGTAATCAACGTGACCTTCCTGGGGTGATTGGGTGCCGCACGTAGTTATCTCGAACGTGATTGGGACGATGATGCTTCTGATGGTGCTAGGCATCGTTACGGTGATAGGCTCCGCTTTGACCCTACAGTATTCGACGCAGACTGCGCAGGTGGGTCTTCAGGAGGTTGCGAGCTATGTCTCAGGTCAGATGGTGTCGATGGCTTCCCTGGTGGACTCCTCTCAGAAGGCAAATGTGGCCGCCTTCAAGTTTCTCAATCTGCCGGCCTCTCTCGGGTACTCGGGCTACTCCGTCAACGTGACAAATGCGCTCCTGAGCTCTCTGGATACGTCGGGTTGGAAGGTCGTAGCATACTTGGATTCGAACCATAATGTATGGGCGGAGGCGGCTCTCAATTTCCAGAGCGGGATAAATGTCACGTTGACCGGTCCCTCGCCATATGCCTTCATAACGCTGACCCAGATGATTCACAGTGGTCAGGGTGGGGCTTTGGGTTCAACCGCCGCCGTGATCGTATTGCAGATCGTTAACGGCACCGCGTGCATCTCTTTGGGGGTGAGCTCTCTTGGACGTCACGTTTGAGTATATCCTGGCTGTAGTAGTGATATTCCTGATGCTAGGCACGACCATCTACACGACCACCTCTCTGAGTCTGAACCAGCTATCTCTGGTAAGCCAACAGCAGCTTACGCCTGTAGCCCAGCAGTTGATGGATAAGTTCTTACTCACAGGCGGGTCCCCTTCCAATTGGGGATACAACGCGACGATAAATGGCACCAGCCTGCTGGACTTCGGCCTAGCTTCGTCCTTGCCGAATGCGATTACGTATGACGTGGATCCAACTAAGTTAACTCGGTTGGTCAACGATTCCTCCACGATCATCAATCCCCTTTACATCGACCCAACGGTGACCGGCAACCTGTCCGGCCTTTATCAAAGTGGACGGTGGAACTATGGCTTCAAACTGTACGTGGTGCCATCTCTCAACATCACGGTCCCTCCTACATACAGCGTATGTACCCTGCCGAAGAATGGTAAAGGCGCCAGTTGTACGCCGAAGACCAACGGGAACGGGAAAGGTAACAGTGGGAACGGAGATCAGGAGTATTATGACAATTTCACGGTGGTCGTGCGAACCTCCGACGGCCTGCCAGCGGTCGGGGCGAGTGTCACCGGCCAGTTCTACGGCTTCCTCGTGGACAAGTCCGGAGGCAAGGGAGGTACCTTCACCTGGGCTGTGGTAAATGCATCAGGAACCACGAACTGGAATGGCACCACAGTGATCAACTTCAATCAGCCACCAATCACTGTTGGAGGAAATGGCAATCTTCAAACCGTCTTCGTGCTGTTGGTTCAGGCTACCTACTACGGGCTGACATCTAACGCGGTATACCAGTTGCCCGCCGCTGACACTAGTTTCAACGCCCTTCTAGTCGGGCAGTACCTCATCTGCAACATGACCAAGTCGATAAACGGGGGAGCCAATGGCGCAACCCATGTGGATTATCAGGCAACCGTCGTTGAAGTAACGGACAACTTCAACGTCGTCCTGAATCCGGCCACCAATGCCACGAGTCAGAACCTGTTCAACACAGGCGGCAAGACCTATCAGGTCTATGCGCTTTCCAACCCCGTCAGTCAGAACGTTATCATCGCTGGCATAATAGTGACTTGGACCGGCAACACCTTCTTCATGATGACGGAGCAACCCCTCCTGCCTGTGTCAGTGAACTATTACTCCAATGCCTTCGCCCAGAACCTTCTCACCGCGAAACTCATCAACAGCGTTACGGTGGAAAGATACGTTCACGTCGGGAGGGAGACGTACACGGCGTACCTTACCCTCTGGAAGATGAGCACTTGATGAAGCAGAGGAGAGGCATCGCCAGGCTTATCGAAGTGATCCTCGCGAGCGTGCTTCTGACGTCGTCTTTGAGCATAAGCTACTACTACCTCAGGCCTGCGAACCCGAACGTTCAAAGAGGAATAGACGACCTGGACAAGTACGGTTTCGACCTCCTCGGTTCATTGGCACAGAAGGGGGGATTCGACGACACGATTCTGAACCAAACCGGTGCGCCGCTGCCTGACTGGCAGCATCAGCTTCAAATCGCGCTCGGAAGCATGATGCCAGTTGGGCTCATCTTCAATGTCACCGTCTACGAGGCAGTCTACTCTTCGGGCAGCATCTCCGGGTCAGACCTCGTCGTTCTGAATCTGCTTAACACCCAGAACATAACGAACTCAGTGCCAGGTGCGTTTTCGTACGCCGCTCAGGTCTCGCAGGTCACGTTCGTCTACACTACCAGCAGCTTCTATACTCTGGTCTTCCTCCTTCAACTTGCCAGGACCTCGGCCAGGTAGGCGATTGAATGACAAGTTCGCTCAGAAGGAAACGGAGAGGGCAGGTGATAATAATGGCTGCCCTCGTCATGGTCCTCCTGATCTTCTCGGTCGCCATTTCAGTCTACAACGCCCAGACACAATACCAACAGCTGCTCTATGACCAGACCAGCCAAGTCATCCAGAATCTGCGAGAAGACTTCGGGAGAGCGTTGGTGGATGTCCTCGCGAACTTCACTCAAAGCTACAGTCAGCTGGCCGAGATGGAGACTCCTAGGTTTCGCGCCTTCGACATGTATACGTTTTGGACTGCTGCGGCCGCCAGGAGCTTCGCCCCTGAGGGTATCCAGCTGACTTTTAACACTTCGGGGCAGGAGCTCGTCCAGCCCGCAGGGACCTTCTTCGGATATAGTACACCCAATGAATATGTGGGCAATCTCACCAAGCTGTATTGGTACGCCCCCCAAAGCTTCTCTGCCATCTATTCGACCTTCGATGCGAACATAACTGCACTGGGTTTCTACGACTGGCATGAGGAGGGCCTCTATCTACTCAATGTGACGATGGATGCCGGTCCCGACTTCCAGACCCAGTCCGGGACCTCCATCAACGGCGTCACGTATTATCAGCTAAATCTCACGATTAACAGGGAGAATGGCGTCATGGTCGATGATCTCGGGGCTTCGAATTTCCGAGTGGAGTACTATGACCAACCATCCAATTTGTGGATGAACGCAACACTCATCGTCGGGAACAACGGGGGAGGGAACTACACTCTCTACGTGGCAAACGCCAACGGTCAGATGATACCCCAGACCTATTGGAAGTATCTGATGCTTTTCACCCAGGACAACAGGGGGATCATCGTCGAATCGTACACATATACCTACATCGACTACACCATTCAGGAAAACGCCTTGACATCCGTCTACCCGTAAAACAGTTCAGGGTGAACTCCACGGTGAACGGGCCTAGCGATTTGACCAATCTCGCAAGCAATACGGTTCCAAGTCAGGTCGAGGTGTGGAACCCGGACTTGCTGACGCCCTCTCTGCAGTTCGCCAACTGGCAGCTCAGGTTCAATTCCAGCGAGAAACTGGTCTTTGAGATCAACTACGGAAATGCTGGTATCCACCAGCAGACAGCTAGGATATGCTGGCTGACGGATGGAGATGCTGCCATCCCGGCGCCTCTCGTCAACATCACGATCAACGGCCAGTTCACGGATATCACCAACGGCCAATACACTCTGAGGTTGGTGGCCAACGGAGGATACAGCGTCGCCATCGACTGGTCCATGAGCATGAGCCCGGGGACATCCTACGGAAGCGAGCATATTGAGTACACTCTTACAGGCGTTGGCTGGAGCCCTTACCCGCCTCCGAACGGAGCCGGGTCCTGGTTTCCCGACATCCTCCCCTACGGCACTTGGACCATTATAGCAGGACCCATCAGAGCCGTTGCCTTCCGGGATACATCAGCCGTCTGGGGCTCTCTGAACAACACCGGGTCTGCCAATGGACCTTGGTCGCATAACGAAACGATACTGATCCCGTACAATACCAAGTACTGGCAGTTGTATGAGAACCTTCATTGGACGACGACATACACCGACAATGTCTACTACGATTTCCTCACAATGATTTCTGGCGGCGCCCAGGGCGGTTACGTCGCTAACTGGGCATATCAGACGGCGACAGGAGGGGTCAGATGGAACTCCTTCGCGTCGACGAACGGAGGAAGTCCTGCCGCCTCAAATGGCTATACCGATTTCGGCTATTGGTATTCGCAATTCCAGAGTGACTTTGGAGAGGCCGTGATGCCCTCAACGGCCTTCGTCAACAGCCTTACCAACATGTTCGGGCACGGAAATGCTCACCTGACACCCTGGGTCTTCGGAGACTACAGCCGCCATGTGCTCGATGACGACGCCATGCCTTTCACCACTACTGGAACGATGACGCTCAAGGCCAACACGCCTGAGGTATGGACAGCGGGCATCTGGCTATTCAACGGTTATACCCCTGGCACCTTCTCCGATTCTGCCCCCCAGATCTACTACAAGATGTTCGTCGAGCAGTATTATCCTACCATCATGAACATCACAGCCGGAATCTGAGCAGGGTTCACATTGCCTCCACGGCAAAGGTTCATGGTCTTTTCGCCCACAATTCGTTGCGTATCGGCATGCAGTTACTGAAAGTAGAATCTGTCATCCTACCGATGTTGATTGTTCGCAGAGTCTGTCGGTCTGCTTCCCTCCTCCTGCGGCCAACGCTGACCAAGGGGGCCTTCTTTCTTCGTTACAAGTCGTTCCTGAGGTCATCCCCTCGCATGGAGGGGCTTTCGGCCTCTGGATGCTCCTTATCGATTCGAACGAGCAATCGGCTGCCTCGCCATCCAACCTTACCGTCTTCCTGCTCTCTTCGGCAGGACTTGACGATCGGCGTGACTTCCTCCAACCCTAACGCGGCCTCGCTGACCTTCAATGTCGTGATTCTGTCCTGGAGCACTTGCACCACTGCCTCATATGCCTCGACCAGCTTACCAGGGAGCTCCATCGTGGCCATCCGCTGCCCGCGACGACATACCCGCTCTGTGCTACAGGATGTAGGCAGGGGCCCAGGACCCGTTCATTTCTGCGATTGGGCCCCAGTGCCACGTGTCAAGAAACATTTATAATAGGATTGCAGCTAGATTTGTAAAGTATCGTTATGCGCGCCAGCGTATTGAGGGCGGCGGTCCTAATTTCTGTAATCGTCCTTGGCATCTGCGCTGCCGTTGTTCCCTCCGGCCCTGTCATGGCGCAGCAGTATGACCTGAACCTCAGGGTCGACGTGGTTCCCGGTGTGCTCCCAGCCGACGGAGGGACCTACTGGGTGTACGTCTCCCTCCGCAATCCGGACGGTTCGATCGCCTCCTCCCCCGTCGACGTCTCGGTGCAGCTGTTTAGCTCGGACCAGCGCATCCTGTCGGTGCAGCCTACGGTCCCTCTGTCTAGAGGGGCCGAATTTGTCAACACGAGCCTGACGACGACGCACACGGCAGGGCATGCGGTCATCACCGCCTTGGCCTCGGGTTTCACGGCCGGCTCCTTGGCCGTCTCCACGATCGTGCCCGTGGGCTACCCCGTTTCGCTTGCGCTCTTCGCCAACCCCCTCTCTCTCATGCCTGCCAGCGGAGATTCGGGCCTGATCATCGTGGAGCTGCTGGACTCGTTGGGGAACCCCGCGAGGGCGCCCTCACCTGTAACCGTGTCCCTCTCATCGGACAATCCGAGCGTGGCCACCGTTGATTCATCGATCACCATCAATCAGGGTTCGCCGTTGGCCTACGGACAGTACTACGCTGGGAGTCTCCCTGGCTCGTCGGTCCTGACGGCTTCAGCCAGCGGCTATGGGACCAGCGTCGTGACGGTGCAGGCTAGCGGGCCCGTGCCCACGAAACTTGTCATGTACGTCCTCCCCAAGATGATCCCTGCTGACGGGGTCTCCTACGTTCAGGTCGCGGTGGCCCTCGAGGACGACTTCGGGTTCCCCGCGGTTGCCCGTTCGGACACGCAGGTGGTCCTGACGAGCTCGAACGACTCCGTCGCGACCTTCCAGTCCAACCTCGTCACCATCCCCAAGGGTGCGATGTACGTCATGACGAAGCTGTTCTCAGGCGCGGCCTTGGGCTTGCCTGACACGGCCCAGCTGACAGCCCAATCGGCGGGCCTCCTCAAAGTCTATACCGCCGTGACCGCGATGCCTCCTGACTACTGCAGTGGAACCCCCGCCAGACTGGTCATGTATGTGTTGCCCGGGATAATCCCTGCTGACGGGGTCTCCTACGTTCAGGTCGCGGTGGCCCTCGAGGACGACTTCGGGGCCCCCGCGATTGCCCGTTCGAACACGCAGGTGGTCCTGACGAGCTCGAACCTGACCGTCGCGACCTTCCAATCCAACTTCGTGACCATCCCAAAGGGTGCGATGTATGTTATGACGACGCTTTATTCAGGCGCGGCCTTGAACGTGCGTAACACGGCCCAGTTGACAGCCCAGTCGCCGGGCATCTTCAAGGCAGTCTATCAGACCGTGACCGCGATGCCTCCTGACAAGTCCAGCTTGACCGGCACAATCGCTCTGACCAACGGGCCGGACGTCCTCCTCGCCGACGGCTTCACTTATCCGGGGATTTCCGCCGCACAGCTATTGAACGCAACTGGGTTCCCCATCGAGGTCGCAACCGGGCATTCCGTCACCGTCTACTACTCCTCCAGCAACACCCTTTATGGAGACGTCACATCGCCCAGCGTCATACTCTCGGGCTCCGACTATGCGTTGGCCGATTTCACGAGCACCCTGATTCCAGGAAGCACGACGATCACGGCCGCTGCCGACAACTTCACCGAAGACCAGGAGCTCATCACTTCTATCGCTCCTGCGGCGACCTGCTTGACTGGCGCAATCGCTCTGACGAACGGGCCGGATGTCCTCCTCCCTGACAACTCCACCTATCCTGGGATTTCCGCCGCACAGCTCTTGAACGCAACTGGGTTCCCCATCGAGGTCCCAGCCGGGCATTCCGTCACCGTCTACTACTCCTCCAGCGACACCCTGTATGGAACCATTACATCGCCTCACGTCATACCCTCAGGGTCCTCCTATGCGTTGGCCGATTTCACGAGCACCCTGATTCCTGGAAACACGACGATCACGGCCGCGGCCGACAACTTCACCGAAGACCAGAAGCCCATCACCTCCTCTGCCCCCCCTCCGACGGCGCTCGGGCTCTCCGTCGAACCTCCTTTTCTGCGGGCGACGGGCGAAAGCTACAGCGTGGTGGGCATAACCCTCCAAGATTCGGCGGGCAACCCCGCGAAGGCATCTGTGGATACGGTGGTCTCCTTGTTCTCATCGAATCCTTCGGTGGGGACGGTCCCGGCTAGCGTCGTGATCCCCAGGGGGGCGACCCATGTAATCGTGAGCTTCACATCGACGAGCACCCCCGGGTCGACTAACATCACCGCGTCCGCCTCCGGCTTCCAGTCGACCAATCTCACCGTCCAGACGATAGTGCCTTTCGCTTCTCTCCTGGCCGCTTACGTGGCTCCGCAGCCGCTCGTCGCTGACGGATCCACCCAG
Source organism: Conexivisphaerales archaeon (assembly GCA_049509455.1). Taxonomy (GTDB): domain Archaea; phylum Thermoproteota; class Nitrososphaeria; order Conexivisphaerales; family DTJL01; genus DATKKG01. Next base: position 9,146 of record JBEKZX010000052.1, read on the forward strand.
CAGTTCGTGGTTCAGCTCCTCGATTCAGCAGGAAACCCCGCCAAGCCCGAGCTGGATGTCCCCCTGCTGGTGACCAGCGACAATCCCTCGGTCGCGAGCGTCGGCGCATCCGCGACCCTGGCGGGCGGTTCCTCGGCGGTCAGCATACCGCTCAATCTGGGGCATGTGGCAGGCACCTCCCTCATCACGGTGGCCGCTCAGGGCTACACCACCGCCGCCGTAGCGGTGACCACGGTCCTCCTTCCGATGGAGCTGTCGCTGCAGGTCGTGAACTCGACGCTGGTCGGGAGCAGCTACGGGATGGGGGTGGAGGTCACCTCGTACGGCAGGCCACTCGAGGGCGCGACGGTGTCGGCCCGGGCCAACGGCACCGTAACCTTTACGAACTCGTTGACCAACGACCTGGGCGTCGCCAACTTCACGTATTCACCCAAGGTGCCTGGGAGCGACAACATCACCGTCACGGCGCAGGATAATGGATATGCTACCAGCTCGGTCACGGCTTCGATCAGGGTGGATGCCATCATCACGCTGACCATCACTGCCCTGGATGAATCGGGTGTACCCATTCAGGGCGTGACCGTGTCGGTGATAGATGGCGCCAAGAACGCGTCCAGCTCCACCACAGGCGCGTCGGGGACCGCGACCCTGTCGGGCCTCTTCTGGGGCAGCATCTCCATCTCCGTGCCTTCGCTGTATCAGCCCTCTGGGACCACGAGGTATCCCTTTGCGGCTTGGAGCGACGGGGTCACCGCCGCGAACAGGACGGTGTTCCTCTCGAGCAGCGGGGCCTTGACGGCTAAATACACTACTCAATTCTTCGTGAACGTGATCAGCCCGTATGGCACCACGACGGGGTCGGGCTTCTACGCGAAGGGGTCCTCCGTGTCGATATCTGTTTCGCCGACCTCGGTGTCCTCAGGCTTCCTCACCAGCAGACAGTTCTCCGGCTGGCAGGGAAGTGTAACGAGCACCAAGGCCTCTGCCTCGTTCGTGCTGAACGGGCCCGCCGTCGTCACTGCCCAGTGGAAGAACAATTTGACCATGCTCTACGTATTCATCATCATAATAGCGGCCGTGGTCGCCGCGGCAGTCGGCCTCTTCTGGTTCCTCCGGAGGCGGAGGCCATCTGTGACCGAGCCCGAGAAGGAAGAGGAATTCAAGGAATAGTCCCATGGGGTGCGGGCTGCGCGCCCGCCCACCATCTTTTAATACCATGAAGGGCCGCACTAGCGAGAACCCCGGATGAAAGTGAGCGCCTTCGCCGTCGACGTCGACGGCACGCTGACCGCGGAGGAGGGAGGTGTGGACCTGGAGGCCGCTTCGGTCCTTTCCAACATTCAGAAGATGGGGTATCCCGTGATCCTCGTGAGCGGCCGGAGCGGCTGGGAGCTCCTGGCCCTCTCCATCAACCTGAACCTCTCCCGGGTGGTCGTGGGGGAGAACGGGGGCGTGACCGTCTTCAGGAGCCCGCTCAGCATCCGTCTGTGGGCCGACAACACCCAGCCCACGCTCGCCTACGAGTACCTGTCGGAGAGGATCGACGGCCTCGTGCTCAGGGACACCTTCCCACGCTTCACTGAAGTGGTGCTCGAAAGGACCATGGACGTGGGCATCCTGAGGAAGGAGCTGGCGGGGAGCGGCATCAATGTGAAGGTGCTGGACAGCGGCTACGCCTTTCACATCACCAACGTCGGCGTGGACAAGGGGGCTGGCCTCTCCAAGGTCCTCCAAATGATGAAGGTGCCTCCCGAGGAGGTCGTGGCCATCGGAGACAGCGAAACCGACGTCCCAATGTTCAACCTCGTCGGATACAGCATAGCCGTGGGGAACAGCGACGACGCCGCCCGCGCAGCGTCCAAACACTTCGTCAAGGGCAGGAATGGGGCGGGGGTCATGGAAGCGGTCGGCTATACACTGCAGATGCTGAATCGATGAATTCGCCGGCTGTTGTAGGTCCTTAAATAGAATCCAAGTCTGCACTTTCGGCTCCCCATTGACGGCTATCAAATCTGTCAGCCAGAGGTTCGTCCCATCCAAAGAAGTGCTCTCCTTAATGGAGACGTTCAGGAAGATGACTAACGTTTGCATTTCAATGGGGATTGATGAAGAACGGAAAGGTGATCGGGTTATGACGTTGATGAAGTTGTGCAGGCTCTCTTATCACGCGTTTGACAAGTATGACACTCCCTCGTATTACAAGGTCTGCGCAATAAGCCGGGCGGTAGGCATACTATCAGCAAGGAACAAGTCACTGAAGAGAGGCGTATCTACCAAGAAACCTTACGCGGTCAAATCAATCCTCACCTCGTGCTATGGATTCAAGGTAGAGGGAGGGAGGCTGAAGGTCCCGCTCGGAAGCAGACGGTACGCTGAGATACCGTTGAACAGACATACGCTGCAGGTGCTCTCTGAACCTGCCCTGAAGGTGCGCTCTTTCACACTGAGCGCCAATAGCACTCTGAGCTTGTGCATCTCCAAGGAAGTGAAAGAGAGGGAGGTCACAACAACCGCGGGAGTGGACAGGAACCTTAGGAACGTCACTTATGGCAACTGTAGGAGGGCGGTCCAGTATTACTTGGGCAAGGCCGTCAACATTGCTGAGTTGACGAGGTCCATAATATCATCGTTCAAGCGGAACGATGTCAGGATTAGGCGGAGGATAGCTATCAAATACGGTAAGAGAAGGGCGACCAGGATCCGCCAGATGCTCCATTGGTCGACTAAGCAAATGGTGAAGATGGCTATTGACGACAGCGAAGCCATCGTCTTGGAGGACATCAGGGGTATTAGGAAGCCTTACCAGAAAGGGAACGGGCAAGGACCAAAATACAGAGGCATCTTGAATTCTTGGTCTTTCTTCGAAGTGCAGAGGCAGATAGAATACAAGGCCAGATGGGAGGGAATACCGACAGCACGTTTGACAGGTTACGAGACCAGAGGGACATCGTCACGCTGTCCCAAATGCGGGGAGAGACTCCAATGGGCAGACAGAGAAGATGTCCAGCATAGGAGGCAGCTCTGGTGCAGGACGTGTCAGAGATGGTTGGATAGGGATGTCGCTGCTGTCATGAACCAATCTCTGAAGGGGTGGGTGAGGCTCGCCCATTCCAAAGGCGAAGCATGTGAAGCTATGAAGGGGAACCAGACGACTCCTGTAATCCTTAGAGTCGATGCCTCGAAGTCAGGTTGTCGGCAATCTAGCCGATGACTTGACAGGGCCGAAAGATTAATCAGCGGAGCGCGACGGCTCCAGGGTCAAGAGGTGAACCGCTGACGTTCAGGGAAGCCCAGGCCGAGGCCGGCCGCCTCATCGACGGGGCCTTACATGAGATGGGGGTCGACCCGATGCCATACTCCTTCTCGGAGCCGCCCCACCCCGACCTCGGCGAGCTCACCTGCAACGTAGCGTTCTCGCTGGCGAAGGTCCTGGGCATGTCGCCCAAGGACGCCGCCGCCAAGGTCACCGAGCACATCAACTTCAAGGACTCGGTCTACGTCCTCAGCGCCCAGGCCCATACTGCGGGCTACGTGAACTTCCGGCTGAACCTCTCGGAGCTGGCATTCGAAGCCATCGGGTCCGCCATAGCGGACCCGCACTTCGGCTCCCTCACTTATGGCAAGGGGAGGAAGGTCATCGTAGAGCACACGAGCGTCAACCCCAACAAGGCGCTCCACATCGGCCACGCCAGGAACTCGGTCGTGGGGGATACCATCTCCAGGATATACAAGAAGGTCGGCTGCGACGTGGAGGTCCTCAACTACATCGACGACACCGGCGTCCAGGTGGCCGACGTCATCACCGGCATGCTCTACGGGAACCTGCCGAAGAAGGCGCCTTCGGGAATAAAATACGACCAGTACTGCGGGGACTACGTCTACGTCAAGGTGAACGACCTTTACCCCCTGCACCAAGACCTCCTCGAGAAGAGGAAGGAGGTGAGCAGGTCCATCGAGGGGGGGAAGGACAGGGTGGCCAAGATGGCGGAGGAAGTCGTGGACAAGGTCGTCCGCGCCCAGCTGGAGACCCTCCGGAGGTTGGACATCAGCTACGATCTCCTCAACTACGAGAGCCACATCCTCCAGACCGGATACTGGGACGAAGTCTTCGAGCTTCTCAAGAAGAAGGGGGTCGTCAAGCTGGCCACCGAAGGGAAGCTCAAGGGATGCTGGGTCCTGGAGACGGACGAGGAGGGAGAGGAGAAGGTCCTGGTGCGAAGCGACGGCACCGCCGTCTACGCGGCCAAGGACATCCCCTATGCGGCGTGGAAGACGGGGATACTCCCCGATCGCTTCGGCTACGTGAAGTACGCGATGCAGGCCGGAGGGAGGCAGCTGTGGGCCACCTCGGCCGACCCGAAGAAGAGGGGAGGCAAGGGCCCCAGGTTCGGCGGCGGCGACCTCTGCGTGTCCGTCATAGGCGCCAGCCAGAGCCGAATGCAGATGTTTGTGGCTTATGCCCTGGAGAAGCTGGGGCTGGGCGGCAGGGAGTACCGCCACCTGGCGTACGGGGAGGTGAGCCTCAGCAACGAGACGGCCAAGGAGTTGGGGATGAAGGTGAAGGACGACAAGGAGGCGCTCAGGATGTCCGGCCGCTTCGGCATCTACGTCAACGTGGACGACGTCCTCGACTCCCTAAGGGCGAAGGCGAGGGAGCAGAGCGCCGAAGGGAACCCGTCGGCGAGCTCGTCCTGGCTGTCGACCGTCAGCGAGAAGCTCGCGGTGGCGGCCCTCCGGTACGACATGGTCAAGCAGGACCTCGACAAGACGATCACCTTCGACCTCAAGGAGTCGTTGAAGCTGGAGGGGGACACGGGCCCCTACCTCGTGTACAGCTACGCCAGGGCGTCCAGGCTGCTCGAGAAGATGGGCTTCACCCCCGTCAGGGTCTCCAGGCCCGTCGCCGCTCAGCTCAAGGGCGTGGACGAGAGGCGCCTCTTCCTCCTGATGTCGAAGTTCGACATGGAGCTGGAGAACGCGGAGCGGGCCATGGCGCCGCGGAAGATCGCCCAGTACGCCCACGACCTGGCCGTCGCATTCAACCAGTTCTACGAGACCTCCCCCGTCATCTCCGAGAAGGACGTGGAGGTGAAGAAGGCGAGGGCCTACCTGGTCCTCGGTTACAAGATGGCGATGACCCAGGTCCTCAACCTCCTCGGGATAGAGCCGCTGGGCGCCATCTAGAATCCCTTTTTAGGTGGTGAAACGCACCTTTTTGCGTAATCCGCGTTGGGCCTCAAAGAGATTTTCATACCACAGGACAAGATCTTCTTCGAGCTGCTCGAGGATGAATCTCAGAACGTCCTTCAGGGGGCGGTGGCCCTCAAGGACTTGGTCAACGACTTCTCGGATGTGCCCGTCAAGAGGGACCACATCAAGGAGATAGAGCACAAGGGTGACGAGGTAGTCCATGAGATCTACCTTCGCCTGAACAGGAGCTTCATCACCCCCATCGACCACGAAGACATCGCCAAGCTGGCGTCCAGCTACGACGACGTGATCGACTTCATCTACGCCACGGCCAACAAGCTCGCCCTCTACGGGTTGAGCGAGTCCACCGTGGTCATGAAGCAGTTCGCCGACATAATCCTGGCCAGCGTGATCGAGCTGGACAAGGCCTTCGCCACGATGAGGAAGCTGAGCAAGGACATCGACGTCAGGTGCATGGAGGTCGACAGGCTGGAGAACGCGGCCGACGTGCTCCTCAACGAATCCGTCGCCGACCTCTTCAAGGGTGGCGACCTCCTCCAGATAGTCAAGCTGAAGGAGATCTACGAAAACATGGAGGGTACCACCGACAGGTGCGAAGACGTCGGCTACGTCCTCCGCGACATCGTCATGAAGAACACCTGAGCTGGCTATCGTTGGCGGACTTCCTCTACATAGCTGGCATCATCTTCGTTGCGTATTCGTTCGACTTCTTCAATGGCTTCCACGACGCGGCCAACGCGATCTCGACCGTCGTCTCGACGAGGGTCCTCTCTCCCCAGCGGGCCATCCTGCTCGCGGCCTTCTTCAACTTCATCGCCTTCGTGGTCTTCGGCGTCGCGGTGGCCGGCTTCATCAGCTCGGGCATAGTGAACCCGAGCTTCGTCGACGCCAACGCCGTGCTGGGCGCCCTCCTGGGGGCCATCACCTGGGACATCATCACCTGGAGGCTCGGGCTGCCCACCAGCTCCTCTCACGCCCTGATCGGGGGGCTCGTCGGCGCCACCGTCACGAAGTCCGGCTTCTCCGTCGTGGAGTGGGCTGGCCTCGGGAAGGTCGTCGCCTTCATTTTTGTCTCGCCTTTGGTTGGGATGGCAGCCGCCTTCGGCCTCTCGATCGTCTTCATCAACATCTTCTACAAGAGCACGACGGCCTCCATCAACCAGTACTTCCGCAGGCTCCAGCTGGTGTCCGCCTCCCTCCTCAGCCTGGCCCACGGCACCAACGACGCCCAGAAGACCATGGGTGTCGTGACGCTCCTGCTCTTCACCGCCGGCTACGTATCGAAGGCGTCGGTGCCCCCCCTCTGGGTCGTCCTCGCAGCTCACTTTTCGATAGCCATGGGAACCGCGCTCGGCGGCTGGAGGATCGTGAGGACCATGGGGATGAGGATAACCAAGCTGCAGCCGTTCAACGGCTTCGCGGCCGAGACGGCCGCGGCCGCCACCATCTTGTCGTCTTCGTTCCTGGGCATACCCGTCAGCACCACTCACGTCGTCTCCGGCGCCATAATGGGCGTGGGGGCCACGCGCAGGCTTTCAGCCGTGAGATGGGGCGTCGCCAGGAGGATCGTCTTGGCATGGTTCATCACCATACCGGCTTCGGCGCTGATGGCTTCCCTCAGCTACTTCGTGATAGCACAAATTACCCATCTATGACTTGAGATGCTCGAGGAGCTCCTCTAGGTCCGTGAGGCAGG
>JBEKZX010000053.1:0-10970 GCA_049509455.1 Conexivisphaerales archaeon
GGCTACAAGAACCGGCGGATCACCTATTCGGTCGACGGTGCCCAAGAGAGGACCGAGGTCCTCAACAACTTTGTCGTGGCCAACGGCCGATTCTTCGGAGGGGGCTTGAACCCGGCCCCCGACGCCCTGTTGGACGACGGGCTCATGGACATCGTGACCTTGGGAGACCTCCGTTTCAGGGAGGTTCTCTTCAACATCGGGAAGCTTAGGGATGGCACCTACCTGTCTAACCCCAAGGTCAAGCTGGTCAGGGGGAAGAGGATCGTCGCCCGGTCAGAGGAGAAGGTCCTCATCGACGAAGACGGAGAGATGGTGGGCGGACTCCCCGCCGAGTTCGAAGTCGTTCCCCAATCCATCTCCGTCATATGCTAAATGGAATGTTCTTTGCCGGCAGCATACCCCCGACGGAGGTTTCATGAAAAGGGGCGGCGAGGCTTGTTACGCGCGGTGGACTTCGAATTCGCAGTATCGTTCCCCGTTGGCCTGGCACGCCACGTTCTCAATGACGAGCTTTCCCCGGGTTGCCTCCATCTGGCCGTCTCTGAGGCCTTCCTCTAGGATATGGCAAACGAGAGTCGGATACTTGACCGCCAGCTCTTTGAAGGGACAGCTGAAGATCCTGTAGACGAGGCGGTCGGTGCTCTCCTCGACGATCTCCGGCTCACCCGCAGACTCGGCGAGCGATCTGTTAACGTAGAGCTCCTTGTACTTGCCGACGGACCAGTCGGAGATGCCTTTCTCGGCGGCAGCCTTCGTAAGCACGTCGCTCCCATTCTTGTGGCCGATCTCCCACAGCGCCTTCTTGAACAGCTCCTCGCCCATCATGCTCTGGAAGGTGATAATCATGTCGTCAGCGAACTTCTGGTACTCCCTCTTCGGGAAGGTTAGAAGTGGAGGGTGCTCGCTCACCTTGTAGTAAGCCTTCGGCTTCCCCCTCCTCCCCTTGACTTCATACCTTTCGATGAGGCCAACGCTCTCGAGTGCCTTCATGTGGTACCGGACGGTGAACATCCCCAGAGAGAGCTTGTCGGCTATCTCCTTGATGCCCTTGGGACCTCCATACAGCAATCTGAATATCTCTAGCCGCGACTTGCTGGTCAACACACGGTAGACTTCTACTTCATCAACTGACATGAGCTTTTGATGACCTATTTCTATAACCAAATCTCACTATATAAGAGTAATGACGGCGTACTTTGCGCAATTATAACGGCTCGTGTATTATATAGAATATGAAATGTAGTCAGATTTACAACGAGCCGTAAAGATTTCTTGCTCAAAATGGCGATAGTCGTAGTTATTCTAATGCCTCAGCGCGACATCTGACAATTGCCGGCTCTATCAATGGACTGCGACCCTAGACGGCCCGGCTGTCGGCCTACTTGACCACCAGCACGGGACACTTCGAGAACCGGGCCACCCTCTCGGAAACGCTTCCCATGAGGAGCCTTTCGAGGGTTCCCGTGCCCCTGCTGCCTACTACCACCAAGTCGGCGCCCTCCTTCCCTGCCGTGTCGAGAATCCCCTGCGCCGGCTCCCCGGTAAGAAGCACTGTCCTGGCTGTGACCCCAGCCTCCGAAGCCATGGTGGCGCACTTGGCCAGGGACTGCTTTCCTTCCTCCTCCAATTTGTTGAAGACCTCCAACGAGCCCAAGACGTCGTAGCTGTAGGAAGTTATGGGGATGTGCACGACATAGACGACGATGAGCTCCGACGAGAGCTGCTTCGCGAGCTGAACGGCATGCTCGAGCGCCCTCAGGGAGTTCGGGGAGCCGTCCACGCCGGTCACGATCTTCTGGTACATCCTACCCGTAATGAGCCCTCTCCGACTCATAAACATGATGAGCCTACCAGAAGATACGCAAGGCTAATCTAGTCTGTGTTTTCCGTTGCCTTACGATATGACCGAGACTAGGCACGGGAGCAAGGAGGGGAAGAATTCGTGACCGCCGCTGACACCTCTGACGCGGCGCCCGGAGAGCCCGCCGTCCATTTGGTACCGCTTGAGGTGAAGAACCGTTACCAATCGAAGCCGCTCCTAATCTACCCTCCCGGCCACGGCTACATCACTGTCTGGAGTAAGGCCGACCAGTCCGAGTTCTTCGTAGCGGGGAAGTACCTTCACACCGTTCAGGTCGGAGAGAAGGTCGTCGCTCTCGCCTACAGCAAGCTGACCAGGGAGGAGGCGGACCTCGTCGAGCAACATATACGCGTGGCCATGAAGGTCGAGAACCCGATCATAAAATACTACAGCGATTGACGCCGTTCGAAAAGAAGCGAGAGCTTGGCCCTGCAGTCCTTCAAGGTACCACCCGCTTCTTTGTCAGGAGGTACTTCTTCAGAGGGTCCCAGTAAGAGTCGATCCATCCCTGCCTGTAGGCTTCGGCCTGAGAGGTAGGAACCTTCGAATGGACCATCGCAAGCTTGGTCCCTCCCTTTGACCGGGTCAAAGTGACGTCGACCTGTGAGGGTGGATATCCCACCGGCCACTCCGTAGTAGTCCACTCCCACACGATCCTGCTCCCCCTGACGAGGTCGAGATACTTCCCGAAGATGTAGCCGTCCCAGGCCGTGAAGGCGCCGCCTACCTTGGCTTCCCCGGTCGCCGGCGCGCCGGTCACGGCTGCGTGCTTCTTGGGGTCGACCAGAGCCTCGTAGACCGCCTTCGGCGTCCCCGGGAGGACGACCTCCTGTCTTATGGTCGTCGTGCTAAGCTTCATCAGGTGAATAGCCGGCCGCCAACTGCCTTAAAGCTTCCCCATCTAATCTCCTCGACGCAGCCCTGTGTGACTTGAGTAACTGTCTGGTCCTTGGAGAGATATCGCATTCGATATACCTTTAGATATAGTTAAATACAGCTCGAAATATGGCTGTGTCCTATGCCGAAAAAAGCATCAAAGCCCCCCGCCGCAGAGGGACGGGCCGAAGACGGGTTCATGAAACCCCAGGGGGCCCCTAGGGGCCTGCTGCACTTCTACGCCCTCTGGAAGATCGCTGGCAAGCCGATGAGTGGCTACCAGCTGATGCAGGATATCGAAGCCAAGACGGAAGGAGCGTGGCGCCCTGGACCCGGTGCCATCTACCCCATCCTGAAGAAGTTGGCTGAGAAGGGTTACATCAGAGAGACGAAGGGGGAGAGGAAGGGCTCTTCTCAGACGGTCTACGAGATAACCGCTTCTGGCAGGAACAGTATCGCGGCCGCAAGGAAGGCCTTCAGGTCGTCCGGCGAACGGTGGACACTGATGCGGCGAGTGTTCTCCGATCTTATGGAGCCAGAGGATCTGAACAGGTTCGTCTTAGAATCTCCTTATAGGCACTTCGAATTCGTCCACGAACTGATGTTATCCAACGGCCACAGGATAAGCCAAGAAGACAAGCTCTACCTCCTCCGCCAGTACAACCTGCTCCTGGAGAGGGAGCTCAGTTGGAGCGAGAAGACTCTCAAGACGCTCGCGGGGAGCGGATCCTTGAAGGCGCCGGCCGCGGAGGCACAGGCCTTGGAGGCGAACCAACGATGACAGAGAACGTCCTGGTGACCCCCGACCGGAAAGCCGCCACCAACGTGCTCGTATCAGTCGAAGGTCTGACCAAGTCATTCAACGCAGCGGTCAAGGCGGTGGACTCTGTCAGCTTCCAAATCTACGAAGGCGAAATCTTCGGCTTCCTCGGGCCCAACGGAGCCGGCAAGAGCACCACGATCAACATGCTCACCACTATACTCACGCCCACCTCGGGGACCGCCACCATCTGCGGATTCGACATCGTCAAGGACGCGATGGAGGTCCGAAGGTCCGTGGGCGTGGTGCCGCAGGAGTACACGGCCGACGAGGACCTTTCCGGCATTGAGAATGTCTTGCTCTGCGCGGACCTCTACGGCATCCCCCGTTCAGTTTCCAAGCCCAGGGCCAATGAGCTCCTCAGTCTGGTCGAGCTCGACTCCGCCGCCAAGAGGAAGGTGGACACCTATTCTGGAGGCATGAGAAGGAGGCTGGAGCTCGCCTGCGGCCTGATAAGCAGGCCCAGGCTGCTCTTCCTAGACGAGCCCACCCTCGGCTTGGACGTCCAGACGAGAACCGCGGTATGGGACTACATCAAGAAGCTGAAGGCCGAGTATAATATGACCCTGTTCATGACCACCCACTACCTCGAAGAGGCCGACGCCATGTGCGACCGGATCGCCATCATCGACCAAGGGAAGATCCTGAAGATGGGTACGCCAAAGGAGCTGAAGGACAGCCTCGGCGGCGACGTCATCGAGATAGCCGTAAAAGAGGACTCTGAGGACTTGTCCTCCATCCTCTCCAAGGTCAGCTTGGTCAAGGAAGTCAAGAAGGAGGACCACACCTATCGCATCATGGCCGAGCTCGGAGAGGAGGCCGCTCCCGAAATCATTGAAGCCGTCAGAGACAAGGGTCTACATATCTCAAGGATTTCGGTCACGAAGCCCACGCTGGACGAAGTTTACCTGGCAATAACAGGCCGCCGCATACGCGACGAGCAGGCCAACTGGGAGGACACGATGAGCACGCGCATGACCATGTCGAGGGCGAGGAGGTAGAGGTGACAGACATGAGCAACCTTCCTGCGAAGGAACCATCTGACACTAAGCTCAACACGAGCCCGCTCCACGGGGTCTGGGCGATGACGAACAGGGAGCTGAAGAAATGGTACAAGGCGCCTTTCGTCCTCGGCATGTCGCTCGTCCAGCCCTTCATCTGGATGGGACTTTTCGGGAAGGCAATGAATATCAGCGCCATCTTCACGGGCAGCTCCTTCAATATACCCGGCCTCAATATCCCGCAGTCGGTGCTGAACACCCTGGCCAAGACCATGATGCAGACCACCTTCGGCACGTCGGACTACTTCTCCTACCTAGCCGTCGGGATGCTCTCCTTCATAACGCTCTTCACGGCAATGTTCACGGGTATGTCCATCGTCTGGGACAGGAGATTCGGGATCCTGAACAAGTTCCTCAGCACCCCGATTTCGCGCAACGTCATACCAGTGAGCAAGGTGCTGAACTCCGCGATCAGGGGGATCATCCAAGCGGCGATCGTGCTGATGATCGCAGTGCTCCTGGGGATGAACGTCTCCAAACTCTCCGTGCTGGGGATAGCGGGGACTTTCGTTGCCCTAGCTCTGATGCTGATCGGCTTCGGTTCCCTTTTCGTCACCCTAGCGCTTAGGGCAACAAGTTGGGAGACCCAGATGGCGCTGATGAACCTACTGAACCTCCCGCTACTCTTCGCCAGTAACGCCATGTTCCCGGTCTCATTCATGCCCAGCTGGCTACAGCCGGTGGTCAGGATCAACCCTGTGAGCTACGCCGCCGACATCAGCAGGCAGCTACTTCTCGGGTCTGCCGCCACTCTGTACTCGGTACCTCTGGAGTTCCTGTATCTGGGTGGCTTCGCCATCCTCATGGCCATCATCGGTCAGGTCTTGGCCCGCAGGCTGCTGTCGAGGTAGGGAGTCGGCGCGGCGGCGGCCGCACAAGGCTGGGTCCAGGGGGCAGGCAGCGGCCCCCGAGGCCTCCCGTTACTCTGCGCGTTTTTTGTATCCAAAGCGCCCAGCCGCAGGTATGCCTGTTCAACCTAGTGATGGCCGACAGGTGTGCTTGAACGTGAAGGAGGATGCACGTGATAGGAGTTCGTCCTCGTCACGCTAACCCTAAATACCGTCATCGCCCATTCTGACCGCAACGCACCTGAGCAAGACATGAGATTCCTCTTCGGCGTGTGCTCTTGGGGCTTGGGGCACGCCACTCGCACCCTTCCCATAATTCGGAAGACCATCGAAGAGGGCAACGAAGTGATCGTCGTCTCGAGCGGGAGGGCCCTGAACATGTTGAAGCAGGAGCTAGGTTCAGGCCCCATCTTCGCCCTCCTGGACGACTACCAACCTCCCCCAACGCTCAATCCGAGCCTGCTGGTCCTGGAAGCTCTCCTCAACTTCCCCGTCTATGTCACGGATATGTTCCGAGAGCATGATTTCGTGAGGAGGCTCATAGCTCGGTCAAAGGTGGACGTGATATTCTCTGACAACCGCTTCGGCTTCTATTCCCGGGACGTCCCCAGCTACTTCATGAGCCATCAGCTTAGGATACTCAACCCCCTTAGGTCGAGGGTCCTCGAAGATGGGACTGAAATCTACAACAAGTACTTCCTGAACCGCTGCGCTGGCGTGCTGGTCCCTGACTTCGCGGAGGACGGCCTAGCGGGGAGGCTCGCCCATGACCTTTCCATCATCGATGAGAAACATCTCAGCTACATCGGCGTTCTCTCGGAGTTCAGCTACCGCCCCATGGCGCAGGACGTGGACGTGTTCGTCTCCATTTCCGGTCCCGAGCCCCAGAGGAGCGCCTTCGAAGGGCTGGTCAGGAGGGAGTTGAAGGGTTACGAAGGAAGGGTGATCATCTCGCTGGGGAAGCCCGAGGACAAAGGCGACCGCAGCACAGACTTCTTGGGGTACGTGGGGAGAACGGAGAGAGAGGAGCTCCTTAACAGGTCCAAGATTGTAGTCGCTCGATCCGGCTACTCGACCCTCATGGACCTCTGCGTGCTGCGAAAGAAGGGCTTCCTGGTGCCTACGCCGGGCCAGTTGGAGCAGGAGTACCTCGCCGGATACCACATGAAAAATAGGAGCTTCTATTGCGTCGAGGAAAAGGACTTGGACCTGCAGCGTCAGCTCGAGGAGGCCATGTCTTACAGGGTCCCGGAGCTGAAGTACTCCACCGAGCGGGCCGTGGAGAGGGCCTTCGACGTCATCACAGAGACGGCGAGGCCCGCCTGACCTGCGGCCTCTACAGCATGTCGGCAAAGTAAGGCTTTAGGGCGGAGATGCCGCTCCGGATCGAAAGGAAGGAGTCCGTCGCGAAATACTGGTACCAATGGCAGTTTACGTCGCAGGCCTTCATCTTCTCCCTGCATTCTCTCGCTTTCTCAGTGCCTATGAAGCCCATGAGGGGCTCCTCAGAGGCGTCGATGCTCTTCTCCATCAGCGTCCGGCAAGGATAGTAGAGCCGCGCGTCGGAGTCGATGATGACTGAAGCCGCGTTGCAGCCGTGCGGCGCATCAAGGGTCCTAAGGTACTTGTCAGTGGTGATGATGGTACTGGGATACCTCTGTTTCAGCCTGAACACTTCGTTCCTGAACGCCCTAGTGTCGGGTAAGAAGTCGTCCGTCCCGGGGAGGTGGCAGGCCGGCATCACCACCGCCTTCGCCCCCGCATCGTAGCACTCCTTGATCTTCGACTCCAAGTCCGGGAGGTGCTCCCGGGTCACGACTATTTGCACGCACACTATGGGACCCCAGGACGCGAACTCTGGGAGGCGTTCGTAGAGGTCGAGGTTTTTATGGCCTTCGTCGATGCTGACATGCAGAAAGTCAATGAGCTTGGCATATTCCTTCATGGGCCTCCTGTCGAACAACTTCCCACTCGTCGTGAAGAGGAGGTAGAGCGGCTTCGTCCTCGCGTGCTCCAGGATCTCTCCGATATCGCTCCGCAGGAGAGGTTCGCCACCTTCGATGCTGAGGAGCACGACGCTCGACTTCGCCACGTTATCGATCACCCTGAGGACCTTCTCCGTGGGCATGTCGGGCGCCGGCGATCTCCAGACGTTGCAGAACTCGCACCTCGAGTCACATCGCTGCAGTACCTTGAAGGAGCAATAGAAGGGGTAGCGGAAGTCCTTCGCCTCGTAATCGGCGTAGGCGTACTTCATCGTCGCTAGGTACTTGCTCGCGGGCAGGAGCCTGACGCGCGGCATGCAAGCTCTGAAAGACTATTCGTCTAAAAAGAGTTGCGCTTCAAAAGAGAGCCGTAGATGGAGACGAGCCTCCTCGCCACCTTGCCCATTTCGTGTGCCTCCAGCGCCGCCCTTCCTTCACGGGACAGGCTTGCGGCGAGCGCATCGTCCGACTGCAGCCGGCTCAGGGCAGCTGCGAAATCGACCGCGGTGCCGCCGAGGAGCGCGCTCTCGCCGTCCTGCAGGAGCCCCTCGTAGACTGGAAGGGCGCGGGCCACCACCGGCCTCCCTACGGCCATGGCCTCCAAGAGGGCGACCCCCTGGTTCTCCGCGAATGAGGGTGTGAAGAAGAAATCGCAGCCGCAGTGCGCGTCGACTATATCGTCGACATCCTTCAGGAAGCGGACGTTGTCGGGGCACCGCCTGATGGCGTTGCTCACTATGATAGGATGATAGAGTCTGGAGCGCCGGCCGACCCAGACGAATTCGAGGCCCGGCAGCGCCCTTGCCACGTCGGGCAGGACCTCGATCCCTTTCTTGACGCAGAGCACGCCGACGATGTATGCCACCTTCCTGTCGGCCGGCAGCCGGTACTTCTCCCTGAACCTCCGCCGTCGGTCCTCCTTGAAGCTGAACCTCTTCAAGTCGATTCCGTTGCTGAGCACTTCGACCGGAGCCCTGAGGCCCCTAGCCCGCAAGCGGCTCTTCGTCCAAGCGCTGGGCGCCAATACCAGGTCTCCCATATTGTAGAAGGCGGTGAGGTATCTACCTACGGCGCCCGACAGCGTGGTGCTCCCGGTCCAAGTCCCTTCGGTGTCCTCGGCAGTCGTGTGAGCATGGATCACCACGGGTATGCCCCTCTTCTTGGCCCTCCTGACTTCGAAGGCGTTCCCCGGCGGTATAGGGGTATGGACGTGGAGGAGGTCGTATCTCTGGTCCGCCGGGTCGTCGGTCACTTCGACGCCCTCCTGCACCAGGGCATCCTTCAGCCTATTGGCCGACACGACGTTGCCCATCATGAGGCCGATGGGGGTCACGAGGAACTTGACTCTCAACCTTCAGATCATCCCTGCAGACGATTCAGCAGGAGTACATTCTCTTGTGCGGGCCATGGTTATAATCGTTCCAAGCAAAAAGCTGCTGGCTCGGACGCTCGCTGGCTGTGTGGAGCTTCAAGAGGAGGTCATGAGATACCTAAGCGTCAGGAAAGACTTGACAGAGTACATAAGAGATGGTCTCAAGCTGGCGCAAACCCAACTGGATCAGGTAGAGTCCGACATCAAGAGAGTGCAGGCACGTTTTCCGGCCTAGTTTGGCCAAGCAAATCGATAGTCTATGGCTGGATCCCCGGAAGGTGAACGAGGGAATGCATATGAGGGGCATCAGCCGGTCGAATAGACATACGTGCACAGTCCTTCGGGATAGTTCTAGGGGCTGGACACATCCCGACTGAGTGTGTACCTAGCCCGAAACCAGTCCGAACATGCCGGCAAATGCGGGGAAAAGGGGACAAAACCACCAAAAGCGGACAGAAGAACGAGGCCTAAGGGACCCCTAAGGAGGTCTAAAAGAGTCGAATCTAGTCGAAACGCTAAAAGTCGAAGAAAAACGAAGAAAAGCAAGCAAAAGACGACATCGCAAGCGCTTACAAATGGTTACTTTTGACCCTCTAATCCTTGCTTTTGACCCTCAAATCCTTGCTTTTGACCCTCAAATCCTTGCTTCTAGCCCTAAAATGGTCGAGGAGAGTAAAAGCAACCAAAAGCAACCGGAAAAGGGGGACGCCCAACAGAAGCAATCATCGGCTAGTGACATGCTCGAACATGATGGAATATACCCGCATCTGCGGGAATCTGCTGGCAATCTGGGCCAATCTGAACCCAACAGGAACCTGAATCTAGGCGAAGATTTGCGAATCCTCAAATAGTCGATTCCAGCCTTGAACTAGACATGGGAATCACAAAAGAGCAAAAAGGAAAAAGGGCGAAGAAGAAAGAAGCCATAAGGAGGAGGAAGAAGGCGTCGTCGATGTTCACAAAACGGTAGAGTTTTGCCTTAGAATAGTCGATTCCGGCCTTAGATCAAGATGACAGAAGGAGCACGCCACTAGGAGGAAGGGGAAATCAAGCAGGAATTGCGGCGACAATCGGGAAAGAACCGGAAATAACCAGCACAAACGGCTTTGGGCCCATGTTCGCAGGTCCAAGCCTACATCTAAAGTCCGAATATGAATTTCGACGCCGGCGCACGCGAACCAGAGCTCAGACTCGAGCTGGGCTGGAGAGCGCGCCCCATACTTGCATTCGTGCTCCTGGCATGGCCTCCGCTAAGCGAGAGAAGATGACTCATCTCGACTCTGGCTACATCGCCAATGTTATTTCGATGCTGCTGACGTTGCTCATCGCGCCGGTTTCCGCGTCCTTCAGCTGTTCCGTGTCGATCTTGATGTCCTTGACCTTCGCGTTGGTGGCAAAGCGTTTCCTCACTATCTCGGCCGTATCGACAGCCGTGCTGATGGACCTCCCTCTAGCCTTGATGAGCACTTCGTTGGACCCGCTCTCGAAGTGGATAAGGCACGCCTGTACGTAGGCCATTACCGGTTTCTTTCCGATGAATACGGTGTTAGGGGTTGACATTACTGTTACTTGTGGCCACGGCGGCATGGGTCTTAAACGTGTCCCAGCAGCCGGCCTTGGACTCTCTTGGGCCTTCTCTAGCCCTTTCGGGTTCCTCTGACTAAGCGAGAATCATCAGTTCGAATGCGACTTTGACTGCTTGGCGTCTGAACCGGGCCTGCCCTGGCAAATGGCCTTCGATAACAGTCTGACCTGCTCTTTATCTCATCGACTCTGCTCAAAATCCGAGTAGTTTCTTACCACTTCTTCTTTCCAAAGGAATCTGTAAGGAGCCTCACCTGCGCTTTGATCTCGTCAACCTCTTTTCTCAAAGCTATGTTCTCCTTCTCTAGCTCTTCCAGCTTCAGGAGAGAGGGTCCTTTGACCTGCTCAAGGATCGTCAGTCCAGGGACGGCTCTAAGGTAGTCCTGCATGATCTCCTGACTCGTCGGCCGATAGTAGTTGTCCGCCAGCCCTACGCTGTGCCCCATGAGCATCTCCACATGCAGGGACTTCATCTGTTTCTCGCATGCGCTTTTGAAGAACTTCCTGAAACCATGGTCCACCTGGAACTCGTGCCTTCTCTTCCCTTCTGGAAGTGCCTTACG
>JBEKZX010000054.1:0-10945 GCA_049509455.1 Conexivisphaerales archaeon
TGCGGCGGTCCCCGTTCTCCCCTTCCCAGTAGTAGGCGACCTTGTTCTTCCGCCAGCTCTTTACCTGCCTGTCGAGGCAGTTGTAGGAAAGGTTGGTCTCCCATTCGGGGAACCACCTCCCGTAGGGGGGCTCATCGAGGGGTTCGAAGATGGCTCCGGCCCTCTGGTACCAGAAGAGCTCGTCGGCCACCGTCCGCCAGAAGCCGTCGGGGTTCTCAAAGCTCCTGTTGTGTACCTCCCTGAGAATCTGTATGCTAGGGTGGAACCTCTCGTCTGTGGGCAGGACATCCTTGACTTCGGACATTATGTGATTCGAAAGGCCGGAGAGGTCGTTTAAACTTTCGCTTGAGGTAGGGCGACAGGCTCGGAGTACTACGGCCGCCGCGATGTCCTCGGAGAAAACCGGACGACTTTCATCCCTCTCGTGCACCGGAGGTGGGCGACATGGAAGGTGCACAATGATGTTCGGCAATCGACGACACTCCAAAACCGCCTACGTTCCTGCAGTGTCCATGAGGAGGAGAACACTGGGAGAAACCTCAACTACGCCTAGGCGATAGCAAGGACTGTTGTCGTTCCGAGGCATATTTTCATATCTGCGATCTCATCCCGTAGTATGCCTTTTTCTTCTTACGCCGGGCATACCGGAATACCTGACTGGCTCCAGTCCACTGAACGCCTTCGCCCTCAACCCCCTTCAGTTCATGTTTCAACTTCTGCTGAACGCCGGCCTCTACCTTCCGGGCGCCCTCCTGATTCGAGAGGCGACGATACGATGGAAGAAGGGCTGGGCATCCATCCTCCTGCTCGGTGCCGCGTACGGCATCCTGGAGGAGGGAATCGCGCTTGGCACACTCTACGACCCTTTGGCGAAGCCCGTGGGCGCCCTGGGTTACTATGGACACTGGTTGGGAGTCTCCTGGGTCTGGACCGCCGGGATACTGCTCGTCCACATGATCTACAGCATCGCCTTGCCCATACTCCTTCTGAACCTGGCGTTGCCAAGAATACGAGGAAGGCGCCTGCTTAGTCTGCGCCAGGTATACATGTCGCTCTGCGTCCTAGGGGTGGACGTGATGGTCCTCTTCGCATTGGTCAGCTTCAGTTCGCACTTCTGGATGGGATGGCCCGTATTCGTTGGAAGCTGGTTGGCCATCGCGGCCTTGGCATGGGCCGCCCACAAGGCGTCTGCAGACCTCGCAGGTGCCAGATCGCTGTTGCCGAAGACGGGCCCCCGAACTGCATTTCTGATGGGTCTCATCTTCTTCACCTCCATCCTCTTCCCTGAGCACATCCTGATGGGCGCAGGCGTCGCACCGGTGGCGGCTATCGTAGTCATGTATTCCCTAGAAGGCCTCCTTCTGGCCTGGATCCTCCGAAATATCGGTAAGGCGGAGAACGAGAGAGCCACGATTGCCCTGTCCTTCGGCATGCTTGTCCCGATAGCCGTCTTCGGATTTCTGGCCGAGTTTAATTTCCCGATGATTCTGCTGGCGGACCTAGTGATGGTGCTCTTCTTCAGGATGCTCTGGAGAAGGCACGCATCTCGCCAGAAGGCAGGCGGATTGGTCATGGTTTAATACCGATGCACCATCCAAAGGAGGCAAGGTGACGCGCGTGCCTTCGCTGCAGCTCGCTGAGGTGGACGCAGGCTACAACGACAGGGATGTCCTACACGACTTCACCATGTCTGTGACCGAGCCTTCCATCTACGTGGTCCTCGGCCCCAACGGCGCAGGGAAGACAACCCTCCTCAGGACGATAGCCGGGATCCTCAAGCCGACCAAGGGGAGGGTGGACTTCGATGGCCTGGACGTATACAGTTCTAAGGACGCCAGAGGGAGGATGAACTACCTGTCTCATCTGAACGCCCTGCCGGAGGAGATGACGGTGCGTCAGGCCTTGGAGTTCTACGCCTCGATAGAAGGGGGCGACGTGGACAAGGCCCTGAGCGCGCTGGAGCTAGAACCGCTTCAGACCAGGAAACTGTCCAGCCTTTCACAGGGGCAGAAGAAGCGCGTCTCCGTCTCCAAGGTCCTCCTGAAGGAAAGGGACCTCTACCTCCTCGACGAACCCACGAGCAACTTGGATCCGGCCGTGGCCAAGGAGGTGAGGGATCTCCTACTGAGGCTCAGCAAGAGCAAGATAGTCCTCTACTCTTCGCACAACCTCTACGAAGCCAAGGAGATAGGCACCTATCTAATTCTGATCAAGGAAGGCACACTCAAGCTCTTCGACAGGATGGAGAACATCCGTGCAAAGGAATACCGTATCGGGATAAGGGCCACGGGCGACGTCTCCAGCTTATCCAACGTCGAGCTGGTCAACGGATATTACGTCTTCAGGGTGTCAGGTCAGGACGACGTTGGGGCCATAGTCAAGAGGCTGGTCGAAACGGGGGTGACGGTGACGGAGGTCAAGGAGCTGGACAATCCGTTGGAGGAGTTCTTCACTAGGTGATGGGATGGGGTTCAGCGTTGTGACTGCGAAGAGGGGCTTCAGGCTGGGGTTGCCATATGTGGTGCTTTCGTTCATAATGCTGGGTCCCGCCGTCCTGCTGGCAGGAGTTTCCGCCTTTAACCTTCCTACGCACGGCGTGCCGGAAAACGTAGACCTCAGCCTCTACCTTTCGCTACTTGCTGTGCCGCTCGTAAGCCTAACGGGCTTGATGGCGTCCATGCCCGTCTCTCTGCTGTTCGTGCATGACAAGGACAACGGGACCTTGGAATACCTCCTTTCGTTAGGGATGGACCAGCAGGACATCTTCAGAGGGTATCTCGGCGCGTCTCTTCTCCTCGGAACTATCCTGCTGGCCGTCGGTCTGGTCTCGGAGGTGACTTTGGGGCTCCTCTCAAGGGACAGCGTGTCTCTCCTCGCCACTCAGGTGGTTCTCACGCTGGCTCTGGGTTACTCGGTCATCTCCTTAACCTCCATCCTGATGTCAGCCTTCAGCTCCCTCCAGAGGCAACCGATGGGGGCCAACCAACCTCTCGGCCTCGCGGTGGGAGCGCTGCTCCTGGCGGGCGCGATGATCGTCCCCGCCGTCGTGCCTGCGCTGACATTGGTCCTCGAGCTAGGGATAGCGGCACTTGTCGGACTCCTGACGCTGAGCCTCCTGTTCCTTTCGGGGCGACTCATCAGAAGGGAGAAGATGCTCCCCTAGGCAGAGGTTCCTTTCATGCTGCTACGGAGCTTCCCGCCCAATGACCTTCTTTCTCAAAGCTTTCGTGGATGCCAGGCTTACGATCAGACAGATTAGAGCAAGCACGAACACTATCGCCTCGAAGACGGGGACGGAGAGGGCGCCTGCAAAAGGCACCAGAGAATCGACTAATCCCATTGGCAGGGCAAGGAAGAGCAAGGACCTCCTACGGAAGAAGGCGGCCATCAGGGTCAGGTAGCCCCAGGAGAAATGGAGCAACGTCGACGATATCCTCTCGAGGATGCCGAGGCCGATAGAAGGAAGAGCCTGGAGGGGCGGTGAGAAGAGCTGGGGCTCGGCGGTCAGCAGCTGCTGATACACCTGTTGCGACAGGGAGGGAGAACCACCGGCAATGATCGTGTAGTCGGCTGCCAAGCTCACCAGTGAGAGAAGACCGAGGAGCACACCGTTCTCCCAGAAGGAGAGGCCAATCCCGTAGCCCTCCCCATCATCTGCGGTGAACTTGTCCCTCGAGACGGCGAACCGTGCCACGAGATACGCAAGTCCCACCTCCAGGAACATGGTCTGCGCTCCATAATAGAGGCCCGTGGCGACGCTAGAAGCCCCGAAGGAGTTGGTGAACGCCTTCGCCGTAGGGATCTGAATTACGTATTTCAGGGCGATGGCCCCAGAATAGGCCACCAGCGAGTACAGGAGGACCGATCCTGAGAATCTGCGTTTGAAGGCCCAGAAGAGGACCAGAACGACGCTGAAGCCGAAGGAGACCAACGGGCCGAGGAAGTATACAGGATCGATGTCCTGGACCACGTTCCACCACCAGCCGGAACGGTCGGGCCCTTAATCAACGAATTGAACAGGCCGAGTGCCTGGGCGAACGACAGTTGTGCCCCTCCCGTACGGTCACCCGCGTGAGCTGGGGTCCGAGCCACTGCGTATTCTTCCTGGCTCCGTCAACGCATCGGCTGCCTGAACAAGTCTATTCCTCGCGTTCGACCGTCGACTCGCGTCCTAATCATTCCTTCGTTCCAACTCACGAGCCCACGATATCGTTCAAGCTGGGCTGCGTTGATCCCGGGGAAACAGACTGAGAGACTCATCCTGAATCTGAGACCCGGGACCGGCGAAATCACTTATTCCGTTTCATTTCGGCGATGGCTTCAATCCTCAGTCTTCGGAGTGTCTCGGTGTGCTCGCTGCTCTTCTTCTCGTCGATCTTCATTGTCTTCGTGTCGAAGATTACGACTAGTGAGCAGCTGCGGCAGTAGTACTCTATTTCGCCACTGCAGGACGTGTTGCCGCTGACCCTCATCATGCCGCCGCATCCCCTGCACTGCATCGAGCTCCATTACGGCGCCGAATTATGTAAACGTATTCGCTAGACGTAGGTCCAACATGAGACAAGAGAGACGAGCCTATTAGCAGTGCCACTGGCCGCCAGACCAATACTTGTAATGAATGTTGACAGGTCCGCTGCTCTGGGCGGTCGGATTCCAGACCATGCCGCAACCGAGTATGTAGAAAGACGGCGACACCTGCGCGGTGGACGTGGCTGATGAACCAAATAGACTCACGCTCGCGAAAGTGTATGGGACGATCGGTGCAAAGAGGCACGCCACAAGAAGTGCAAATACAAGAACAATCCCCACTATCCATTTCCATGCAGATGGTGACGCTGACCTTGGTGGTTGTCTCTGGTATGGAGGGGATGGAAGTTGCGCCGCCAGCGGAGGTGGCACAAGCTTGAGCCCGCAGTTCGGACAGAAATTCGTCCCCTCAACGAAACCCTTTCCACACCGAGGGCAAAACGGCATTGCACCCGAAGTGAGTCGACTCAGATATTTAACTTTGGGAGGGGCTTAGGATCCTATGCTCAAGTGTGTGCGTGAGATGCTGAGAATGCGCGGCTCAGCCAAACCGTCGGTGAAGGTCTCGATGATCGTGCCTGGCGGTGAGCGTGCTCCGCCCTCATTGTAGTGCCTCTGTTTGCGAATTTGCCTTAGAAGGTCGCCTTGTCAACAAGACCCTCCAAAGGACGATCCCGACCGCCACCAAGATAATAGCTATCAAAATGGACATGTTGATCCAATCTATGGAGAAGGTTGCCTGCAAGCTCTCAGGCGAGTTCACTACCGTGCTGACTTCGGCCTGACCGGAAGACGTTGCTCCCGACCATCCGACAAATTTGAACAGGAAGAGCGCAGGGCTGGCCGTAAGCTGGACCGTCGACCCCGAGGGCACGAATAGTGTCTTGTTACTCGAGCTCCCTACTTCGCCACTGAGTGAGGCTGACCCGTAAGAAACGCTTCCCATGCTCGAAGAAACAACGGAGAGGCCAGGATAGAACACGGCGCTTTCCACGGTGGGATTCTGGACTGTAACGGTATACGGATTGTTTGTTCCGTCGTACGAGCCGGTCCCTGAAGCGTTCCAAAACTCGAACTGCCATCCCTCATTTGGGGTAGCTGAGAGCTGAATCTGTTCGCTGGAATTGTACCAACCTGTCTGGGGAGACACCAACCCGCCCTGCTCAGCGTTTGAAAGGATTTGAACGTCGTATTGATGGTAATAGATAGGAGACAAGGCGATGGCTGAGCTCACCGACCCCGTGGTTGCCTGTGCCAGGACCGACCATCTCTCGCTCGATGAAGCATAGGCGACACCGTCGAAACTGAACGTGCTGCCCGAGTCTGCCCAGGCCGTCCCCTGTGTGGCATCAAGTAGTGAAGTCGACGGAGAGCCAAGTGAAGAGTAGTTCAACTCCAAAGAACTAGGGCTCCCCTCGCCTGACACGTTGTAACTGTAAACAATGGTGTATTGGTGATAATAGACGGGGGCCATCGAAGCGGCTGCGCTCACGCTGCCGGAGCTGGAGCTATTCGTGTACCAACGCTCAGTGGAGCTCGATCCCTGAAGAGGGTCGGGTACGCTGAACGAAGCACCCGCGTCGAGCCAATAGCCCGTCGGGCTGCCCGTCAAAGTCGGTGTGTATGAACCGCCGAACTGGGTCGCCGTCAAGGTGGGGACGGTCGGCGAGCCGCCTCCGATGACTGAATATGACAGCACAACGTCGAACTGGTGGTAGTAGGTAAAGGAGATCGTCTGGGTTGCCGATACCGTCCCCGATGTCGTCTGCGATGTATCCCACCTCTCGGTCGAATTGGAGCCGGGCAGGCTCGCGTTGACCGACCAGACGCTCCCCACGTCCAGCGAGTAGCTCTGGAGGGTCGAGCCCAGCGTGGCCGTCAAGGTGCTCCCGTTGCTGACGTAGGTCAGAATCGGGGAAGAGTAGTCAACTCCTCCTCCAACGACTGAGAAGCTGAACGTCAAGGGCACTTCGGACACGGCGGACACGGCGGACACGGCGTCGGTGATGAACTCGTAGCCGTCCGCCGCCACGGCCGTGCCGTTCGTGGTAAAGTACTGGAGCTGCGACGGATTCGAAAACGCAAGGTAGCGATAGTCAGAGAAGATGGTCACTCCAGTGTCAGGGTTCCAATCGTCGGCCCAGAGCCAGCCTGAGGAGAGGGTGGTGGTGGAGTTGGTGTAGATAACCGGAGAGGTGGTACCTATGCTGGCGGCCGAATGCCACCACTCGGTCATAAGGCCCGTGAACAGACCATTCCCGTTATCAGGGCCGCCGGTCTCCCCGACGAAAGTCGTCGCTCCGTGGGCTGTGTAAGCCTCCTGTGCGCTGGCGCCCGTGTTCCAGTCGAAGGCATACAGCACGACGTTCCCGCCGGAGAAGGAGAGGCTGAGAAGGATGCTGTCGCCGTCGTTGACCGCGCCGCTGAGGCTGGTCAAGCCCCCGCCTCCCGAAGCCGGGAAGACGGAGTTGCCGTTGCTGTCGAATGCTTCGTAATTCATGTTGAAGCCCGACGTGTAACCTCCGCTGGCGTAGGGCCAGTTCCAGGAGATCCCTACCTGGTACCAGTATCCCTGATCGGAAAGCCCATTGAGGAGATAACCAGGCCCGAATCCGTTTACGTCCGACTGTGCCACGGCTGTAACGTTGTAGGCAAGGTAGGCGAAGCTTTGTGTGAAGGTGATACCGAGCTGGACGTCGTAGTAGCTGGCCGACCTGTGAGCGAGGGTGCCTGATCCTCCTGAGCTGGCTGATACAGTCTGTACCAATAGGGGTCCGGGGCGAGGCAATCCGGCGAAGGAGGCGGCCGGAGAGGACGTCATCGGGCGCGACTGAAGGGTTGATGCCGCAGCAGAGGAAGCGAGAGGAAGGGCGCTCCGAGCCGCAGAAGCGAAGGTGGGGGGCTGGAAGGCGGTGACGCAGGAGGCTATCAAAAGGATGAAGAGGACAGCTAATAGAGGGTACCGCAAATCGATTTGACCGATCCTCCGACGAGCGAGCTCGCCGGGTATTTATGCTACTAGTCATAATCGTAGCTCTTGTCCTCCTCGGGGTAGGATTCCTTGTGGAGCGATTTCATCGCACGGGCCGGCCACATCCGATAGCCGTGCATGTCGGCAAATCGCCTCCGGCGTTCATCGTACCATATGCCCTACTTTGGAGTACCAAACCACAATAGGTAGTGCTGCGGGCGTGCACTAGAACTTCGGGTCCGGTTCCCTTACCGCCACTCTCGGTAAGAGACATTGCATGCGATCAGTGGTGTGTTCGCGTATTTATCATTTCACAATGATGAAGCATACGCCTTGCGTCACGCGTAGATACGATGCTTGTGAATGAGCCGACCGCCATAGTAGGCGCCGTCACCGGGGTACGTCTTCTTTCCGAAGACGTCACAGGTCCTGTAGGCCGTGTTATTCTTGTTATGATTGTTAGTTCAAAAGAATTGCGAAGTCACTATCTCTTCTGGTACTAGGAAGAGTTTAATCAAGGAATATGCAGGCCGGAAGGAACCTACCCCTTGCAGGGGACGCTGTGAGCTTTCCAAGGCCCGTGTGGTAAAATCTCACCGGCCCCACCAATAACAGTCGGTTCAAGCAACCATCACACATCAGTTCAGCGGACACCTGATTCGTGGTCGATACCAAATTGCTTCCAACTCCACTTAGAATCCCGATATTCACGCCCACGCAGGAAGCGAACTCGCCAACGAAACAGGTAACTTCCAACCGTCTACACATCTACCTTGACTCCGGCCTCGACTCGTTCTTCCAAGCTTTGACTAGCCGACCCATTGCGGCGAACTGCTTCCTCTTCTCCGTTTCAAGACCGACAAGCGGGAGTGCCCATGCACTGAGCTTCGATGCTTTGTTGTAGACATCTAGGACCAGCCTTGTTCCCCCACCGTCCGTGGGCGCGAGAGCGTACTCTCCTCGATACCACCACGGCGCATCAAATGTCACCCGACACTGCTCGTCAATACTGGCTGTGACGGTCATGTTATAGTGGTCATAGAAGAAACCTATGCGGAAGACCGTCGGGCCTCCTTGTATTACCACCCGTTTGACCTTATCAAAAATTTTCAAGCCAGAAAGGACGAGTGGAGCTGTCTTCGGGGAGAACTCCCCCTCGCGTATGGCCAGGAACTCTGACTTGGCCCGAACGAACGGAACCTGAAGCATCTCTTCAAAGTGCCAAATCGGAGCGCTCGTTGGTCTCTTTGATGCCCGCTGGCTCACCTCGTCCATTGTCCTCTCGGCCTTTCGCGTGGTAGAAGGAGTCTCTTCGTTGGTTCCTGCGACGGGAAGCTCACTCCGCTTGGCGTCCGCCGGGAGAACGCCTTCCAAAATCTTGAATGATGCTACTGCGTAGTCCCGAAGCACAGCTTCCCTGCTTTGGGTAGCGCGCATTGGTTTCACGTATGTGCCTAGAGGCACCATGTACAGGACGACCGACTTCTTCCTGTTGGAGTCGGTTCGGTACTTCAGCTCGATTTGGTGCACGTGATACTTGTGTTTCCCCTTCAGCAGAATCAACTCGCTGATTGAGCTTGTGGCGATTGTGAAGTTACCAGCGGCGGACGAGAGAGATTCGATAGTCTGATCCTCATAATCACTCAAGCTCTTTGCGACTACTGGTGAGGCTATCTCTGAGCCCCACCTCATCTCTCCTCTGAGCGCGAGGGTCTTCCTCACCTTCTCTTGGCGGATGAAGAGGAGCCTCTTGTCTGTGACCAGGACCGCGTGTTCCTTAGGGTAGTCAACGTCAGGGATTATGACCCTGTGAATCAACGCCAGTCTTTGTTCATCGTTCATGCTTGGTCACTTCGCTACTTTGGAGCAAGGGCTCGTCTCCCAACGTAGACACCCAGAAGAGTAAGGATGACTGCGAACGCCAAGAGGTATACAAGGTCTCCTTCAAGTGTCGAAAGCTCGCTACTGGACAGGCTGCCGTCTATGATGAGAAGTCTCACCGCTTCAGCAGCCTTCGAAACCGGGTTCACCTCAGCGATCCACTTGAGCCAGTCAGGGAAGGACGAACTAGGGAAGATGGCGCTGCTTGCGAAAACAAGGGGAAAGACGAGAAAGTTCACTATCCCAACGAGAGAATCGATGCTCTTGACCGAGAAAGCCACGGCCGTGAACGCTGAGCAGAAGCCGAAGGTGAGAAGCGCGACGGCCACAAAGACCTCTACAAAGGACAGAGGGCCGAACCCCGAAGCCAGCTTGAGACCGTCAGGCAGGATCAGGCCTATGATGAAAGTCGCGAGAGCTAGCACCATTGCCTTCGTAAAGTTCTGCCAGACACCCGAGAAGAATATCGATGTCCTCGATACCGGTGCGACGAGTAGGGTGTTGAGAAAGCCCAGCTGCCTGTCCAGCACAATGTCGATCCCGCCGAAGCCAAGGTTGATGACGACAACTAGGGCGATTACGCCGGCGACCAGGTAGGTGATGTAGGTCGATGCTCCCCCGAACATCTGCGCCTGAATTTGGGAGTTAATCTGGGAGACGACGTTCGGTGGAAGTTGAGAACCAATCGAGGAGGACACGAGGTTGGTCGGATTGAAGGAACTCCCGAATAGGGCGAGCCAGAACACGCTCATGAAAAGGGCCGGCATTATCGCCGCCGGGTTCCTCACCCACTTCGTCAGCGACCTGTTGGTCAGCACCAGAGTGTCTCGAACGGACATCTTCTTCGATTCAACTCCTCACTTCATTCTCTCGATCTGCAGTTTCTGTCCGTAGACGTTGGAAAGGGCCTCGGAGTCTCTCAACGAGTGCCCGGTTAACTGCAGGAAGACCTGTTCCAGCGATGGTTTGACCACCGAGAGGTCAAGGATCCTCAGCTCCCTCCTCACGGTCCCGTCGACGATCACGGGTATGGCGTCTTCGACCTTCGAAAGTCCGACCTCATACAATCCTGGTCCTCTCTTTGTGACCTCGGTTACATCAGGCACGCTCTTCAGGAACTCAGTAAGGTCTTCGCCTGCCGCAGAGACTTGCAGAACCAGGATTTGTGTGCCCATCTCGCTTTTCAAAGCAGACGGTGAGTTCAGCGCCTTGATTCTGCCTTCGTCGATTATCCCGATCCTCTGGGACAGCTCGTCTGCCTCTTCCAGGTAGTGTGTCGTCATGAACACTGTAAGTCCTTGCTCACGGTTCAAGCCTCGGATGTACTCGTGAACCTTCTTTCTGGTCTGGATATCCAGTCCGATTGTGGGCTCATCAAGGAACAAGATTCGAGGAGAATGGATGAGGCCCATAGCAAGCTGGAGCCGCCTACGCATTCCTCCGGAGTAGGTCTTCACTTTTCTCTCTGCTGCGCCCTCAAGATCGATAAGGCTCAGCATCTCTCCAATCCTCACCCGCGATTGGTAATCGGGAAGGTGATACAGCCTGGCGGCGAAGAGGAGGTTC
>JBEKZX010000055.1:0-10727 GCA_049509455.1 Conexivisphaerales archaeon
CATACCGGGCTACGTGTTCGCGTACATCTACGTCATCGCTTCTTTCGTGCTGGGCATAGTGATATACCTGGCATCGAAGAGCTACCACAAGAACAAGGGCATTAACATAGACTTAGCTTATAAAGAGATTCCGCCTGACTGAGACCCTGTGAAAACACGCATCTTTTTTGCGAGCGATGTTCACGGCTCGGAGAGCTGCTTTAGGAAGTTCATCAACGCCGCAAAGTTCTACGATGCCAACGCGCTCATCCTGGGCGGAGACATCACCGGCAAGGCACTCGTGCCCATCGTCGAGCGGCCTGACGGGAGGTTCCGCCTCTCCTTCGAGGGAGAAGAGGTCGTCGTCAAAAAGGAGGAGCTCCCCACCTACATCAAGACGCTCAGGAACAGCGGCCGCTATTACTTCATGGCGACGGAGGCGGAGCTTGCGGAGCTGGAGAAAGACAAAGCCAAGCTGGACGCGCTGTTCCTAAAGACCATGAAGGAGGTCTTGCGGTCTTGGATCTCCCTGGCCCAAGAGAGGCTCAAGGGGACAGGAGTCAAGTGTTACATCTCCCCCGGCAACGACGATCGCCTGGAGCTGGACGAGTTGCTGCAGGACTCAGAGAACGTTTTCAACCCGGAGGCCAAGGTGGTAGAGCTCGAAAGCGGGAACGAGATGATCACTGTTGGCTACGCGAACCCAACGCCCTGGAAGTCCCCTCGAGAGGTTCCAGAGGACGAGCTTTTCAAGATGATAGATGGAGTTGCGAGCCAACTGAAGGAGCCGTCGAAGAGCATATTCAACCTTCACGTTCCCCCGCACGGCACCGAGCTCGACAAGGCCCCGGTCGTGAACTCGGAGCTGAGGTATGAGCGAGAGGGGCTCGGACAGCTTAAAATGACCAACATCGGGAGCACGGCCGTACGAAGGTCCATCGAGAAGTACCAGCCCATGCTGGGGCTTCACGGCCACGTTCATGAGGTGAGGGGTTTCATACGGATCGGCCGGACCCTGTGCGTAAGCCCGGGCAGCGACTACGTCGCTGGAACGCTCAAGGGAGCCATCATAGACCTTGAGAGCAGCGCAATAAAGGAATACATGCTCACCAGCGGCTGAGCCTCTTCGCGCTTGGGCAGGGCGTCCGTCCTTCAAAAGGCATCCATTATCAAGTCAGCGGCGCGACTGGTCCCATCTCTTTTCCTCGGTTCAGCTCTCCTCCCCAGCCTCTCGGCGATGAGCGGTCCACGCCTGTGAAGGTCCCCGTGATGGAATCCCAAGGCCGATGAGGCTGACGCCGTACCGCACAGTCGTCATGCTCGCTTGACTTGACGAACTCTCGGGGCGTTAATTCGGATGCGACGTTCACGGGATGACGGTCAGAGCGAGGGTAACGAGAAAGGGCACCATGAGCGTGATGATCACGCCATGAAGGAAGCTCAGGGCTTCCACGTCCTGGCCTCCTACGGCCGAGATGACGGTCAGGGTGGTGTCCATGGTCGTGGCCCCGCCAAGGGATATGGAGCTCCTGCCACCAAGCCTTCTCCTGAAGAGTGGGTAGGCGAGGAAGGTGAACAGTTCTCTGAAAAAGTTGGACAGAAACCCAATTGCACCGGCGAGGGCTCCGATTGCGGAAGCGACCAGAGGCCCGTCGAGGGTGTACCAGCCCATGCCCAGCGAGGCAGCCAGGGCTCCCTTGAGGCCAAGCGACGGCACGAGCGAAAAGGCGAGACCTACCAGAAGGCTACCCACGACAGTGCCAGCAGATAGCAGCAAGGCATCCTTCCCTAACGACGAAATCATCTTCTTGTCAAGACCGGCGCCGACGTCTACCGAGACGATGAAGACGAATGCCATCAGCAGCGCATCCACGGCCGTCGACGCGTCGTTGGAGGTGAGCCCCTTCAAGTCGACAGACGAAAGGGCGAGACCTGCCAGTAGGGAGCCGACCAGAAGTATCGGCATCATAAGCTCCCTCTTCAATCCCTCTTCCTCCCCCTGATTAGGAAGGTCACTAAGGCGCTCGTAACGGCAGACGTAGCGCCCAAGAGCAGAGAAGTCCCCGCTGCTTCGGGAAGGATGTGAAGGAGGGTCTCTTTCTCAAGGCCGATGCTGAGGCCCAATGTGAAGAGCAGCGCCGAAGCGACCACGGCGGACAAAGTGAAGAGGTGGAACCTCTGCTTCCTCCATCTTAAGGCCTGGCCTACGAAGATTCCGATGATGAAGACTGCTAGGACCTCCGGCAGCATATTACTCCTCACCCACGGCAAGTCCACCTAATGTGCGTTGCCGGGAGGCGTCCGCGTCCGTTCAGTGAACAAGGTGGAGCAGGTTGACGAACAGCGGTATGAAGACAATGGACAGCGTGTTGAGCAGTTTGATGAGCACGTGGAGTGACGGGCCGGCAGTGTCTTTCAGGGGGTCTCCCACGGTGTCGCCTACGACCGCCGCCTGATGGGCAGGCGAGCGCTTGCCGCCCAGGTGGCCCGCCTCGATGTACTTTTTCGCATTGTCCCATGCGCCTCCCCCGGTGTTCATGAAGAGGGCCAGAGGGATGGCCGTCAGTGTAGTTCCAATCACAAGGGCGCCGACTGCTTCGATGCCCATAAGCACTCCTATCACGATTGGCACGATGACCGCCACCAATCCAGGCAGGACCATTTCGCGAAGCGCTGCCTTTGTGCTGATGTCGACGGCCTTGCCGTAGTCAGGCTTGGTGGTGCCTTCGAGGATTCCCGGCATCTCCCTAAACTGCCTCCTCACTTCCTCGACCATCAGAGAGGCGGCTTTTCCGACCGCCGCTATCGCCTGCGAGGAGAAGAAGAATGGGAGCATGGCGCCGATGAAGCCGGCAACCAGGACGGCCGGGTTGGAGATGTCTACGACAAATGAGGTCACGTGGTAGTAGGTGGTCGCCTGTTGAACGTACGCCTGAAAGAGCAGCTGCGAGGCGAGCAGCGCCGAACCGAGGGCGAAGCCCTTGGTCAAGGCCTTCGTCGTGTTGCCCACGGCGTCGAGGGCCTCCATCGTCTCCTCTGCGCCCTTCTCGCCCGACATCTCGGCGATCCCCGCGGCGTTGTCGGCGATGGGTCCGAAGCCGTCCAAGGCGAGGACCATGCCCATCACCGCGAGCATGCCCATGGCCGCCAGAGCCGTGCCGTAGATGCCACCCATGAACGCGCCTATCTTGGCGTTGGCTTCACCAAAGAGGGTCCCGAAGTAGTAGGAGACCAACAGGGCCCCTCCCAGTGATATCACTGGCAAGGCCGTGGTCTCCAACCCTACGGAGAGGCCGGTGATGATGTTGGTGGCTGCGCCGGTCTGGCTGGCGTTGGCGATCCTCCTCACCGGGGATCTGTCGCGACCCGTATAGTAGTCCGTGATGAAGTCAATCAGGACGCTGGCGATAAGTCCGGACAGCAGTGCGAAGTACAGATAGATTGAGCCATTGCTCGCTCCGAACAGGATGTCGGTGGCGAAGAAGAATAGTGCTGCGGCGACAATGGTCGTGACCGTGAGGCCCTTCCTCAGCCCCTTCATGGGGTTCTTCGCCTCGGCCTCGCTCAGCTTCACGAAGGGCATCCCCACAAAGGTGGCGAAGATGCCGAGGGCGCGGGCTATGAGCGGGAATATTAGGAAGATCAGGTTTCCAGTTGCAACGCTGATCAGGCCGCCGATTATCATGCCTCCGATGTTTTCGCCCGTGGCGGACTCGAAGAGGTCCGCGCCCCTGCCCGCGGAGTCACCGACGTTGTCGCCGACAAGGTCGGCTATCACAGCGGGGTTGCGAGGGTCATCTTCGGGGATGCCGACCTCCACCTTGCCGACCAGGTCAGCACCAACATCGGCCGCCTTAGTGTAGATGCCGCCGCCCAGCTGGGCGAAGAGCGCTATGAGGGAGGCTCCAAACCCCATCCCCACGATGCCGCTGGCGGCGTTCCGGCCGAGGGAGGAGGCTTCAGCGACGGTCAAGGTCCCAAAGAGGGCGTTGTAGCCGTTGTAGAACAGGAAGAGGACGCTGACCCCCATGAGGGACAGACCGACCACCGCGAAGCCCATAGTGGCGCCGCCGTAGAAGGCCGTCTTGAGGGCCGATTCGGCGCTGACCTTCGCGGCAGCCACGGTCCGCAAGTTCGCCTTGGTGGCATTATCCATGGCGATGTAACCGGCCACTAGGGAGGCGACGGCTCCTACCAGAAAGGCCACCGCCGTGCCAAGACCCAGATTGGGCGCGACGGCCATCAACACGAAGATGATCGCCGCGATAACGCTGATGGTGGTGTACTGCCTCTTAAGGAAGGCGTAGGCGCCCACCCTTATGGCGGAGGACACCTCGACGGCCTTCGGAGCTCCCTGGTCCATCCTGCCTATCTTCCTCATCAGGAAGAGGGAAACGAGGATGGCCAGTAGGCCCGAGGCGGGGGCGAGCCAGAAGACAGCAGTGTTGTCGAACGTAATGCCGAGAATGGACTGCATTGGTAACAGCATCAAATGACACCTTACCGCAGCCCATGTTTATGGCTGTAAATATATAGTTTGTCAACCAGCGGTCGGGCGCCGACTACTTGGTCCTGAGCTTGATCTCTATGTTGACGGTATCCGGTATCCTCAGCCGCGTCAGCTGGGCGATGGTGCGCTCGTTGGCATCGATGTCGATGAGCCTCCGGTGGATCTTGAGGTCCCATTTGTCGAAGGTATGCGTACCCTGTCCAGACGGAGCCTTGCGCGTGACGATTCTGAGCTTCTTGGTAGGAAGCGGCACGGGCCCCTTGACATTGATGCCCGTCTTCTCGCCCAAGTCCTTGATGTCTTTGCTGACCCTTTCAAGGTCCTCTAGAGATGTAGAAACGAGCTTTATCCTTGCAATCTGTGGCATGGGCGGTCAGCATTCCGAAGCTTGAAGAGGTCCGCTTTTAAAGTTTGTCGAAGTGATTATTCTTCAATCGTGAGCTTCCCGTACTTCCCAACGTTGAGCCTCATCTCACCGCGGAAGGTGCTCACGTAACCGTTCTCTATCTTCAGCTTGTTGCCTACCTTCACCTTGGTGGCGAGTTCGTTCCAGAGGGTAAGGGTGGTCGTCCCCGAATCGTCCTCGACGGTGATATCGGCGACCGTGGCCCTTTCGCCTGTCTTGAGCGAAACTTCGCGTGGGGATGAGGTTTCTTTGACGGTAACGTCGACGAAGACTCTCCGCGAGTCGGGTCTGAGCTCTTTCAGCTTCAAAGTAATCTGCGCATCTACCGGAGGAGTCTATATTTAAACCTAGCAAGACTCGTGGCGGCGAAGGTTTTATAGTATGGTCGAAGGCACGGCTTCAGGGGCGCTATAGGGCGTTTGTGGGCTGAGATCGTGGCGTCATTCGTCGCACTGCCGGTCTCATATTTTGCCACCAGACTCCTGGTGGGCTACCTCCGAAACCGGAGCATGGAGGTGCCCGACGCCCACAAGGAGGGTCGGCCTATGGTTCCGCGTACGGGAGGCCCGGCGCTCCTCGTCTCCTTGGGCGTCGCAGGGGGGGCCATCTTCCTCCTTTCGGGCGATCTTCGCGCCATAACGATCGTGCTTGTAGCCTTCATCGCAGGGCTCATCGGCCTTCTGGACGACCTGGGGATCCTTGGAGGCCGTGCGAAGGTGGTTCTCCTTTTCCTGGCAGCGTTGCCCATCCTCCTCCTGGGCACCTACGATTCGCATCCGGTCCTGCCATTCATGGGTGCACTCCGGCTCACCATCATTTACCCCGTGCTGGTTTTCGTCTCCATGCCCGTAACGGGGAACGCGTTCAACATGATCGACGTCTACAACGGCCTCGTCACGGGCTTCTCGGCCCTTGCGTCAACCCCTCTCCTGGTGGCGTTCGTCATCACGGGAGACTGGGTCATGGTGGCAGTTACCCTCGCCTACATATTCACGCTGGCGGGGTTCTTCGTCTTCCACAGGAATCCCTCTAAGATCTTCCCCGGTGACTGCGGCAGCCTGGCCATGGGTGCGGCCTACTGCGCCATAGTCATAACAGGGAGCATGGAAATCGTGGGCATCGTGGCCCTGATTCCTGCCGTGCTGAATTCCTTCTTCGTCCTGTCGTCCGTGAAGGGCTTCATAGAGCATAGGAACATGAAGAAGAGGCCGGTGAAGCTCAGGGACGACTACCTCTTGGAGGCCTCCAATGAGGGGGACGCCCCGATGACCCTGTCCAGGATGGTGCTAGCCGGCGGCCCTCTTAAGGAGAGGGAGATCGTGAGCACCATCTTCATACTGGAGGCCGTTTCGGTGGCCCTAGCACTGACGACGTTCGCCCTGATGAGGTGGTAGGGAACGACGGCCAAGCCCCGGATAATCGCCACGCTTTCGGTGCTCATAGTGTCCTCATGGGCCATCCTCCTTCTAGACGCCTTCCTGATTTTCAAGGTGGTGGTGCCGTTTTCGGCACCGGGCGGGTCCGACTATCCCACTGTGTTGGCCTACGACATTATCAAGGCCACTGCCGGCGTCATAATCATGGGGGTGTGGTTCTATTCTTTCTATCTGCTCAGGGATTCCTACGCTCGATTCACAGGGCTAACCGGGACTCCCAGTTCTTCCTCTTTTCATCAAACACCCGACGAGAATAGAAAGGCCTAGCGGGGACGCCGGCCACGACGGTGTCAGGTGGAACGTCCTTGGTCACGACCGATCCCATGGCCACGACGCTTCCGTGGCCCACTTTCACGCCCGCCTTAATGACAGCTCCGGCGCCAATCGTCGCTCCATCCTCCACTACGCAGCCGATCATCCGTTTGCTCATCGGATAGGGGTCGTTGGTGAAGACCACGGCTGGGCCGATGAAGGCGTCCTTGCCGATCACGGTAAGAGGAGGGATGTAGACCGAGCCTTCGACGCGGGTGTTCGCTCCAATCTTGACGTCGTAGTCGATGTGCGCCAGTGACCCTATGGAGACGTTGTCTCCGATCTCAGAATTGGCCCCCACATATGAAAAATGCCAGATTTTGACGTTCTTCCCTATCTTGGCCTTCGGGCTGACGAAGTTGATGACCTTAGGCGCATCGCTCATGAGCCTGACCTCCCTCCGAATCCGCTAAAAACGTTTGCCCTCCAAGTACGGAGGGACGTTGCCCGTTTCAGAGCTGGAGATAAACAGGAAGGCCCTTTTCGCTGGAGTAGCTGGCCGCTTCAGCGATCCTGCTCGTCTTGATGGCGTCCCAGCCGTCGACCAGCGGCTTCCTCCCCTTCTCGACGCATTCGAGGAAGGACTTGATTTCGGCCGAGAGAGGCTCCTGCGCCTGCAGGCGAGGTATCTCCGCGGAGGCCTCCCTGTCGAGACGGACCTCCTGAGTGACGAAGTTAATGGTCACCACACCCTCCGTGAACACGGCCTCCAGCATCCTCTCCTTCTTCGGTGTGACCCAGTTGGACGTGAGGATGGCCGAGCGATGGCCCCTGAAACCCAGCATCACTACGGCGAAGTCCTCGAATTGGCCCCTGACCTTCCCCGTGCGGGCGAACACCTGGACGGGCTCCTCGGCGAAGATCCATCGCGCCGTGTCGATGTCGTGGACCGTCGTGTCCTTCAATATGCCGACGTCCTTGACGCCCCCCCATCGGCTCTCCCGGTGGAACTCCGCCAACAGGAGCTCTCCCATGCTGCCCTTCGAGACCACGTCCTTCAAGTAGGCGACCACGGGGTTGAACCTCTCGATGAAGCCCACGGCGAGGATCCGCTTCCTCTCATCAGCCAGGCTCGCCAGCATCTCCCCTTCCGCGGTGGTGGCGGCCAAGGGCTTCTCAACGAAGATATGGAGCCCCGATTCCAGGAGCCTCTTGGCGACCTGCGCATGTGTCACCGTGGGCGTGCACACGTGAACCGCGTCTAGCTGAGCCGACGAGAGCATCCGTTCGACCGAATCGAACGCCGGGCAGCCGTATCTCTTCGCAAAGAAGTCTGCCCTCGCAAGGTCCGTGTCGCAGACGGCATTCAGGACCCCCAGCTCGCCCAGGACGCGGGCGTGGTTCTTCCCCCAGCCGCCCAAGCCCACAAGACCGACGGATGGCATGTCGAAGCTGCTCCTTGCAACGAGTCTTTTAACCTATGCGGCCTCGGGGGGGAGGCTCGCCCTCACCACAATCTGACCGGGGGTGGGCTTGGAGGTCTCCAGGACGTCCCGGTCCTTAGGGCTGCAGACCACTACCACCTGATACCGCTCCGAGAGCAGCGGCCTCGAATGGTCTCTCCCCTCCGGGTCGTGGGGGTTCCAGTACTCCACCTCCCCGAAGACCTCTCGGAGCTCGGCCAGGAGCATCGAAAGGAGGCGCTGCTTCTCGGCCTTCATCTCGAACTGGTCTATCGACCAGAGGACCAGAATCCTCGAACGGATGGCCTTGAGGCCCCTGTTACGGACTTGGAGCCGAATGAAGGATTCGAGGACCTTCATGTAGCTTGAAAGCGAGCGCATAGCCCCGGCGGCGAAGTGGAGGAGGGGGTCCCCCTGCGGTAGGCTCTCCACGAGCATCTGGACCTCGAAGAAACCCCTGGACAGGTCGTCGATGTAAATGGATTCGTCGGAATGAATCGAGGCGGAGAGATCCCTGTACATGGAGGCCTGGACGGCCTTGTCCAGATACCGCCTGAGCGTGAAACCCACATAGGCGAGCTCGGCCGAGTCCACGTCCGTCATCTCGGCGGGGATTCCGAAGGCGCTGCAGAGCTTCTTCGGAGGTGCCTTCCCTAGGAGGCCGACCGACGGGAAGCCGCCGTCAGAGGAGGCGGGCGCATAGATGTAGGTAAACTCAGCCCCCGCCTTCAGCCCGCTCTGCTCCTCCAATATTCCCACGAAGCTCTTGTTGACGCCGAGGGACAGGGGGACTACGTTAAGGACGGTGCAGCCCTGGCTCAGGTTCTGACCCACCTCCTTGAGGCGCAGGAGCTGCTCCGCCCTCCCCTCTGCCCCGGATGACCTGAGCTTCGGGCTGAATACGAGGATGGAGGACCTCGAAATGCACTCTGAAAGAGGGATGATGGGGCTCAGGGTGTCCTCTCCGAATAAGGTGGCAAGGATCAGGTTGTCGACCTTCGGAAGGGTCACCGCCGTCTTGAGGCTTTCGTCGGCCATGGTGACCGCGAACCCCGCAGAAGCTAGCCTCCTTCCGACCGCGAATCCCACGTCGCTAACTCCGTAGATGGTGGCCTGTTCCAATGAGCCCTTTCAGCCGCCGCGAACCAGCTTCATTGCTTTCGCCATGTGCGGATTTAACACTTTGCCATGTAGATCGCGAAACCCTCCACCGAAGGACGGCGCCCACTGCATAACGCTTTAAGGGCGGCGGCTGTGCCCATCCGTCTCAGGGCTCGAGGTCATCGTCGATTGAGGATCTGGATGGACGCGCTCACGCCGAAGCAGCTCATCTTCTTGGATGCGATCAGAAGGGGGCTGGTGGAGCTGGGGCACGACGTTTTCACGACCACCCGGTCGTATCATGACGCGACCTACGTTGTGCAACGGCTGGGCCTGGAAGCCACGTTCGTAGGCAGCCACGGCGGCGCGGACGTCGGCGCCAAGCTGGAGGCGAGCCTGCGGAGGTCTCTAGACCTGGCGAAGATGCTTCAGGGGCGAAGCTTCGACATCGCTCTGTCGTTCAGCTCGCCGGAGGCCGCACGGGTGGCCTACGGTCTGGGGATCCCGCACTATGCGGCCAACGACTCTCCGCACTCGGTGGCAGTGGCGAGGTTGACCCTCCCTCTGTCCAGGTTGCTCTTCACCCCTGACATCATACCTCCCTCAGCCTGGACCAAGTTTGGAATAGGCGCGAGGGGCCTGCGAAGATACCATGCCATCGACGCGGCGGCGTGGGTCAAGCACCCGGAGAGGTGGCCGCAGCCGAACGAGGTCGAAAAGGGGGCGAGGCACGCCATCGTAGTGAGGCTCGAGGAGTCTCAGGCCAGCTACTTGGCCGGAAGTGATAGCGATGCGGTGAAGATGGTCCTCTCCCTTGCTGACCGCTTCCCGGAGCGGAGGATCGTCCTGTTGACGCGGTATGCTGAGCAGGACAGGCTCTTCGGCCGGATGGGGGGGAACACGGTCGTCTGCGAAACACCCTACTTTGGAGTGAACCTGATCACGGAAGCTGCCCTCTTGGTGGGGCGAGGAGGGACCATGAACGCGGAGGCCGCGCTTCTCGGCGTGCCCACCATTTCCTACTTCCCCGGGCGACCCACCTACATCGACAGGTACCTCGAGGGGGAGAAGGTCTTGTCGTTGGTGAAAGACGACGCCGAGATGA
This sequence comes from Conexivisphaerales archaeon, assembly GCA_049509455.1. GTDB lineage: Archaea > Thermoproteota > Nitrososphaeria > Conexivisphaerales > DTJL01 > DATKKG01. Next base: position 10,253 of record JBEKZX010000055.1, read on the forward strand.
TGGCTGCGGCCGTGAGGCTGCTCGGAGATCGAAAGGGCGCGGCGTCCTTAAAGAAGCGAGCCAAGGCTCTGCTCGATTCGATGGTCGACCCCGGCGAGTTCATCGCCGGCGAGATTGATCACGTTTCGATATGATGCCGTCCGCCGAATAGAGCTTATTAACCAAAGGAGGAAGTGCTAGAAACAGCAGCCCGGTGGTGTAGTCAGGCCAAGCATGCCGGCCTTTGGAGCCGGTGACGAGGGTTCGAATCCTTCCCGGGCTACCACAATATTTACAAGAAACGCCCATCGAACGTTAAATATGCTGGCATGTGGTCGCTAACGAACACCCCAACGGCGGATTTCGAGAGGTGGCTACTCTGCTTGAAGTATGGAGCGTACGTCCTCCTCTACTCGTCGTGCAGATCATTCGAAAGGAGGGAGATGGGACTCCCCATTGTCATGAAGGAAGAGGTCGAAGGGAAGTTCGGATCAGG
>JBEKZX010000056.1:0-10703 GCA_049509455.1 Conexivisphaerales archaeon
ACCACGTACCCTGTCCTTCCGCCCTACTTTTGTTCAACTACGCTGGAGGAATTCACCAATCTGCCTCAAATCACATGATTCCCATATCCAAATGCAATAAGGTTAAGAGATGCATCATTATTCTGATACTATCGGCATGGTTCACCTTCCGCAAGAGGTTGGTGAAGGCTCCCCGTGGAGGATTTTCGCGGAGGGCAAAGTCGGTAGGGGGACGGCGTTGACGATTTCGCTTCCGCTGGTGAGGGGGCCGTAGATTGGCGAAGTCGGACGACCTCTCCAGGACGCAGAGATGGCTGGTCAGGAAGCAGGCCCCAATCAGGCTGACCGCGCTGGCCTCCGTCGTTGGGCTCCTGGCCATCGTCATCTTGGACCTCTACACGACGATGGTGACCGGGGGGACGGCGGCGACCTTCCAAAAAGAGGTCCTGGGCGACCTGCCATTCCTGGTCCTCTCTCTGGTCGTCCTGTACTATATCCTCTCCCGCTACTCGAACGCCCTTCAGAAGGCCCAGGTGAACACCCGCTACGAGGCCTCGCTCGTCGACAGCGTCTCGGACGCCATCATAGCGACGGACCTGAACTTCACCATCACCTCTTGGAACAAGGGGGCCGAGAAGTTGTATGGCTGGACCACTGAGGAGGCCCTCGGGAAGAACGTCATCGACTTCCTGAAGACGGAGTTCCCCGACACCACCCTGGAAGACGTCCTGGCCCGGCTTTCAAAGGAAAGGTCGGTCAGGGGTGAAGTCTCGCAGGTCTGCAAAGATGGGAGGACCATCGACGTCAGGGGCTCGACTTCCGCCCTGATGGACGCTGACGAAAGGCGCATCGGCTACGCCAACGTTTGCACCGACATCACGGAGGCTAGGCATGCTGAGATGGAATTGCGCTCTGTTGCGGCGTTCCCCGAGGAGAACCCCATGCCAGTCTTACGCCTTATGGCGGATGGAACCGTCGCGTATTCCAACGGCGCTGGAAGGGAGATACTCAAGGTGTGGGGCTGCGGAGTGGGAGGGGTAGCCCCCGAGTCCTGGCGGGAGAGGGTGAAGGAGGCCCTCGCGGAGAAGGCGAGCAGGGTCGTGGAAGAGGGGTACGGCCTCGTCGTCTACTCCTTCTCGGTCTGCCCCGTCCCCGAATTCGGCTATGTCAACCTCTACGCATTTGACGTCACTGAGAGGAAGAAGGCCGAGGAAGACCTGGCCCGCCGCAGCAAGCTTTACTGGGCGCTGAGCGAGTCGAACCAAGCGATCGTCAGGGCGGCCGACAGGGAGGAGCTCTTCAGGGAGGTCTGCGACGTCCTGGTCCGCAGCGAACTCTTCGTCTTGGCATGGGTGGGCTTCGTCGACCCGGAGACCAGGAGGGTCAGGCCCGCCTTGTGGGCGGGGCACGAAGACGGGCTCCTGGGCTCCGCCACGACCTCCCTAGACGGCGCCTCCTTGGACAGCCCGATCGCCAGCGCCATCCGCGAGGGGAAGCCCTTCGTCTGCAACGATGTGACGACCGACCCCTGGATGTTCCTCAGCCGGGAGGAGGCGCTGAAGAGGGGCTACCGGTCGTCCGCCGCCTTTCCGCTGATGGTGAGGGGAGAGGTGGCGGGCTCCCTCTTCGTCTACTCCGAGATCCCCTCCTTCTTCGGGGAGGAACAGGTGGGCCTCATGGAGGAGGTCTCGATGGACCTCTCCTACGCCCTGGAAGGGCTTAAGGTCGAGGAGGAGAAGGGGAGGGTCCTGGAGGCCCTCCGCACGAGCGAGGAAAAGTACAGGGAGCTCGTCGAGAGGGCGAACTCCATCATCCTCAAGGACGACCTTCAGGGGCGGATAATCTCATTCAACGAGTACGCCGAGCGCTTCTTCGGCTTCGACAGGGAGGAGGTGATCGGGAAGGGCTTCTTCGAAACCATTACGCCGCCGGTGGAGAGCACAGGGCGCGACCTGACGAAGTTGGTGACCGACGTGGTGGCCCACCCGGAGGAGTACAGGACAAACGTCAACGAGAACGTGAAGAAGAGCGGCGAGCGCGTGTGGATACAGTGGAGCAATTCCGTGATCAAGGACGAGCAGGGGAAGCCCACGGGCGTCCTCTGCGTTGGGACGGATATCACTGAGCTCCGCAAGATGGAGGAGAAGCTCATGGCCCACAGCGCCTCGCTGGAGGACATGGTAGAGGCGCGGACAGCCGAGCTGGAGGAAACCCACCGAGTGCTTCTCGAGTCGGAGAGGCTGGCGGCCATAGGAAGGGTCTCGACCCAGCTGGCCCACGACCTCCGCAACCCCCTGGCGGGGATAGAGATGGAGTCCTACCTGCTCAACGAGCTCCTTCCCAAGTCACTTGACCCGAGGGTGAAGGACACTTTGCGGCTTCTCTCGGGCTCGGCTGACCATGCGGGGAAGGTCATCGAGGACCTCCTCGAGTACACGCGCGTTCAGGAACCCCGCAGACAGCAACTGGAGCTTGGCGCCTGCATCGCGGATGTGGTGGCAGCGTTTCCCATCCCGAAGGGTGTCAGCTTGGTGGTCAAGAAGGCTCCCAAGGTCCGCGTTCTGGCGGAGCAGGGCCAGCTGGTGAAGGTCGTCAGGAGCCTGCTAGACAACGCCGTGGAAGCCATGCCCTCCGGAGGGAGACTCATCGTTTCCTTCGGACTGAAAGGCGGCTTAGTTTCAATCTCCGTGGCGGACACAGGGGTGGGTATCGACAAGGCAGACCTTCCGAAGGTCTTCCTGCCCTTCCATTCGACCAAGGCGAAGGGCCTAGGTCTGGGCCTGCCCATCGCCAAGAGGATGATTGAGGCGAATGGCGGCTCCATGGAGTTGAAGAGCACCAAGGGGAAGGGGACGAAGGTGACGGTGATGCTCCCCATCGCTTCGGAGACGCCCCGATAGGGTGTGAACACCCTTTCCTTTCCTAGAAGGCGTACGTAGGGTTGTCCTGTAAGACTCACTAAGAGCAGCACCGAGCCGAAGCCGCCTTTCCCCACTTACACGGGGATACCTGCGGCTCCGGTCACTACCGCTACTCCGCAATCCTTGGTTTCCAGGCACCGCCACGCTTCCATGTCGAGATACAAGCCGCATGGCTCCAGGGTGAGGGCTTTCACTCGCCGTCCGTTTCTTAAGAACAGAGAAGGCGCAGGAAGCCATAGGGCCCAATGCGGGATTGCAGCATTGATTTGAGCATAGCATCCTATGTCCGTGTTCCGGTTAGAACCCAAGGTCCAAGTCGATTGAGAGCGTCGGTTTGATACCGAGATAGCCACGAATCCGCCCCGGCCCAAGCCACCACGGCGGGGGCGGAGTTCATAACTTAATATATCATGATGGGTCAATCATCAATACCTTTGAGTAGGCATGACAATCAGTTGGCATATCAGAGAGCCAACTTCGAGCGAGCGTTGAAAGGAGCCCGATGTCCGAAGGACGGAGGCCGCGTGCTTGAAGTGTCCATGCCTGATGTCATCTGTTCCAAATGCTCGACTACCTATGTTCTGGCGATGCGATCAGGTACTTTCTTCATGAGGTGGAAGCTCACTGAGAAGGCAGCACCACAGCCTGCCATAGTGAAGGAGAAAGAAGTCATAACGCAGGAGATCGGGAAAGCTCCCTGCAAGTATTGCGGCAGCTTGGTGGACATAGCCAGGGACCGATTCTGCCCTAACTGCGGTAGAGCCCTCAAGTAGACTTGTACGCTTGGACGCAACCGTTGTCTATGCCTGAGAGGGAGCCTATTCAACGAAGCAAGATAATAGAATGAGTAAGACGGACAGCGACGAATTGAGGCTATATTTCGCCAGGTGATGTTACTTGCTTATGATGGTAGCGCTGTAATAGCCTGAAGTCCCGTCTTCGAAGACAGCCCTCATCGTAATGTAATAGCTTTGACCTGGGGTCTCACTCCCGTAGTTGGTGAACTGAAGGGCTCTTGATTGTCCTGGGGAAATAGGGTCGCTACCTGATACCGCTGAGCCGTAGGCAAAGTAACTTCCTTGCCTCGCCCACACATAGACAGAGGAAATGAGCATGTAGCTATGGTTGGATAATGCTAAAGACACTATCCCCTCGGTAACGTTACCGGAAACACCCGGGACGGTCACGTTGGTAATCTCCAAACCACTTACGCCGATCGTCTGACCGATGCCAAGGACGAAATACAGGAACGCACCCACGGCGACCACTATGATAACTACCCCCAATGTCGCCAGTGCCGGTCGGGGATTCATCGCGAATATTCTGTCGTCGTCGGCGACTAATATAGATGCGCCCTTCGTCACGTCAGGACGCAATCGTTATAGCATGATAGTCGCAAGCCAGCAGTGTTCCAAGGCAACTACACTTCGGACAACATCTCGTTCGCGGAGCGCAACCGGCACTTGCCGACGTTTATTAGGATGAGTCGCCAAACCTTTGCAAGTTGAGCCAATCAGAGGTGCTCGAATTCGTCGAGAAGGTCATCCGGATACCTTCCCTTACCCTATGCGCTCTCTCGCAGGACGGAAGGTCTGCCCTCTTCCTCTCAGACCTATCAGGATCGTACCAGCTCTGGTCTGCCGATACTAGCACTGGCAAGCTGGCCCAAGTCTCGCACGGCGACCAGCGCGTGAGCTTCGCTGAGATATCGCCCGACTCCAAGTCCGTGGCTTTCATACGCGACTTCGAGGGTGCCGAGCGACACCAGTTCTTCCTCGTCCCAATCACAGGTATGAAGGAGGAGGTCCAGGTCTCCGACCTCAAGGACGTCCGTGTTTCTGAATTCGACTGGTCACCCGACGGCACGGAGATCGCGGTCGCCGGCTGCACTGCGACGGACCAGTGCCTCTGGACGCTGAATCCGAAGACGAAGACACATGAAGAACTCTATTCGTCACACGGTTACATCTTCTCGCCCGCCTACAGCCCCGATGGCAAGCGCATAGCGGCCATGGCGAAGACCACGGACGCTCCGAGGTCCTCCGAGCTGCTCGTCCTTCACAGAAGGACCGGAGAGGTCAACCTGTACTCTCCGAAGTTGGGCAGCGAGAATGCCACCCCGAAGTGGCATCCCAAGGGACGGAGGCTTCTCTTCAAGACGAACGCGAAGGGGAAGTATGACCTCGCAGTCTACGACCACTCGGAGCAGAAGCTGACCTATCTTAACGCATCACATGTGGGTGTGGATTTCATTAGCTATGGCTGGATGCCGAAGGGAGATGCTGTATGGTTCGTGGCCGTCAGGAACGGCAGGACGAGGCTCTACATTCAGAATAAGGAAGGCGACCTCAGACTTGTTCCTACGCCGATTGGCAAGATTGACAACGCCAAGCTGAACAAGGGGGGTTCATTCTTCATCTTCTCTTGGTCGTCGCTTTCGAACCCGCCACAGCTGGCGAAACTTGACCTGAAGACGAAGAAGGTCTCGACAATCTACAGCCCCCGGTACGACAAGGGTCTCCCACTCGGCATATCGCAGTTCATGACGTACGGCTCGTTAGACGGACTGAAGATACCCGCATTCATGCTTTTCAGTGGCTCCAGGCGGCCTAAGCCTCTCGTCATCTGGCCCCACGGAGGGCCCTGGTGGGAAGTTGCCGACGAATGGAATCCAGTAATTCAATCGATATGTATGGCTGGCTTTCACGTCTTCTGCCCCAATTTCAGGGGAAGCACAGGGTACGGCGCAGAATTCGAGCGAATGGACATCGGCGACGCTGGCGGCAAGGACTTTCAGGATGTCTTGGCCGGCGTGAAGTTCGTCAGGGAGAAGGGGTTCGTCGATGATGGAAGGATCGCAATCACTGGCGCAAGCTATGGCGGATTCATGACCTTCCTCGCCATGACCAAGGAGCCAGGACTCTGGAAGGCAGGGGCGGCGATAGTCGGCATCACAGATTGGAAGGAGATGTACGATCTTTCTGACGCTTTATACAGGGATTTCGTCGTAGACATGCTGGGAAAACCAGAAGAGAATGCCGAGCTCTACAGGGATAGGTCAGCCATCAACTTCGTGTCGCAGATTGAGGCTCCTATCTTGATCTGGCATAGGGCGAACGACTCCCGCGCCCCTCTGCTGCCGGTGCAGAGGTTCGCCAGCAAGCTGCAGGCACTGGGTAAGCCTTACGAGTTCCACGTTGTGGAGGGCGAAGGACACGGCGCCCAGAAGACGGACAACCTTGTCAAGCAGTACAGGCACGTGGTGTCATTCCTGCTCAAGAACCTGAGCTAGGGCGCCGTTGTGGATGCTTTTAGACCGGATTGAAGAGCAAAGTCCCCTCGTTCGATGTCGGAGGTGTGTTAAATTGAACTGGGGGGACATCGGTGTCGACCTTGATGACGCTTTCGTTTAATTGACCTATTGTTCTCGATGATGTGAAGATGAACGAAGCCAGCCCATTCGCAGGCCTAAGCCTACGAAAGCCACCAGCCTAAGGTTGGGGTCGTGTGTACGGCTTCATGTCCAGCTCCAGGAAGACTTCGCCCATGGTCCAGTCGCCCATGAACTGCTTGAAATGATGAGCCTCATAGAATCTTCGAGCATCAGGGCTAGCTGTGGAGGTTTTGACTCCGATGGCCCCTTCCTTGATCGAATAGGCTATTGCCCTTTTCAGCAGCCTTGAGCCGACGCCTTTGCTGCGGGATTCCGGGTCGACGTAGAAGCTCGTAATGAAAGAGACTGGACCGCCATCGATGATGTCCTCATACATCACAGTATGGATGAACCCTATGACAGCGTTCTCTCTGTTGGTGGCTACAAGGAGCTCTCCGTTCCCCACCGCTCTCTTGATCGATGCTTCTCGAGGGGTCTTCCAATGCAACCAATCGATTATGCCCGACTCGATAGCCAGCGTATCCTCTGAGATCGCTCGACGAATCCTGATTCTCTCCGACAAGTCCCATCGTTGCCTCCTCAGGTGCAAAATTCAGCTCTGGTATCTACAAAAGGCTTCTCTTTCCGTCAGCCCATTTCGCAGGTCCAAGCCCACGTCCCAAAGAGTATGATTCAAAAGAGAGAGCGACCATCCGTTGGATGGCTTGCGAAGGGATGACTTCATGATACCAGAAAGCCAGTACCGTCATCTCGGCGCCTCCGGAATAAAGGTCTCTCCCCTAGGCACAGGGACCAATAAATGGTGGAAAGGAAGAAACGATGAGGCTGTTTTCCAGACCTTTCATTCTCTGGTTGATGTGGGTGTGAACTTCTTTGACACTGCTGAGGCCTATAGTTTCGGGAAATCGGAGAGCCTAATAGGCGACTGTCTCAAGAGAGATCCTCGACCGGTGGTGATTGGCAGCAAGTTTGCCCCTTACCCCACGCGCTTTTTGCGCCGTCAATTCATGAGCGCCCTGGACGGCAGCTTGAAACGCCTAGGCCGGCAGGTGATTGACCTGTACTACCTCCACTTCCCTTCCCCTCTGCCAAGCATTGGAACGGTGATGGACATGATGGCTAAGGCCGTTGAAGCAGGAAAGATCCGTGCAGTGGGCGTAAGTAACTTCAGTGCCGATCAGATGTACGATGCCGCGGATCGTCTTGAGAAGTACGGCATTCCTCTAGCCGCCAACGAAGTCCGCTACAACCTTTTCCATCGCCAGCCTGAAGTGAACGGCGTCTTGGATGCCTGCCGTAAACTCAACGTAGCCCTAGTGGCCTACCGCCCGCTGGAGGGAGGTCGACTCGCAGTCTCCCCGACAAGTCAGAAGGGGAAAGCAGCTTCGAAGGAGGAGGCAATCCAGGAGACCCTGCAGAGGGTTGCGCAACAGCGTGGAAAGGGCGTCAGTCAGGTTACCCTGAACTGGATGCTACGCAGGGACGAACACGTGATACCTATCCCTGGGAGCACCCATGCAAATCACGCGTTGGATAATGTCGATGCGCTCATCTGGCGTCTCAGTGATGATGAATTCGCTGCTATTGACCAGGTCTCTTCACCAACCGACTAGTACTGTTTGCCTAAGCTACAGGTTGGGCAAACTTAAAAACCACCAACGGCAAAGGGCCAGCCTTCTGCCCTCGTTCAACCAACCTATTGTTTCAACAACACAAAGATGAACCAGTCAGCCCATTGTTCGCAGGTCCAAGCCTACGCGCAAGAGGGGTCGTTAACGATTCTGGTTCCTCTTCCAACAGCACTGATATCCAAGAACAGAATGCGCTGCAGCCAATGATGCTCCCTGCTGGGTCTTCCTACTTAGCAACTGCACTTCATACCAGCAGCTTGCCGTTGCTCAATACAGTCATGCCGTCAATGGCGACGGTTGCTCTTGTCATGGACGCCCACCACTCTCCGTTCGCTGTGTTCTTCCCACCTTTGGTCGTGTTATCACCGAACCCAATCGTGACTCCTCCAAGAACCTTGTCGTCTTGCGTGCAGCCGGGCCGGAGATTGGGGTTCAGGCCAAATCCAATAAATGCGCATTGGCCAGCGCCGCCACCTCCTTCCTCCAAGTACTGCTGGAAGACGCCATCACCTGCGACTGCTTCATGGCGAATGGCCTGCCCATCACGGACTAGGACCTTGAGTTTGTCCACCCTTGATGTTCCTGCCGGTACCGGAACGTCGTAAACCACCGTGCCGTTTGCGCTGTCCTCTTTGACCGAGACCTCCAACGCGCCAGCCGGAAGGAACGTGACCATCGCCATCTTGGCCTCCTCTTCTCTCGCTATCCCGTCGGACACGCCGACTGGCCTTCTGTCAAGCTCAAGGCTCAAGTCCGTCCCGAAAGGCGTCGTCATCCTGACATTCCCCCTACCAGAAAGGAGCTTCGCCAGCACTTTGCCTCTCCTCGCCATCTTCTCGTGGTCGACCAAGCAGCCCTTGAACATCACGTTCCGCCATTCTTCGTAGTTCAGTCCTTGCGCCCTTGCTCTTTCAGGTGTCGCAAGGGTGGCTTCTATCGCAAGCATCCGCACACGGTGTTCGCTGGCAATCCGAGCCCATTCCTTCGCATACGGTGTCTTGTCGTATCGCACGTCTAGCCAGACGGAGACCATTCCTCTTTTCTCCTTCGGGATAGCACTCCAAGGGATCGGGTTTCTAGGCCCCAAGGTGAAGATGTAGAACTCGGTCTCTGCCAAGGCCGCAGCTTCTTGCGAGCCAACAACGCTCAGCTGCTCCTTGGAACCATCCAGTATCGAACGAAGCCACAGGTCCTCATACCTGATGCTCAACAGATACGAGCACGCCCGCGACGAGCATCCAGAAGTAAGGGCCCTGGCGAGGTCGAGAGTGTGGTCCCAACTTTGTATCCAGACCCTGTCCTTCGGTTTCACGCGTAGGCAGGTATCAAACACCTCTCTGACAAGGTGGGAGTAGTCTACGGCCTCCCGCGGGCGATGCTTATCCGCCATTCCCGCATGAACGTTCGTCTTTCAGGACAATAAACCATGTCGTATTCCTAGTGACCGCCTCCACGACATTAGTTCCTTTTCCATCACCAACGGATATGGTTGGCTCCATTTTCGCAGGTCCAAGCGTGCAGCATGGATGAGAATCATGTATTCCGAGTCGATGTCTCGGAAGTCTTTTAGGGGCCTGGCCAATTGATTCGTTGCAATGAACTCCCGCAAGTTTGGAGGGAACATGGGTCACGACCAATTTCAAAGGAAGCGAGCTCATGAGTAGACCCGGCGACTTCAACGCGCACAATATCGCCGAGTTCCGCAAGAACCACGGAAAGCTCGGTGGCTACTTTGAAGGGGCGCCGATACTGCTACTTCATACCATTGGGAGACGCAGCGGCAAACCTCGAATCAACCCGATGATGTACCTCAAAGACGGGGAGCGTTACCTTGTGTTCGCGTCGAAAGGGGGCGCCGATACCCACCCGGATTGGTACTACAACCTCAAAGCCCATCCCGACGTCCAGATTGAGGTCGGTGACGGCACAGTCGACGTGCACGCCGAAGAGATCACCGGCCGTGAACACGACACCCTCTACAAGCGCCAAGCCACCCTGTACCCAGCATTCGCCGAGTATCAACACAAGACGAAGAGGGTGATCCCGGTGATAGCTCTGACAACGAAATAGCCCTAGCTTTCTTCCACCCGGTGTTCCAGGCCTTTCTCATCCTGCCCAGCTAGACGGATCCTGGTGAGACCGCAGAATACCGAACTACAAATGGTCATATTCAGCCGGAGCACGGAATACTACCGATTCAAATCCCCAACGAAGCCGGCCCATCTTTCGCAGGCCCAAACCCTACGTCCTGAGACCAATCATCCGTCGAGTCGCTTCGTATAAGAACGTGGAGAGTTCATGAGTTGCTGGCGAGAGTGGATTGAGAAGGGAGTACATCGCAATCACGGCTGTTGTGGCAGCCTTCATCTTGTTCGCCACTTTCGTTCCTTTCATAACAGAGCCCAGTAATCTTTGCGCTGTGGGATGTCCGGCATCGTCAGTCAACGCCACTCAAACTGCCTCTCTGACCTACCACTTCTCCCTTTTTGGGGCAGTGATAAGGCTGGATTCCACCTACCAAATGCTAATCTATTGAGTGAACACCAAGCCAGCCGCATTTTCGCGGGTCCAAGCTTACGTCCAGGATGGACAGTAATGTAATTCCTTCCAACAACCACAGATATCCAAATGGCCGACTCAGTTTCGTTTGCCAATAACCTCAGTCAAATAGGTTGGCCGTCTGTCCCATCATCCTACTTGGTTTCCTCGAATTCGACGAGCCCGTCCTGGAAGTCGACGTCCACGTGGGCGCGGTCACATAGGGGTTTGTTCATCGAA
>JBEKZX010000057.1:0-13375 GCA_049509455.1 Conexivisphaerales archaeon
TCTGGGCAGCCTACACGAAGACCGGCTCGCAGGCTGAGAGGCCCCCGCAGAACAAGGATTGGTGGTACGTCAGGGCCGCCTCCATCATGCGCAAGCTTTACCTTCATGGCCCCATAGGCTTGAGCGACCTCAGGGTCGAGTACGGAGGCCTCACAGCCGTGGGTTACACCTTGGCTCATCACAGGGACGCGGGAAGCTCCAACATCCGGAAGATCATAGCCCAGCTGCAGGCTGCCGGCCTGCTCCACAAGACCACCAAGGGCCGCGTCGTCACAGCCGAAGGGAGAAGGCTCCTGGACAAGCTAAGCACCGAAATCTTCAAGGACATGACCAAGGAAAACAAGGAACTTGGGAAGATAGTTTCTTAAACAAGTTCCTCAGACGAAGCGATGGTGGTTGGACGCATGGGCAGCCTACAACGCGATAATTCCGCCAAGGACGAAGACGCGGAGCTGAATAAAGCCAAGCTCAAGGAGCAATACCTTCGCATATTCTTCACCCCCGAGGCCAGGCTCAGGCTCAGCAACGTGAAGCTGGTAAAGCCCGATCTGGCAAATGCGATAGAGGAGCAAGTCATCCGGATGGGGACCGCTGGCAAGATCACCCACGCCGTCACCGACGAGGAGGTGAAGGGGATGCTGAGCAGGGTCGACGAGCCTAGAAGAGAGTTTAAAATCAGGTATATTTAGAGGAATGAGGACGAAGGATGAGCAGCCATAAGACCTCGGGCGAGAAAAAGCGCCTTATGAAGTACCTCAAACAGAACTCTGCCCCCCCTACGTGGGTCGTCGTAAAGACCAACAGAAAGGTTTCTCGCAACCCCAAGCAGAGGAACTGGCGGTCCCGCAAGCTGAAGATCTAGAGGGATTGAGCCATGTCTGAATCTGAAGAAACTGTTGAGAGGCTGATGACGGTTTCACTGTCCCGGGCCCGGCCGGCTCCTAGGTACAGGCGCACTGACAGGATAGTCAATGTCCTGAAGGAGAACGTCGCCCACCACATGAAGGTCGAGGTCGGCGAAGTGAAGATCTCCCAGAAGCTCAACGAAGAGCTCTGGTCCGTCGGCAAGAGGTCGAGGCGGCCGAGGATCTCCGTCAAGCTCACCATGGACACCGAGGGCGTAGTCACCGTGAAGCTCCCCAACGAGAAGGGGGAGGAAGAGGAGAAGAAGGAAAAGGAAAAGAAGGAAAAGGAAACGAAGAAGGAGAAGGAGGAGCCTAAGGTCGAAGCGGAAGAGCCCGCCGCGCTTGAACAGAAGCCGGAGGAGAAGGCCGCACCAGAAGCGGAAAAACCCGCTGAAACGAAGAAGAAGTAGGCGCACCGTTCGAACGTTTTAGTTCAGCCAATGTCCAGCGCCAGCCCGGGTTCTCGCCCGCGATCGGACCGCGGAGGCGCAGGATCGGCGCCATTGAAGCCAACGTTAAAATAACTCTCGTCGGCAGCTCTGGCTATTGAAGAGGAAGCACGCCTCTCACACAGGAGCTCTATAGAGTTTGGCCATCCACCTTTCAGACATCTACAGGAACCCCAACGTCGGCATCTTCTCTAAGGCAAACGAGAAATTCCTCTTGATGCCCGTCGCCTACTCCGAGCCCAAGGCAGAGAAGCTAGCATCACTGCTCGGGGTGAAGCTAATCCACGCCAGTGTGGGCGGGACGCGCCTCCTGGGGCCCCTCCTCGCTGCCAACAGCAACGGCATCCTCCTGTCGAGGTTCGCCGAAGACGACGAGGTAGGCATGTTGAAGAGGGAAACGGGCCTGAACGTCGAACGCCTCGATTCGCCATTTTCCTCCGTCGGCAACCTCGTGGCCGTCAACGACTTCGGGGCGGCCGTCGGCGACTTGTTCTCTGGCGACACAATCAAGCAGATTCGGGAGGTCTTCGGCGTTCCCGTTTCCACCGGCAGGGTGGCCGGGTTCTACCAGGTGGGCGCCGTCGTGACCGCGTCCAACTCCGGCGCTCTGGCACACCCGAGGGCTTCAGAAGGGGACCTGAAGTGGTTGAATGAGGCCCTCAAGGTGAGTTGCGAGGTCAGCTCCATCAACGGCGGCGTGCCGTTCGTTACTTCGGGTATATTGGTCAACAGCAGGGCGGCCATCGTGGGAAAGTCCACGACCGGCCCTGAGCTTTTCATACTGGGAAAAGCCTTTAAACTATAGAACCGAAGCCCCTTCAGGAATCCCGGTGCTTTCTAGTTGAGTAACGATGACAACGCGCAGGCCCTGGCCGTGCAGCTACGTCTCCTCGAAGACTACTATCAGGACCTCTCTAGCAGAGAGTCCATACTGGTCCGGCTTTACCGCGAGGACAGGGCATCTCTCTCCTCCTTGACCGCCCTTAAGGACATCAAGGCGGCCGACCTGCTGGTCCCCATAGGTGGGGGCGCCCACCTCCCCGCGTCATTCACTGGAGGAGGGAAGATCGTCGTCGAAGTGGGTTCGGGCATCGCCTTGGAGAAGACCCCCGAAGACGCCATCGCCTTCTTGACGGGCAGGATCAAGGAGGTCGAAGACACCTTGGGGAAGGTCGCCTCCCAGAAGAGAGAGGTGACCGATAGGATGCAGGCGTACCAGCAGCAGCTGGAACTTACCAGCGCGGGGCCGCAAAAGGATGATGGCTCCGAGCCCAAGTCTGGCGACGGCTGAAGGTCGAAGGTCCTATCTCTTGTTCGAAAAGCTCCGAAAGGCGATAGCGGGTTTCAAGGAGAGCGTCACCACCAAGACCCTTTCGGAGGAGGACCTGTCTTCCATCTTCGACGACTTCGAAGTCGCCCTTCTGGAAAGCGAAGTCGCCCTCGAAGCGGTCGAGTTCATCGAAGCTTCCATCAAGAAGGAGCTGGTAGGGAAGAAGGTCGAGAGGGGAGGAGATCTCCGGAAGCTGGTGGATTCCACCCTCAAGACGTCGCTGCTCCAGCTGTTCTCCGCCGAGAAGGCCATCGACCTTGAGGAGAGGATCAAGGCGAGGGGGGCCATGAAGGAGCCCTACGTCATAGTCTTCCTAGGAATAAACGGTACGGGCAAGACGACTTCTATCGCCAAGCTCGCCCACAGGCTCTCCGAAAAGGGCTACAAGGTTCTCTTGGCTGCCGCTGACACCTACCGGGCCGGGGCCATCGAGCAGCTCGAGACCCACGCAGGCCGCCTTGGGCTGAAATCCATCCACCAGAGGTACGGCGCTGATCCCGCCGCCGTGGCGCGGGACTCCATCCTCTACGCCCGGCAGCACGGCTATGACGTTGTTTTGGTGGACACCGCCGGCCGAATGCAGACTTCCAAGAACCTAATGGACGAGCTGAACAAGGTGGTCAAAGTGGTGCAGCCCGACCTCAGGGTCTTCGTTGGAGACGCCCTCGCTGGGAATGACCTGATAAACCAGGCCCGCGAATTCCAGGAGAGGATCGGCTTCGACGCATCCATCCTCGCCAAGGCTGACGCCGACGTAAAGGGCGGAGCAGCCGTCAGCCTTGCCTATGTCACCAAGACACCCATTCTCTACCTGGGCGTGGGGCAGTCGTACGATGACCTGCTAACCTTCGACTCCGCCTGGCTCGTAGGGAAGATCCTGAGCTAGCTGAAGGCGTCGTTCAGGGTATCATGTCCGGAAGCCCTACCGGGAGTAAAGCATCTTCAACAGCGCGTTCTGCGTGTGCATCCTGTTCTCCGCCTGGTCGAAGACGATGGAGCTCCTCCCGTCGATAACGTCGGCCGCCACCTCCTGTCCCCGGTGAGCTGGGAGGCAGTGCATGAACAGGGCGCCTTTCCTGGCTTTACCCATCAATTCGCTCGTCACCTGGTACTTCGGGACGAAGGTCTTCAGCCTCTCCGCCTTCTCGGCCTCGTTACCCATGCTCACGAAAACGTCCGTGTAAACGAACGAGGCGTTGTTTACAGCCTTGGTGGGGTCGTCGTATATCTGGATCTTTTCGCCGGCCAGCTTCTTCGCCCTAGCCAGGATTTCCGCGTTGGGCCTGTACCCCAGGGGCGTCGCGGCGGCGAACTCCACACCTAGGATGGCACAGCAAAGCATCAACGAGTTGCAGACGTTGTTGCCGTCACCGATGAAGGCCACCTTCTGTCTCTTCAGGGTACCGGCCTTCTCCAGCACAGTGAAGATGTCGGCCAGCGCCTGGCACGGATGTTCGAGGTCCGACAGGGCGTTGATAACTGGTATGTCGGAGTTCCTGGCGAGGCCCACCAGCATTTCATGCTTGTACACGCGGGCCACAATCCCGTCCACGAAGCGTTCCATAACTCTGGCGGTGTCCTCTACAGTTTCTCCACGCGCCAACTGCGAGGTCGAAGCGTCGACGTAGATGGCTTTCCCTGCAAGATGGCCTATGCCAGCCTCGAAGCTGAGGCGGGTTCTCGTGGAGGCCTTCTCAAAGAGCAACACGATCGTCTTGTTCTTGAGGGCCGTACTGTATGGCTTCCGCTTCAGCTCCTTCGTGACCTGAAACAGATGCTCGATTTCCTTCTTGTTGAGGTCGCCGACCGACAGAAAGTCCTTTTTCATTTTCTGTTACATCCATCTCACATCTTCATGCTTTAAATCTTACCCGAGGGAGCCGTCGTCTCATTGGGGACTCCAAGGAGGCTGAGACAACCCCATCGGTGCGGCGCTTCGTACATCCCTGCGACGCCCCGCTGATGCGTTGGAACACGCCTCGGCCGGCTCAAGATATATGAGGAGGAGAAGGCGGACGATCTTTCCGAGCTGGAGCTCCTCGGCCTCCATTGGATCGACCGCGACCGATGCGAGTCGAGATTCAACAAGCCATCGCGGAGGCTGGTGGGAACGCCCTCCCATAGGGTCTGGCATGACGACATAACGCTTAAAATGTCGAGAAAGGTCCGTCATTCCGGCGATGAACATCCGCAACTCCGTCAGGGAGCTCGTGAACATCCTGAAGTACAGTAAGAAGAGCGACAGCACAGAGTACATGCTTTACCTGAAGCTCGTGTTGTTGGGAGTCGCGGTCGTCGGCGGCGTAGGCTTCGTGATACACATTATCGGCGTCTTGATCAGCAACTTCCTAGCGCCCAAGTCGTCGAGCGTCATCTTGGCCCTCCTCGGACTGGTGTCTTAGAGATGGCCACGGAGATCAAATCGTCGCCTTCTCATATCTTCGTGGTCAAGGTCACCGGAGGGCAAGAGAGGAACGTAGTGAACCTCGTGGCCAACAGGGTCGAGGCAAGGAAGACTCCGGTCCTCTCGCTCATATACAGCGAGAAGATGAAGGGCTATCTCCTCATCGAGGCCGGCTCGGCCCAGGCCGTCAGCGACTCCGTCTCGGGGGTCAAGCATGTGAGGAGCTACGTCCCGGGCGTCATGACGATTGCCGACATAGCCAGCCTCATCGCCGTAAAGCCCATCGTCCAGGAGCTCAAGGTGGACCAGATAGTCGAAGTGACCGGAGGCCCATTCAAGGGCATGAGGGCCAAGGTCGTGAGGTACGACACGGCCAAGAAGGAGGCCACCGTCACCCTCATAGATGCCCCCTACCAGCTGCAGGTCACCATAGACGCCGGCTACCTGAAGCTCGTCTCAGCGGCCAGGTAGGCATCTCCATCGAGGATAACTTTTAAGTGCCAGTGTAAAGGGAGTCTGTGCGCTTACGGTAAGAAGGGATTGGACCTTTGGGCGAAAACAAGTTAATTAGCCTCTTGGTTACCGGCGGTGAAGCTAACGCTGGGCCGCCGCTGGGACCGGCATTGGGCCCCCTTGGGGTCAACGTGGTAGCGGTCGTCAAGAGAATCAACGAGCTGACAAGCGAGTATTCGGGGATGCGCGTCCCCGTGAAGGTCTCGGTCGACACGGAGAACAAGAGCTTCGAGGTCGAAGTGGGCCTCCCCACCACCTCCGCTCTCATCGCGAAGGAGGCGAAGATAACCAAGGGGTCGGGGACACCTCAGGCTACGTTCGCAGGCAACCTCAGCGCCGACCAGCTCCTGAAGCTGGCCAAGATCAAGTTCGGCAGGACCTACGCGGCTACGTACAAGTCGGCCGCCAGGGAGATTCTAGGCGCCTGCGTCAGCATGGGCATCACCGTCGAGGGCAAGGATCCCCGCCTCTTCCTGAAGGAAGTGGAAGAAGGGAAGTGGGACGAGTCCCTATCAGGTCAGGGTAGCTAGAGTTGGCAGACAAGAATTCTTTCGCTAAGATGATAGACGAAGCCAAGGCGAAGGCTAACAAGCGCAAGTTCAACCAGTCGGTGGAGCTCTACGTGATCCTCGACCCATTCAAGGTCAAGGCCGCCGACGTCAACATCAACGAAGTCGTAAACCTCCCCAACAAGACGGCCGGTAAGGCGAGGGTCTGCGTCGTCGCTTCGGGAGACCTCGCACTGAGGGCCAAGAAGGCCAACGTCGAACAGATAGTCGCCCCCGAGGAGCTGGACAGGCTGGGCACTAACAAGAAGGACGCGAAGAAGCTGGCCCGGGACAACGAATTCTTCCTCGCCGACACCTCCCTCATGCCCAGGGTCGGCAAGTCTTTGGGCCCCTATTTGGGTCCCAGGGGGAAGATGCCCCTCCCCATCACGGTCAACTCCCCGCTGGAGGCCATGATTGAAAGGCTGAGGAGCAGCGTCCGCGTCAGGACGAGAGCTCACAGCGCCGTCTCATGCAAGATCGGGACGGAGGACATGGAGAGCGACAAGCTCGCCGCCAACGCCCTGGCGGTCATGGAGAGCCTCGAGAAGAAGCTCCCCGGCGGCGTCAAGAGCGTGAAGAAGTACGGTGTGAAGCTCGCCATGGGTAGCATCACAAAGGCTTCGGGAGCCTGATACACTTGCCAACAGCCAAACAGTTCCCCGAAAGCAAGGTCAAACAGTTCAACAGGATAAAGGAGCTGGCTGCCAGGTACGACGTCGTGGCCCTGGCCAACCTGAACAAGGTCCGCTCCACTCAGATAATGGAGCTGAGGCGCAAGTTCAGGGGAGAGCTGGTCCTCGCCGTCGCCAAGAACCGCATCGCCACAAAGGCCCTAGACACCATCGAGAAGAAGAACCTCAAGTCGCTCAGCCCGTCGCTCACAGGGCAGAACCTCTTCCTCTTCACCAACATGAACCCCTTCAAGCTCAACCTCCTCCTCGAGAAGGGCAAGATCTACCTCCCCGCCAAGGCTAGAGACGTCGCCACCGAGGAGATAGTCATCCCCGCAGGCAACACCGGCATCCCGCCGGGCCCCGTGCTGAGCGAGTTCAAGGACTCCAAGGTCGTCACCAAGATCGAGTCCGGGAGCATCTGGATCACCAAAGATACCGTCGTGGCCCACCCAGGGGATGTAATCAACCCCAAGCTAGCCTCTCTCCTCTCCAAGCTGAACATGAAGCCCATCAAGGCGGGCATGGCGCTCAGCATGGTGTACTGGAACGGCCTTCTGATCGCAGAGAAGGACGTCAGGCTGAACATCGACGCCTTCATCAGCGACATAGGCCTCTCCGCCAGACAGGCGTTCAACGTGGCACATGAAGCGAAGTATCCGGCCAAGGAGGTGCTCACGGTGCTGCTGGTGGAGTCGATTACCAAGGCGCTCGCGGTGGCAGCCAAGGCGAACTACGTGACCAAGGACACGGCCGCTGCCATACTGAAGAGCGCCGAGCTGGACGCCTACAAGCTCATGGAGCTGGCGAAGGAAGCTCCGAAGCAGCAGGAAGCCTGAACGGTCCGGGTTCATTGTTATGCTCCGTTCCCAAGCTGCAGCTTCGATTGGGAACTGGCTGCTGGCCTCCGCCCGGAGCTCTACGGGCCTGTTCCCCTGATGACTCCCTCAGCGGGGTCATAGGTTACGAACGGGAAGGCTTCGTCATAGATGGACCAGCAGGGAAGGAGGCGGATGCCTTCCCGGGAGCATGCATCCCAAAGTGGGCCGAACACGCGCATGTTGCCCACCAAGAGGATGGTCAAGTCCGGCTTCAGCTCCTGCCTGTACTTGCGCACTTGGTTGAGGACTTGGAACCAGGTGCTCCTGCGGACGTTCATCTTGCACTCGATGATCACCCTTTTTCCGTCGAGTTCGGCCACTATGTCGCAGCCGCGCCTGTTCGTCTTCAAGGAGAACCCCCTTTCACGGAGGTTCTGGGCCACCGTCTTCTCCAAGAAGTCCCCCACATCCGAACTGGTGCCAAGAGACACGTACAAGCTTCGGCGCATCGTTCCCTGTTTGTGCCTGAGCAGCTTAAAAGGAGTGCCCTCCTCGGACGTCCTCGGATGTGGCTCCTCTCTATAGGCACTCTCTCAGAAATCTTGTCTCTGCCGCCTCGAGATACCCTTCCAGGTTGGTCCTCAGGGCTCGTTTGTCGGGGAACCTTTCGTCAGCGACCTGGAGATGACCTTCTACGTAGGCGACCTGTTTCCAGTTGGAACGGAAGTTCGCCTTCAGACGCTCGATCTCCTCCCTCGGCTGGAGAGGGGACAGGTGGGAGTATCGTTCTTGCGTGGGGTGTATCGTTTGACTTAGGACGGCCTTCTGTCGGGGTCGGCTTGTCTAAAGGCTCGGACGAGGTTCACCGGGCGTTATGAGAGGGTTGGGTTGGATAAAGGATACCCTTTTCGCTATTTAGGGCCACGGGGGGAGAGGGGGGGGTGAAGAGGGGGGTGAAGTCTGGGAGGGGGGAGGGGTGAACTTTGCACAACTTTGCACAAGTCTGGGGTTACGTAGCAAGCTAATTGCATCGTCGACATAGGCAGAAAGCAGGCTCAGGGCGGAGAAGAGGATCGTCGTCGCAGGCCCGCCTCCGATGGGCTAACTCCGCTCAACTTGTGCTTTTTGCACCCCCCTTCCGAAACACCGATCCGACGTCGAGCTCTGTGCGGTCTCCTTCCCTTGGCGCTTCTTCTCGAGACACAGGCATCTCTACCATGGCTCCTCCGTCTTCAAGCTCAAGGCAGCCCACCCATCCTACTGTCGTCTGAGAGACTCCATGTTCATGAGGCGAACGACTTCCCCGGGCGACCCCCGACCCTCCGACGTGCCATCGACATGGTAACGTTCTACTGTTTCCCGATGGCGGCCTTTTAGACATAACATGAACCGCACTTCATTGCGGTTATAATACTCCTGAATACTGATGAGGTCTAGTGCACCTTCCCCAGATCGTCAGCATCGTTGATAATTCGTTAATTAACGTTTCCGTTACGGATATATCAACACTAGATTTTGGAGCCGGCTCTGTGGAGTCTATTCTGACATGTTGGCCAGAAGTGGATTAGCGTCGAAGTGGAACCGATTGGAATTGATATTATAAGTCTTTAAGTTACGCGTGGGGTAATCGTATCAGTTAAATGGGGTAGCTACGGCCAGGCTATTGTTGTCAGGTAGTCGTTTCCGGCTTTTGTTATCACGCCTATCGTGTAGTCCATGCGAGATGTGACATTGAGAGCAGACTTGCCAATGCTCAGCTCACCAGTAGGACCCGGAAGAAGTTGGAGACCACCGCCCACTGCGTTGGTAAAGTTGCCTTCTGGTGTAATGACTGCTTGGGCCAACGCTTCACCGTCGAATGTGACGCCGGTTACGATCGTCGTGACGGGTGAGTCATTGGCGACGGAGACGATGAGCGTGGTGTTCAGAGAATCCGTATTTGCCCAAACAGCCAACCTCTCTCCAACAGGGCCGGGAACAGAAAGACCAGATCCAGTAGACGCCATCAGGCCAAAGAAGGCAAGGAATCCGACAAAGAAGATGGCTATGGCAATGTACCCTGTTCTAGCTGAGCTGTCTTGGGTCGTATAGAAGGCTGAGGCTTTGCCAAGATATTAATGTTGAACTGGTTTGGACGTGGGCTTGGACCTGCGAAATGGGTTGACTCAGTCCCAGGTTTGCCTAACCTGGATTCTAGACAAATAGGAATTGCGCTTTCATCTTGTAGCGAGTTTATTTCTGGCGTTTCTTAGGATGGAATACCTTATCGAGTGATTTCTTCATAGCTTTTCCGTCTTTGGTCATTGTCTTGTTGATTGACTTCGGGCATTGCTACTCATTTTCTGCCTCTCCTTCTCATTCTTGCTTCTGCTTCCCTCTTCTTTCTTTTGCTTCTGCTTCTCATTTTATCACTAACTCAAGGTCGTCCGTCTGATTGATAGTGGGACCTGCGGTTTAAGTGCTTTTAATTCCCGTCGCCTGTCGGTTATTATCTGCTCTTTGTCCGCCCCCGCCTTTTTTCATAATGAAGTTGGCGCTGTGCGTGAGTGTTTGAGGGCTGATGAGACGTTCATAATGGCTAAAGAGTTTGGAGTTTGGTCGTTGGGTCCTAGTACTGTGATGTTTGATTTGTTTCATTGAGCGCGGTGTCACAGTGCTGTGATGTTTCCATATAGCTTAGTTGTCTTTTGATTTGATTTGATGTCAGATGATGTGGAGTGAGGCCAGTCCAGGGGGAGCCGGCTAAGCGCGCAGGGAGGCTGCTTCCCGGCGTCAAGGTGGTCATCAGGGAGGAGGGGATTCGTCGGGCTCTGGAGGAGGTCCTGGCCCGCCTGCCCGTGGAGGCACTGGACATCCCCACGCTCAAAAGACGTCTGACGCCGGGTCCCTGGCCGGGCTTACGAGGAGGGTCACTTATGAGAGGACCATCCGCTTCGGGCTCGGGAGGACCCGGACAGATGAAGTCGTCGTGCAAAAGGTCGAGCTCTACAGGGACATAATGATGCAGCTGTCCCTAAGCTCCAGGGAGGCCGTCATAGCCCACGAGCTGGCCCATGCCTGGCTCAACGACAACATCGCCCCGGACGATTCCGCTACTAGAGAGGAGGAATGTGATGCCCTCGCGGAGAAATGGGGCTTCGTCGATGAGCTCAGGGCTTTGGCCGACGAGACCGAGTGAGCTCATTCGAGCGTTGGGGTGTAGTGCGCGCTCCGGCCGACCCTCTTCCCTCTCATGATCGACGGAAGGATCGCCAGGGTATTCACGCCCGCCATCCAGAGGTATGTGCGGTCGAGGGCGGCTGAAAACAGGTTCCTGTCGACGGCCGATATCCCGGTGGGGCTTATCGAAGAGATGATGGACGACACGACGGAATACGGCATGATGGAGGCCATGATCAGGATGGCCACGTTCAGCGAGATGGTGAAACCCAGATTGAAGAAGGTGGCCCGGAAGGCGGAGGCGATGCCCCTTCTATTGGGGGGCACGGAGCCCATGATCGAGCTCATGTTGGGCGAAGAAAAGAGGCCGGTGCCAGCCCCCATCAGCCCCATGTAGGCGACGAGGTCAAGATATGGGGTGGAGGGCTTTGTGGTGGAAAGGAGCAGGAGGGAGACGCTGGTGACGGCTAGGCCCGTCGTCACGAAGGGCAGCGGACCGTACCTGTCAGAATATCTCCCACTCAAAGGGCCAAAGAGCAGGAAGAAGAGCTCGAACGGCAGAATCCTGATGCCTGCGTCGAACGGGCTCAAGCCCTGCACCAGCTCGAAATACAGGCTCAAGAGGAGGATGACGGCCCCCCAGGCGATGGCGTTAAGCAGCTGCGCCACGACGCCGCCGGTGAACTCTCGAATCTTGAGAAGCCCGAGGTCCAGCAGAGGATGCGGCGTCCTCCTCTCTTGGTAGACGAAAATCAGGAAGGTCGCGACGGATATGACGCTGAGCAGGAAGACGAACCTCTCCTCTCCGAATCCATAGGCTGCAAATGTGAGGGCGAAGAGGAAGCTTGAGATGGAGGTGGTGAAGGTGGCGAAACCTATCCAGTCGATCGGCGCCCCCTTTTCCATCTGCGCCGTCTCCCTCAGCCGTCTATGGGCCCATACGGTCCCGAATATGCCTATGGGGATGTTGATGTAGAAGAGGGCCCTCCAGTCTAGGACGGCCAGGATGACACCGCTGAGCGTCAGCCCCGCCATCGCCCCGAACCTGAAGGAGAGCTGGTTGACGCCCAGGGAAAGGCCTAACTCCTCGGACGGCGTCGAGTCCGCTATCAAGGCTACGCTGTTGGTGAAGAGCATAGCCGATCCCAAGCCCTGCAAGCACCTGAACACGATCACCATCTCCGGATTGAGCGACAGGCTCGTCAGCGCCGACCCAAGCGTGAACACGGCAAAGCCGATGTTGTAGATTTTGACCCTGCCAAACATGTCCGTGACCCGCCCGATTAGCAATAAGGCGATGGTGCTCCCCAGGGTGTAGGACTGGGTGAACCATATGGCCTGTTCCGCGTCGGCGCCCAAAGCAGCGGCGACCTGGGGGAGTCCCACTATGACGATCCTGGAATCGATGCCAGCCATCAGGACCCCAACCGAGGTCACGGTGAGCACTGTCCACTGGTACTTCATGCGTGCCTTCTACGTACGCGAAAGGCTTTGGTACTTAAGCCTTGCATCCTGCTTTCGCTGCTCAGAGATCCCGGCTTCTTCCGGCGTCACCCTGCTTGAGCTCCAGTAGCACTCGTTATCTACCCGCGCGTGCCTCTTCCCGTTGTCATGTCCGTCAGACTCTATCACGTTGATGCATTCTCCGACCGCAGGTTCGCCGGGAACCCCGCCGCCGTCTGCCTGCTCCCTAAACCCGCCGAGGAAAGGTGGATGCAGAACGTCGGGACCGAAATGAACCTCTCCGAGACGGCCTTCCTCTGCCCGGGTGAGGGCGGTTTCAGGCTGCGATGGTTTACGCCCAAGGTGGAAGTCAGCCTCTGCGGGCATGCCACCCTCGCCAGCGCGCACGTGCTTTGGGAGGCGGGCGTGGTTCCGGCGGCGAAGGACATAGTGTTTCATACGAAGAGCGGGAAGCTTACCGCGCGTCGGAAGGGCGGGCTCATCGAGCTCGACTTCCCGGCCAGGAAGGCCGCACCATCCAAACCACCGAAGAGGCTGCTCGAGGCGCTGGGGGTCCGGGTGAAGTCTTTCGGCCGAAGCTTAGAGGATTGCCTCGTCGAGGTCGGAAGTGAGGAGGAGCTCCGCGGGATGGAGCCTGACTTCGGGCTCCTCGCCAAAGTGGACACGAGGGGGACGATGGTGACCTGCCAGTCAAGGTCCAAGGAGTACGACTTCGTCTCGCGGTTCTTCGCTCCGGCCGTGGGGGTCTTCGAAGACCCTGTGACCGGTTCAGCCCACTGCTGCCTGGGTCCCTTCTGGGGGGAACGCCTCGGCAAGACAGAGATGATAGGCTATCAGGCATCCGCTAGAGGTGGAGTCGTCTGGGTGCGTCTGAATGGAAGCAGGGTCATCCTCGGCGGGAAGGCGGTCACCGTCCTGGCTGGCGAACTGAGCGCCTGACCCTTGGTGAAGACTCCCTTCACAGGCCGCTTTTCGCGGTCAAGGTTTATCTAAGCTGCAAGGGCAAGTACCATCCGGATAATGCCCATTCCCTTTTTCGAACGCTCCTCGTCGGAGACTGCCCGGATGATCGAGAGGAAAATCCGATTCATAGAGGACGTTCATAGCG
>JBEKZX010000058.1:0-10404 GCA_049509455.1 Conexivisphaerales archaeon
CATTCATTAAATAGAGCTACAGAAAACGGAATCATATGAGTGCAGCGGATAGGGTAAGAAAGGACCTAAACGATAGCATCAAGAGCGCCGAGGAGTTCATCGAAAGCACGAAGAGGTCGTTGCAGAGGGAACTCTCCAAGACGACGCCCAAGATCGAGCATGCGTTGGACCGACCGGTGGACGACGCTGGGCAGGCGCTGTCGAACGCGCTGAAGACGATCGACAAGAAGACAAGCCATGAGCAGATGGAGCTGCTGAAGGGTTACCGAAGCTTCTTGCAGGGACAGGCCGCATTCGTTGACAAGAGAATCAAATCGATGAAGGGCGAATGATTTTCGAGCGAGATCCATTCCAGACCGTTAGAGCCGGAATAAGAGGCATAAGCCTTCATTGAACCACCTCAGCTGAACGCTCAGCGATTGCCAGTAAGGAGAACGACTAATCCCTGACCCCAGGGCGACCGAGTCACGATCGAAGGGACGATTGGGGCCTTGAAGCATGCGGAATTTGTGGAAGACGCGGTCCTGGAATTGGTCGGGACCGGAGGCGTCCTCATGGTCGACCTGTCGAGGGAGGACGTAGCAAAGCCTTCCCAGAAATCTCAGGAGGATGAAGAAAAATGAGAAACTGCTCGCCGCCTGTCAAATCGCCAGAGAAGCGATGGAACTGATTCGAAGCGAACAGGCTGGTCAGGGCGGTGAGCTGGTACGAGGCGAAGCTCTTAATGGTACGGGCGGCGATAAGTGCGTTCCTTGGCCGCCCTACCATTGGATTGTTGGGAACTGCGGAAGCCCTACAATGATTGGTGCTAGTCGCACCAATCAGGTGTGTTTCTCGGTCTGGGTCTCGAGCAGTGCGCTGCGTCCGAGCAGTTTCTTGTCTAGGATGAAGATTATCACTTGGTCGCCCACGTCCACACCGACATTTCCGCCGATCGGCTGGACTACGAACTTCCCGCCTCCGGTGAGTCTCGCTACCGTCGCTTCGACGACCGCGACACCGGTCTTGGATTTAAATACCGTCGCCCTCTCCCGGCCCGCTCCGGCCCTCGACACGTTTCTGCCCTTGTCAGTGGTCGCCTCCCGCTTAACCTCTCTTTCTTTATCTGATGACATATCTGATTCAACGGATGTTGTGTCAAACGTACCATATGAACTCTGTGTATCTTCTGCAATGAATTGTAAGAGAAGATGAGGAATGCGCCTCGGTATATGCATACACATGCCAATACACTAATAGAGAAGGCGACCGAAGAAAAAAATGAGCCGGCATGAACGAAAACAAGCGCGTCGAGTGGTTTGGCGCCGTTCTCTCCCTCCTTTATGAGTTCAACTGGCCCATGAGCGAGACGGAGATATTGCAGCGCTCGATGAAGTTCTCGAACGTCGAAGACCTGCATTTGCTACTAGCTGACCTCAAGAAAGCAGAGCTGATCTCGGATTCTGTTCCCGGGAATTGGAAATTGACGAAGAAGGGGAAAGAGCTGGTTAGGAAGTCGCTCGGGTAAAGCTACTGACGGCAGTTGAATAGGTGGTCTTTGGCACGGTAAGTCATAACGGAAAGCTAAAAAACCGCAACGGACGACCGCTATCTGATGAGATCGAAGACGGCGACGGCCTCATTCCGCTTGGATGACTCCGCGCTTGAAGCCCTCCAGGAGGACGCGAAGAAGCAGAACGTGAGCGTCAATACCCTGTTGAATCAGCTCGTTCTCACGTATTCGAACTATGATCGACCGATGAAGAGATTTCAGATGATAAAGTTACCAGCATCAACTTTCAGGCATCTCCTACGGGCGGCAAAGAGTGAAACGATAATTGAAGCGGGAAACTCAGCGGGGAACGATGTTCCCAAGACATACATTCTTGCCAAATGGGGAGAACTTACCGTGGAGAACGCCCTAGATTACCTTAGAATCATGTCGATCCATGCCAAACTCTTCGACTACAGCGAGGTCATGCACGGGGGAAAGGTTAGCGTGACTTTGTCGCACAATTTTGGTGTCAAGGGAAGCCTCTTTCTGCAGCACTACGTTCAGGCCATATTCGCCCCATTGGGCACGCTACCGAAATTCTTGCCTGACGAGAATGCGGTGGTCTTCGAGCTCCAGTGAAAGACCGTCGGCAGACTGCGTCAGTCTGTCGCAGCTAGCGTATTCTCACACAATTAATTGCGAAAAATACGCCTAGTTCAATAACCTTGAGCTCCAATTCAATTGAGTTGCAATGCCAAACAGACCCCAGGAAGCCATGGCCATCTTCAAGATACCGGGGATGAACCTTCCAGGACGAGCCCAGAGGCTGAGGCTAGAAGTCGGCAGACTTGACGGGATTCTCGAGGTCGACATCAACTACATTCTGGATACAATATCGATCAGATATGATGCTAAGAAGCTAACACTGGACCGGATAAAGGAAAAAATAGACAAGTAAGCACGCATCCGGTCCAAGAGAACTGCGGTCGCAATCAACTCCTAGGGCGTCTTAATATCTCTGATTTCGAGGCGCGGTCCTGATTCTTCTAAGCATTGCAATTCCTTGCAGAAAATAGAGAATGCTGGGATCCACGGGAACTCGGGCGTTGAAGTGCCTGGTGATATTGCCGACACGGTACCTCCGAAAAAGTTGGTGACGTATAGGTAGCCGTTGGAGTTGTCGAAGGCTAGCCCAACTGCAATCCTGATTGGCGCGTTCCTGGTTGTGATCAGATAGTACAGGCTTCGGGGTCATCGGAGTCCGGTTTGAGCGTAGCATCCTGTGTCCCTATCCCGGTTGGAACCTAGCGGCCGGGTTGACTGAGAGGGACGGTTTAAAGCCCAAATACCGCAAATAACATGGCCTCTAATGACCGAACCGATCAAAGAGCCTTCCCAGTCAGAGCTTGACGGGAATCCGATTTTGTGTGAGTTTTGATACTCAGCTACCGACGAATCCCTCCAGGCCCGATGTGATGCCCTGAAGAGTCCAATCTGCGAACGCATCTGAGCCCTCATCCCTTCGGGCCCACCGCCGGGATAAACACCGCATAATCGAATTCTTTGTTTCCATTCCTTCCAGGGCTATCTCCATCTTGGCTAAGTAGCACTAGGCTTCTCTCATGCAGTTTTTCCGGGGTTGTCTTCTCGCTTCGAAATGGTTAAGAACGCGTTTCTGGTCCAGATTGGACGATTGAAGGAGCTCGATAAAACACCGACCGAGTATCAGCTTCCCAAATCGGTAATGAAGTGGGTCGCTCTGGGGCTTGTTCTTAGCTCCTCCGTTGTCATCGCCATTTCCATATTCTCTGGTGTGACCCTTTCAGATCTAGCAAAACTCGGTTACTTGACATTCGGCTTCGTTGCTGCAGTGACCGCAGTTAAGCTACCTGTCCAGGTACTGAGGTTCAAGGTGGTGACGAATGGGTTGGCAGGTGACCCCAAGCCGAATCTTAGTGGATTGGCGCTTGCCAGAATAGCCAGCGAGTTCGTCTCTCAATCAACGCCGGTAACGACCATGGGCGTCTTCATACGCACTTCATGGTTGTCGGGCAAAGGCGTGGAGGGTGGCAAGGCACTCTGGATTGGCTATTTTGAAGTGCTCATGGAAGTGTACGTTGGTGGTGGTCTTGCGCTCATAGCGGCAGTGTACGCCTTGTCAAGGGGAGCAGTGGCCTTAGGGTCAACGATTGCTTTGGTTGCGGCGATCTTGCTTACTGGGTACACGGTCTTTTTCATAATTCCGGCTCTAAAATTCATCAAGGTTCCCCACCGCCTGTTCAGCATTGCGTCGTTCTTGGTGGGAGGGCCACGAGCAACAGCCCTCTATCTCCGCGCCGTCGTCGGCTCCCTGAATTTTTCACTTTCAGCGCGCGAAATCCTAACCAGAAAGACTCTACCAGTAATGGTCGAAGCTATCGGTCTAACCATTCTTGAGGATCTCTTGGCCGGCACGGCCCTCTGGCTTGTGTTGAACTCTGCAGGGTTGAAGATCGACCCATTCTCCTCAACTCTTGCAGTCTACGCTGTGGTCGCCATCGCCTCAATCCCGGTATCTATAGGCGGAGCAGGAATCACGGAACTCACCATGCAAGCTTACCTCACTTCGGTCTATGGATTCTCCTCATGGGCGAGTATTGTATTGTGGAGGATCGCAACTTATCAAGTCTTGTTAGCGATAACTGGTGTTGTGTTTCTTATCTTTGTGCGCAGAGCTACCAAACCCACCTCCAAAGCAGAGCAGAAACCGTGAATAAGGCCTCAAACCTTGGTCCGACCGCCGTGTTGGGCGCGAATGGAATTGCAGGCCTTTCAATGGGCTTTGCCAAAATGCTGATATAGTTGTGTCATTCAAAATCTTCGTGTACTCCTTCATTTTTAGCGCCATACTCAACCTGCAGAGGCCGAAATATGAAATGAAGAGGAATCGAACGAATTTGATCCGTGTTTCTGCGGATGCTTCTTCCAACAGCATGGTCTGTCCATCCACCTGTCGTAGGAGCGTGTCTGATCCTTGAATTCACCGTCAGAGACTTCAGGGACGGAAGACTTTGCAGCCACGTTCAACAACGCGGTGCACGGTGGGATGGATAAGGTCCTAGGTCAGAGTGGGACGGCGGCGGTCTTATTTCACATGAAGATGACTAATAATCTTCCTGACCCGGCTGAGTTCCACAAGAAGTTGCTCATACTTTTCGGCGTAGCAGGAACACTATCGCTGGAAAGAGCGATCGTCAAGGACCTCTTGATAAGGCTCAACTGGGCGCTAGACCTTCTGAATATACAAGGTTCCTTCGATTTTGACGCGACCATGAACAAGATAGTGAAGGGTGTGAAACATGACGACTAGAAAAGGCCTAGGGATGAAGCCTCTCACTCAGGGGGATCGCCAAACGGAGACTAGTGATTCTGGACGGTCAGACCTGGCAGAGACAAGAATCGCTACAGTACTCGGCTTGAAACAGTTCATGCAGGGTCCCATCAACACCCTACTCATTAAGGGGCTCGCGGGCACGGGCAAGACGATCGTTGCGCTCGAAATCCTCAAGGCAGCGGGCCAGGGGAAAGGCGCGTACATCTCTTCAAGAGTTCCGAAAGAACTCCTTGAGACGCACATATCAGCCATGAAGGAGACCTTGGAGAATCAACAGTTCCTGGATATTAGGCTCGAGAACATGACATCGGTACTGGATTTTGTCATGCAACTGACGGAGCCCAAGAAGATCAGTACTATTGTGTTTGATAGTTGGGATGGCCTAGCGAAGGAATTGGATCAGAAAGAAAGGTTACGAGCCGAGAAGACTCTGATGGCCCTTGCAAATAACTCCGGTGCTCAACTTATCTTCGTGAGCGAGGAGCCCGGTGCCACGACCATAGACTACCTAGTCGATGGGATCCTCGAGGTGGTGAGGGTTGAAGAACAGGACCGCGTGGTACGAGAATTCATCATACACAAGCTGCGCGGGACAAAGATACCCCAACATAAGTACATCTTCACACTTCTGGAGGGGAAGTTTACTTTCTTCGGGCCCTATACCATTCCTGACTACTCGAAGACGAGCAAATTTGCTCGAATACCCGACATTGGCGAATCCTATTCTTTCGGGAGTGGGGCTCTAGATAGGCTGTTTGGAGGCATAGTTCCTGGGAGCACTCTGGCCGTCGAGTATGATCAGAATGTTCCCTACCCCGCGCTCAGAGCGATCGAGCTACCGCCCATCATCAACTTTCTATCGATGGGAAGGAGCGCGGTCCTTCTCCCATTACCAGGCGCAAATGACGAGATAACTGGCTCGATTCTAACCAAAGCTGTTGGCAAACGTGCTGTAAGAGACCGGCTCCGCATTCTCAACGTGCTGAGGGCCAGCGACCTTCAGACCGCAAATCTGCCGAAGAACGCTACGCCAAAGGAGATCCACGAAGCGGTTACCAACGAGACGATAAGATTACGGAAGAAATCGACTGACAAGACCGTATTGCTAGTGAAGTCCGTTAGCGCTCTCGAGAATCTGTTCGCCTCAGATTTGGATTCACTACTCGAGGTGACGTCCCAAGAAATAATCACACTCCAGCAGTCGCATGATGCGCACATACTCTTCTTGCCGAAGGATTCGCCCATCAGGTCGCGCATCCTCTCAATGAGTTCCAGTTACGCAAAACTGTTCGTCAGGGATGGCACCGTTCTGATGTTTGGCGTGAAGCCCTACACCGGGATCTACGCTCTACAACACCTCGAGGATCCCACTTCTCCATCACTGACTCAACTCGTATGACTCGACCCTAGGGTGTTGAGACTTTCCAGACGGGGTCGAGTTGCCTTACTGTGCTTAAAGGGGGTTTACCTTCCGCCTTCTGACTCGCCCATTACACGATGACCGGTTCTGTCTTGTCATCTGTTGGAAGAGGTCGCGACGACTTGACCTTCAACAAGACAAACGCGACCAAGGCCATCAGCGCAATCCCCGCCGCAAGGTATGGGAGTCCGCTTGCCGTTGAGACTACAACCTTCGGGTTCATGACGGCCCCGAGAACCACAGAGAAGACGATGATTCCGGTTGAAACATAGAACAGTGCCTTGTACTCCCTGTCGGGTTTGAAACTTTTTGCCAGTTTCTTTCTGTCAACCTCGCCTACGGAGAAGTTCATGAGAACGCCCGCTGCACCCACGATGAATGGAATGGCGAAAGAGAGATTGAGTTGTTGCGCAAGCCGGGTCAGGTCGATGAACTGGTGGAGGCCGAGAACTGAAAAGAGGAGCAGCAAGAGGAAAAGGGCGGCGGATCCAAAGAATACCCCCTGGTCAAACAGCCTCCCGGAGAGCGCCGGTCCATAGGTTCTCCGCCACGGCAGTGTCCTCTCGCCCGGCTTCAGGTCCTTGGTGGTCTTCTCCGTCAGTACAGGCAACTCGTTCTGAAGCAAGTATATCTTGTGCGTTGGGTCGAGCGGCAATCTCTCTCCGTTGTAATCGTACACCGCTCCCTTGACGAGCCTCGTAAACGGATACAGCCATTCGACGCCTCTGTCCCTGGCCGTTGTGAGGGCGTCGAGGAACGTATGGAGGAAGGCTCCGAGACCAAGGTAGGGGTTCACCAAATAGACTATCCCGAGAAACAGGAGATTATGGCAAAGCGCGCGATGACCCTGTCTGTTACGGAAGGTCTCCTTGCTAAAGAAACCATACTCTCTGTCCAGGTCAGGAAGCGTGGAGCCGAGCCCAACCAGCAATATAATCTCTGGCTTGCCGAAGAAGACGGCTCCGATGGCTAACCCGAGCATGACGTGAGTTGGGAAGTTCATGCGTGCTCGCCGACTCCCATTCTCTCTCCGGACTTCTTATCTGTTTGTCCCAAGAACGAAAGGCAGAAGGCGCTCAACCCAGTATCTCAGCCGATCAAAGGAGCGTCCCGGCTATCATCGAGCGAACTCGAGCTATCCGGAGGCATCCATCTGAGGAAGCCAGATATCACACAAAGAGTTCGACATAGCTTTATATGACCGTAACAGAAAAAGCGGATGGAAATCACGGGAGGTGAATTGGAATGGCAAAGAAAGTTGAGATCGATAGTGGTAAGATGGAGGACATTAAGAAGGCGGCCTTTGACTTCAAAGACTCGGTTTTGAAGGTCCTGAAGGACAACAATGTCGTGGTGAAGGACTGGAAGGTCGGAACGGAGAGTCACGAGGAAGGCATTACAATTGACGTCTCGCTGAAGGTACTCATCAAACCGAAACCCGGGAAGTAGCTGAATACGATATGAGACCAGCTCTTGGACAGCTCATTCCCGTTCTTGGACGGTTCGTCCCTATTCTTTGGGTAATCTTACCAGCCTTCGGCCCGATCGTCCCTTGTCTCATCTCTTTTTCCCTGAACAGGGCGCTAGGGGGATGGAAGTCCAAAGGACTAATCGAGAACTACGGGACAAGGGCTGTGAGGTCAGGCAGAATGAGTTATGGGATAGAAATCTGCGTCGTCCTAACGACGGAGCAGGCAGGAGACAGACTCCATGAACTCCTCGCTAGAGCCACTGGCTACTGGTCCGATCTGAACCCAAAACAGGACGGAGCATAATCTGAACGAAGCTGAAAGCCTAGACACTTACGAGCTCGAACCAGTGGAGAACACGACATCTGTTTCGTACTATGAGGCTAGACGTGATCCATGACCAAGTCCCTAATCTTCTCATGATTGGCCAGATGCCTGACGATGCTCTTCGTGACCCTCATTACCTGCGCGTCAAAGAACCTCGATACGATTAGGGAAAGGACGAATGAGAGGATGCCCAGAGCCAATACCTCATAGACGTCTATTCTGCCAAGAAACGCCACAATTGAGAGCGTGAACACCGCGCCTATGACGCCCATGATGGCGGACCTTATTATGAAGTAGAGTCTTTGCAGCCACGTGGAATACAGCAGCGCCTTTATGATCGCTCTCTTTTCGATATCACGCTTCTCTCCGGGCGATGCGTTCCGTATCTCCAGCAAGACCCCTTTTGTGTGATCAAGGTCGCACAGGAGCAAGAGCTTCTTTGCGTGAACGCTCTCTGACAGATCCCAAGAGCTCTTTTTATCAAGCTCCGCCAGGATCACTTGAGACATTTTTTCTATTTCTTCATCAACTTTGGTCGTCATGGTCCCACCGAATCAGCAACCGCGCACATGAATCTGGAAGCGCACGATATAATAGTTGTATCACCTGCGAAGCCGGTCTATCGGGTCGGCAGGAACGTAATCGCGACATAATTGCAGAGAGGGCGTCCTGCTAGCTTGTATCGAGACAGGCTAGCTTGGTGGGGCAGCCCTCCGGCGCTGTGCTACTGTCCATCCCGGCGAGGCGTGAACCAGACTTGGCTCAGACAGTGGACTGGGAATTGTCGACCGATTCAGCGTTGAAGTCCCTTAGCTTCGATCATCTCCAACTACCGTTCACGGCCGCGCTTACATGTGACCTTCTTCAACTCAGTCTTCCTCTGCATCGTACGTCTGCCTGACGACAGGCAAAGCTGACGGTCGGTGAAAGTGGTGTGCAGAAAAAGGTTGGATTGAAAAGTGATAGCTTACTTCTTCAGCGTGAGGTCCCTGAGTTCCGCGGAGCGGGCGTTCTTCTTTATCGATTCAATTCCTTCCATGCATGATTCCTTGGAACCGTAGCCTTCGCCCGTAGCTATGATTTCGCCGTTGCTCGCCCTCAGCCTGAACCGGAACTTGCTGGCAGTATCTTGGTAGATTTCAAAGTATCCTGGCATCGATTTCTCTTCTCCGGCATGCATGTACTTGTCGACATTAATAGCCTATGGTTTGTATCAATCGTGTCGAACGAGGGCGACTACCACCGGCTGCCTGGACCTCAAGCGGCTCGCCGCCTGTGCACGGTGCATGTGCATGGCCCCCTCGAGAGGCAATTCCGCAAGGGAATCGCAATCGTGTCTGACAGTCCGGATGCTCGCCTGTGAGTCCTGAGACTACCTGCTGCAAGGACACTCCCTATTTGGCAAGCTGCCTTGGTACGCTCCCTAGGCGCGGTCAGAGGTCTTCTGCGAGGCTGATGTGAGGACGCCCGATGTTCGTAACATCTTAAACATACGAGGAGATATTAACACTCGGCATCCGCTAGAGGACGGTAGTAGAAAATGGATCTGTTGTGGGCCGTGGTCGCTGTCCTCGTGATACTCTGGCTATTTGGGTTCCTTTACGGTGTCGGCGGAGACCTCATACATTTGCTGCTTGTCATCGCGGTGATCGTGGTGGTCTATCGGCTCTACAAGGGCGAGAATCTGCTCACCGGCAAGTAACCGCAAGCTAGGATCAGTTCTGCCGGCACCAAAAGCACGGCGGGAACCGACGGTTTCGCGGAGAAGGGTGTTCCACGCGGGGGGAGCACGTGCGCTGAGCAGGCGTTGAAGGTAGTCTCCGGACCATACATTCTGGTTTACTCTCAAGACGTAGTGAGAGCGAGCGCCGGGCTCGTGACTCCGCGCAGCCTGCTGGGTGTTATACTTGGCTAGAGGTGAGGGAACAATGATGCGGGAACCACTATGCCGAAGAGGGCTCCGAGTATGATGCTCAGCACGGCGAAGATGACTATCGCGAGTATGGCTATCCCGAGGCCGCCCAGCCAGCCCGTGTCGAAGCTTTCTTTGTAGACCCATATCCAGCCTAGGAAGGCCAGGACCAGAGCGATGATGAATCCCCATGAGCCGATCGTCGATCCTAGAAGGAAGTCCACTGCGACCAAGATCACGATGTAGATTATCGGGCCGAACAGGGTGGCGACCATGGCATCGCCAAAGGTGGATTTCCCTCCGGTTATCGCCTTGCCCGCCAACCACGCCGGTATTGAAACGACTATCCACAGGATCACCAGGCCGATGATGGTCAGGAGCAGGCCCGTCAAAGTCAGGCTGCTAAGGCTAGGAAGAGTTAGATTCATC
>JBEKZX010000059.1:0-9806 GCA_049509455.1 Conexivisphaerales archaeon
CGGAGAACGGAATGACGGTCTCACCCTGGGAGACGAGCCCAGGGAGGACGATGTAGAGGAGCGGATCATGGATGTAGGCGGTCGCGTAGGTATCCCTTATCGAGGATAGATCCTGGCTGCCTATGGTAACGCCGATGAATCCTATGCTCTCGTTGTATGGATTGGCGCTCAGCGTGATGGGGTATGTGTTAATTGCTCCCTGCTGGCCGATTGACACCAGAAGGGTCTCGTTCGGCACGGTGCCAGACATGAAATTCGTCAGGCTCTGCCCGGAATAGACCTGAGTGCCGTTGACTGCGGTTATTAGGTCTCCGGCCTGAAGGTGACCCTCGCTGTGCAGCTCGGAAGCTGGACTGGACGCGGAATACTGTGTGACCAGCGCACCGCTGTACACCGGGACAAGCCCCCCCAGGAGCAGAATCATCAGGATCAAGGCTGCCGCGGCGACGACGACGTTGCTTCCCGGGCCGCCCGCCAGGATCCTCCCCGAATCCCTCGCCCTCAGCTTCTGGATTAATCCCTCGTCCATCTCGACGAAGGCTCCGATCGGAACGAAGAGGAAGAACAGAAGGCCAGTCGATATTACCGGTAGCTTCAGCCTCCGTGCGATGACTCCGTGTGTCCCTTCGTGGACGACGACCGCGACGACTATTCCTATTATGCCGTAGAGAACCGGGATGTATCGGTTGATTCCGGGAAGGAGCAGGTACGAAGTTATCGCAGGCCCGCTTACTGTTACAACGTTGTTCGCGTGGCACTGAGCGACCGGAGCGGCTCCGATCGCGCAACGGAAGGCGAGGGTTCCGCTCAAGACGAGGTACGTCTCATCGAGCATCAACCAGATCATGGCTGCGCCGGCCGCTATCGTGATGGCGATGTAGAGCCAACCGATGTCAGAGAAGATCCGATAGCGGGCCAGATCATCGAGGAGGTTAAGCAGCCTCCTGGTCCGCACCATCAATATCCCCCAGCTGAAGGTCACGGACTTCGGTCCTTCTCCAGGCTTTTCAGGCTCGGCGCCTTTCTGCCTATCCTGGACGTTTGAATCCGGCAAGATCCGGTCGACAAATAGCGAATCGACAAACGAGCCCTAATAACTCTATATGCGAGTTTGATCCTCAGTCTTTCGCACCGACAGGAAGACGATGCTCTCGGAAGGTCTCACGGCGATCGATGCCAGCTGGAAGAATCGGGCGGTGATTTGAGGTAAAGCGAGCGCAATCTGGCGCTCCGAAACCCAGCACTAGCACAACCACCCTCCACTGAACTAGTGCAACGCATTTGTCATCCTAGGAATGTCTTCAGGTTAGCACAGTGTGTGTGGCCACCGCTCCAGGTGATGAGTCAAGTCCATGCCCGTTCTGGTGCGGACTCTCCCCGGTCCACAATGTAAAAGTGCTGGACCTGTTAATAGAGGCCGTCGCCCGTTCTACGAAATAGAGATATTATGGGGGTCCTGTCATCACTGTCAGATGGAACGGCCCACATCACGTTCCCTTTTCGCCATTTTGGTCATGGCAGTGCTACTTTACGTCGTGGGCGCCTGGCTGCACATCCCGTATGGTGGAGGCCACGTGTACAGCGACATCGTGACGGTATTCCAGATTAGGGAATGCGCGGGGACCTGCACGCTGCCGGTTCCATACGTGCAGGGGTTCGTGGAGTACCCCGTGCTGACCGCCTTCTTCATGTACGCCATGGGGGCCCTGGGCGGACATCTCCCGGGAGACCTCCTCTCGAACTACTACGCACTGACATGTATCGCCCTGCTCGTTCCGACCCTCCTCCTCGTCAGGGAGTTGTATCTGCTGGCCAGGATGAGGGGGGTGAGCACGGGCCGTGTGCTCTGGTTCTACGTCGCGACCCCCACCTTTCTCATAATGATCCTGCTGAACTGGTACGTGATCGGAACCTTCTTCGCGGTGGCAGGGATCAGGCAGTTCCTTCTGGGCAGGAGGAAGGCGGCCGGCGCTCTGATGGGGCTCTCCGCGGCCTCAAACCTCGTCACCGCGGCTCCCGCTGTCGGGCTGCTGCTCTCGGAGAGGCGCTTCAAGGACGCGTTGCGACTCTCGGGGGCTGCCGGAGCAGTCTACGGTGCGATAAACATCCCAGTCTTCCTCCTTAACCCGTCGAACTGGGTGGCGTTCTGGACCTACCAAACCAACTGGTACGTGGAGGGGTCCTGGATGGAGATTTTCCTCAACATCTTCTCCCCCCTTAGACATACTGTTTCGGTCTCCGTCTTCGTCATCCTCTTCTCGCTCGTCCTGCTGGTGAGGTTTAGGCTCAAGGAGCGGGACCCGGTCCGTCTGGGCTTCCTGACCTTGTTCGCCTTTGTCTCCAGCACCTACGTCTACACGCCCCAGATGAACGTGATGCTCTTGCCCTTCTACGTCATCCTGCTGATACCGTCGAGCTACTTCGAGTTCCTGGCGTTCGACTTACTCAACGCAGGGGTGATAGTGGTCGGCTTCTCGCAGGTCCTTCTTCCCCTCGGCATCACCTATCATGTGGTACAGTTTGGTCTCGATTCTCCTGTCCAGTGGATGGCCATAATCAGGTCGCTCTGGCTGGGGAAGCTCTTCGTATATGACGGCCTGGGAAAGCCGTACGTCATAGCAGAAGAACCCAGAGCCTCGATTCGAACACAGCATCCAGCCCTCCTATCCCGGTTAGAACCTATGCGCCAGGTTGACTGAGAGGGGACGGTTTAAAGCCCAAATATTGCAAATGACATAACCTTTGATGACCGAACGAAAAGCCTTCCCAGTCAGAGCTTGTCGGGAATCCGATTTTGGGCGGATTCCAGCATTCAGCTGGAACCGAATCCCCAACGGTGCGGACCCGCGCAGGTCCAAGCCTACGTGGGAAATATTCTGCTGAAACTCGCCTCTCATTGCGTATTGGACTACGAACGTAGACCTGCCATATCGCCTAGGGACGGGCTGTCTACGACTATGGCATTATATCTGTCCCCTTCCTGATTACTGGCGATGACCGAAGGAGCGGACACACACTTTGATGCATCTAGGGCAGAGCTTTTCGAGTCGCTGGGCCACCCCGTAAGGATAAGAATCCTGCGCGCGCTCGAGGACGGCCCGTTGGGTTTCGCTGACCTGAAGAGGAAAGTGGGGATCGAGAGCAGCGGCCATCTGGAGTTTCATTTGGGGAAGCTGACCAACCTCGTCACGGTCTTGCAAGATGGCAGTTACTCCCTCTCAGACGAAGGGCGTGAGGCCCTGAGAGTGATTGGTGCAGAGGGATCAAACCCGACCTCAAGCAGTAAGGATGGCGGCCAGCAAGCCACTATCAGTCGCGCCGTCTTGGCGGGACTAGTCGCGGCTGTCATACTGGTAGCCGCCTTCGCTGGGGTACTCTACTGGCAGTCGTCGTCCTCACTCGGTGTGGAGCGACGGCAGGTGGCGAACCTGATCCAGCAAATGAACAACCTGACCCAGCAGCTCCAGGAAGAAAGCGTCGTTTGCGGCGTCAACAATCAGACTGGGAACTTCGACTTCTCTCCCGAGAGCGCACAGGTTGTGTCCTCCTCTGGGCTGGGGATGAATCTGACGGTCAGCAGCGGCAGCATCACGTGTGGCGGAACGGTCTACGCTAACGTTTCCCTTTTCAACACGCTCGACGTCAACCTGACGCTCCCTCTCTTTACTTCGAGCCTC
Source organism: Conexivisphaerales archaeon (assembly GCA_049509455.1). Lineage (GTDB taxonomy): Archaea > Thermoproteota > Nitrososphaeria > Conexivisphaerales > DTJL01 > DATKKG01. Next base: position 3,678 of record JBEKZX010000059.1, read on the forward strand.
TTGACAGACTGGGGTCATCACAGCGCGTACATCTGCGGGAGCGACCTGCCCGTTCAGCTGGCGGTGTTCGATGGCTACTACACGGCGTCCAACTTCTCCGAGGCGGGAGAGCCGTTGCAGCTAGCTTTCCCAGATTTCTTTCCCCCTTGCCCCACTCCTGTTCCTTCCCCCAGCGGGCTCGTGTTCCTGCCTGATAGCGGCATCGCCTACGGAGTGAGCAGCTACCCTTCGTTGAACGGCCAGCTGGTCACGGTCAGCGTTTCTCTTGAGAACTTTGCGTGTGGAGTGGGCGCATGCGATGATGAAACGGGTGCAAGCGGTTATTACTCGGCTTCGACTGTTACGAATAACGGCTTCCTTCTCTTTCAATTTGGGGCATATACGATCGCAGCGTCAGACGTCTGGGGAGACACGGCGCTGGTGCATTTCGTCGTTCAGTGAGCCACCGAACCGCCCTCCTATTGAGACCCTGATGCCATTGGTCCGCAGTTCGAGACCATTGAGGCCATCGGGATGGAGGGGGCTTGAACAAGAATGGAGGCCGAGGGATTCCGGATGACGTCCCAGGTGTGATTCTGAGCCACGGCCTGAAGGGTTGATACTCTTGACTCTCGAAGGCGTGTCAGAAAAAAAGCGGATCCAAATGGCCTAGGCTTGGACCTGCGAATGGGCCAGCCATCAGCTGACCCGCCTCGTGCGACCACTTAAATCGGACAGTTGAGTAGACCATCTCCGAATGTCAGAGGACGCCGCGGTGGGAGAACCATCACAAGCACCCACGCCGAAAAGAAACTGGGGGGTGTGGGGGGTGTGGTTCGGCGTCGCCCTCCTCCTCTGGGCGGTCAGCTTCGCGGAGGAATACCTGGTCGTCCCTCCTTCGTTTGCCCCGCGCCCTTTGGGCTACATTGTGGCGTCCCAGATATCGTTCTTCGTTCTGTATCTGGTGCTGGTGCCTTTCGCAGGGTATTTCGTCCAGCAGAGGCTCAAGTCGTTCGACCTGACGGGGATCTTCGTCATGACCTTGGCTGCTGGGTTCCTGGTCGGGATGGTGCCCATGACCATCACACAGGGCTGCATTAGACTCCCTCCCTATCTCGCCAACGCATCTGGTACGTGCAGCTATCAGCTCGACCTGAGCATACCCTTCATACAATCCCTCATACAAAACAACACAGTGTTCGCGCTGGAGAACGCGCTCAACGTCTCACTTGTCATGCTGGCAGGGGCGTTCCTTTCGCAGTGGCGCCGAGGTGCCATTACGATAGCCAGCCCCGCCCGCAGTAAGAGCTTCCTCCTCGCAGCTTGGCTGGCCATAGGCTTCGTAGCGGTAGGAGCAGGGTGGGTCGCCATCGACTATCTGCTCTATCCTCCTGGGAATTTTCCACCGTGGTACACCAGCCTCGTGCAACTACTGTCGGGTCCTGTCCTTGCCTTCTGCCTGGGCATCCTCCTATATGGTCGACTTCACGAGGTCGGCATGAAGCAGCTGTTTTCAATGGTGGCCCTGGGGGGAATTCTGGCCTCCGTCATCACACAGGCGGCGCACTGGACAGCACTCGCGCAGATGGAATCGTCCGTCATCAACACCATCACCATTGGCATCTACGCCGCGTGGATCGTCCTGAGCGGCTGCCTCCTCTCTGTCTTCGAAAAGAAAAACAACATTGCTCCCAAGTGGCTGACCAAGATCTTCGTTCCTGTTGGAGGTCCTGACATATCAAAATTCGAGCACGACACCATTTCCTACGGGTGCATTATAAGCGTCTCAGCGAATGTTCTAGCCGAGTTCGTGACCCTGTATGGAATATGGAGGGGGTTGGTGCACGAAAGCAACCCACTTGAGGTTTGGGCATTTGCCTCAACATTCAATTTCTTTATCTCTACAGTCCTCCATGTTCTCCTGATAGTAACTCCATTTCTATTAGCGAACTTCTTCGTTCATCGATTCGAAAAGGGAAGGCGAAGGAGAGGAAAGTCAAAACCGAGAAATCCGAACACCACCGCGGACTTCCTTCTCATCATAGCACTTTGGCTTGTGATAGGTCTCACCCTTATAGACTGCGTAAGAGATATTGTCACCGTTCTGCTCTAACGGATACCCATCCTCAATCAGACCACAAACATAGACCATCGTTGTCGGCACAGGTCAAGGCCGCGCACGAACGTGGTATTATATCCGAGCGCCATCACAGTATTAGCTATGTCCGACGAGCCCGACGCAGCCAGCTTTGATAAGTCCAGGGCAGAGCTTTTCGACGCTTTGGGTCACCCCGTACGAATCAGGATACTTAATGCCCTTGAAGCAGGACCTCTGGGCTTCTCCGAGTTGAGACGAAGGGTTGGACTTGAAAGCAGCGGTCATCTGCAGTTCCACCTCGGACGGCTGGACGGGCTGGTGGCTGCAGATGCTGGCGGCAACTATGCTCTGACCGATGATGGCAGGGAGGCTCTGAGGGTCGTTGGCGTCCAGAGAGAAGGCACCGCTACGAAGGAGATGAGAGAGAACCACAAGATCATCGTCAGCCGTGGCGTCCTAGCAGGGCTGGTGGCCTTGACCCTCCTCTTGGCCACAGTGGCGGTGTTCCAGCAGGCTGGAATAATACCCATATCGAGCGTCCAGCCGAGTGCGTCTCTGCCCTTCCCATCCACGCTTGTACGCAACGCTTCTGCCCTTCAGCTCACTGCCTCGGTCTCGATAACGCAGATCAACCCTGGGCAGAGGATCACTGTCTACGCCGACCTCTACAATCCCACGAACGACGGAGTCCAAGCGACGGCCAGCATGGACTGGGGATACTCTGGCTTCCCCTTCGGCGGATGCAGCGGGCACCTCCTCAGCACGCTGAACGTCTACTCTGGACACCTCACCATGGACGAGGCATTGAACGCCACGCCACTGCCGCCCTACCCACCAGTTGAAGCGTACTACTGTCCAACTACGAGCGGCCCCAACGTCATAAACTTCACATTCTACCCCCACAGCGACGTCGCGATGGTGGAGAACTGGGGCGCGTTCCCCAGCCAACTTCAATCCATGTATGAGATCAAGACGCTTCCAGGCTATTCCAGCGTCACATTGACCAACTACACCCTGCAGCCCTTCACCGTGGGCTCCTACACCATCCTAGCCCAAGACATATGGGGCCACAAGGCGGTATGCTACTTCGATGTCTCGACCGACGTAGTCTCTCCTGGCGGGTGACAGTGCCACTATGGGTCCATTCGCAGGTCCAAGCCTACATCCGCAGAGTATGAAATAAAAGAGACCGCGACCTACCACTAGATGGATTGAGAAGGGCTTACGCCGTGGCCACTGTGTTTGTGGTGGCCTTCGTCTTGTTCGCCTTCTTCGTTCCCTTCATTCAAGAGCATCTCTATCTGGGTAGATGCACCACCCCAACGGGCTGCGAGAGGACACCCCTAACTGTCTCCTTGACATATCGCCTGTTCAACATCGGTGAGGTTAACTTCGGTTCCTCCTATCAGTTCTGGACATCGCCGCCAAGCGTGCATCTGCTCTAGAAGGTCAGTTTCTCAGTCAATACGCCCCGAGCCACATTCTCATGCTTGCAAGGTGCTGACGAAATCTCCGAGCCATCTGCCACATCTGGAGCATTAATCCGAAATCGGCTAAACCAAAGCGCACAACCTAGAGCCGTGATAGCTCCACCCACGGCCTGCAGGGCGGAGACAAGTAAGCCTGTCATGAGTATCGAGACGATGATCCAAATCGCAAGCGAACCAGGGATGAGACTTGGAGGAGTCAGTACGAAGAATAGCAAGGAACCGATCATACTTGCAGCAAAGCAACTGACCGCAACAAGCACTATCCCGAATACGAATCCTGACAGTACGAGAAGAGAGTCAAGCACCCTGGCGACGGCCGATTTCTGATTAGTCAAATAAGCCCTCATTGCCCACGACCCGAGCGCAACGGGAATGACTGCCAGAAGTATCGCCGTGGATACACCAAGAACTTGCAACGTGTCGGAGACGATCGCCCAGCGACCTAACAATCCCCAGAAGTATACGAAGTAAGGAGACGAAACGACCGTCGTCAAGTAGTCATAGAAACCAGGCGGGAAGGGCAGATTGCCCATGTAGAACAAGATTATGGCTAGTGTTCCCACAAAGAAGCCCGCCAACCTGAATCCTCTTTCGTCCCGCATTAGGAAGAGCGTCCCTCCAGTTGCCAATACGGAACCCTGCAGAAGGTAGGCGTTCCAACCGAACGAGAAAGGATACCCGAAGGTCGACAAGGTTGCGACGCCGAAGCAGAACACTCCGACGATAACCGCGAGCAAGGTTTTCCTCTGGCTGCGTCCTCTGACGGTCTCGTATCCGACGATCACTACGAGCGCTGAAGCAGATGCAGTGAATATCCGTTCGATGTTGTGGACAAGAAAGAATTGGACGAGAGCGGCATTGCCAAGATTTCCCTGGAAGAAGAGGAAATACGAGGACAGCGCCGCGAGGATGTCCCAAGCAACCCATGAAGTCCCCAGAAGGATGGCGGCCCATCCCAAGGCGACGAGAGACCCGTCGGTGCCGACTATGTCCACGCCTCGCGAAAAAGGCTCGCCACGAGCCATTAACATCCCTTATTGACAGCCGTGATATGACCCTGTCGATTTGAAACCGCCATCCATTGACGGGAACCGATTTTATATGGGTTTCAGTACTCAGACGATCACGAATCCCCAACGATACGGACTCGCAGTTGTTTCTGGTGCTCTGAAACCGTTTCAGAAATGTATCATGCGCCCCATGAGATTGGTATCAGCCAACTGTCAAATCCTCTCCCTACCCTATACTTGGACAGGTGTCAAACGATGGAAAGAAGAAGCGTCATGATTCTCATAGCAGCGCTCCTCCTCGCAGGAGCTACCGCAGCGACGGCCTACAGCCGTTCCATGTCTCCGCAGCAAGCCTCCACGGGCAGCTACGTTGGCACGACCACTGGTGTCGGCCATGGCGGAGGGAACGGCATGATGGGCGGCGGAATGGTGGGAGGGATGATGGGCGGGAGTTATGTTGGACAGCAGGCATCGGCGACGGCAAATGGAAGCTCCAACAGCATAGCAAGATGGAGCTGGCAAGGGATGTGGAGTTGGTGTTGTGGCATGATGTCGGACTTTGGAGGACGGCTCTACAACCAGACCTCCTCGCAACTTCCCTAACCAAGTCAGCATTATTGGATACTCGTTCCAGCCGTCCGTCATGACCGTCGGAGGCTGACTCTCACTTGGTTCTTTCCTTCATCCACTCTACCAGTGAGACTTCGTTCGTGTTCCCGACGGCCTTGGCCACCACCAGGTTCCTCTCCACCAGCCTCGCCACGACCCTGTGCACCTGCAGTCGGCTCATGTTCGTCTCCTTGACGATCCACTTCTGAAGGTACTTCCCTTCATGCGCCCTTAGGACGTCCACGACCTTCCTCTCATCGGGCTTGAGGGTCTTCAACACAGCATCGGCGTTGTCCGTGGAAGGCCGAGGCATGGATGATGGCAGGTGTTCAGCCGATGAACTCGCCGTTGGGAGAGGTGCCATGCCGCTAGGAGCGTTCGGCCCAGTGCCCGACGCGGCGGCGGGAGACGGAGGGAGAACATCTGCCGAGCCCTCTTTGACGGTCCTGATCTCAGGGACGACGATCGAATATGCGACGCCAGCCGCGCCCACCAGAACTATCCCCAACGCAGCCACGGGGAGCAACCAAATCAGGGAGGGATAGGAATACTGGTTCCCCGAGAAGGGCGTCCACCAACTCATCATGCCGCCAGCCCCCATCATCCCGCTGGATTGCGAAGAGGACGAGTTGGTCACGAAATACGGAGATGCCAGAGACACCGCCAGGTATGCGGCCACTCCCGCAACCAGTATGATTACGAACCAACCTGTCCTGTTCAATGGTGTCACTCACTGTGAAGTCGAAAGGGAGCTAAAAACCTGACGTACACCACGCCAAATGCCAGCCCGTTCGCAGGTCCAAGCCCATGTCTCGACAACGTCTTACCAGTTTTGTAGGCTGAGGCGGGAGTCAAGGCCCTTAGGCCGTCCACGAACGACGCATTAGAGACGCTTCAGTGTCTTACCTGTCTCATATAATGAAATCCCAAGGGCTGCGACATT
>JBEKZX010000006.1:0-55266 GCA_049509455.1 Conexivisphaerales archaeon
AAGGCATATTCTGCATCAAGGCGGTCTTGCAGCTTTGGGTATGCGAGGGATTTACGTCGGCGGAGCCCTCGTTATCGTCCTAGTGGCCGTCTACGCCATAACATCTTACGTACCCATTCAGACCCTGCCATCGTACACGATCGAAGATCCGACGATTATTGGAGGCGTAGCCTCCATCACCTATCCCCCCAATTACGAGGAGCTGGCTCAGTACGTGCTGGGCCTCATCAACCAAGACCGGTCAAGCTTGGGTTTTCAGGCGGTCAGCATGAGCGTCGTCCCTTCCGGGCAGCAGCATGCGAATTCGATGCTGTTCTTCGGATACTTCAGCCACTGGGACACCCAGGGCCTGAAGCCTTACATGCGATACAGTCTGCTGAACGGAACGGGGGCGGTCTTCGAAAACGTCGCCTGGCAAGCCCAAAGCCCTTCTCGCTACGCCAGCCTCAACGACCTGAAGTCGGCGCTTGTTGAGATGAACGTGCAGATGATGTACGATGATTCCTCCTTCAACTGGGAGCACAGGAGCAACATACTTGATCCCAACCACGGCAGCGTCTCCCTAGGCATATCGTACGATGAACACAACATATACCTGGTGGAGGACTTCGAGAACACCTTCGTTAACCTCACTGGTCCTCTGGGGTTGTCCGACGATGTCCTCCGGATAGAGGGGACGACTCCTTCCACACTCTACGTGACGGTGGCGGCCGTCTACATGGACGCCACGCCCGCCAATATCAGCGTTAGCGCTCTGCGCCAGGACCCTCAATACACGGCCTCCTATGACCTGGGCACAGAAATCGGAATCGTCCTGCCGCCTTCCGATTACGGGATAACGGGCCCGCCTGGGACCCTATCTGCAAATGCCTTGACCTGGCAGACGGGACCGGGCCTGGTGAACCTGTCCCTGCCCATGGAGCCATTCATCGCTTCTTTCGGCAAGGGGGTCTACACCGTCTACCTGCTGCGGTCGGATGGAGAGGCCATCCTCAGCTACACCTTTTTCGTGTAGGGAATCCCGCTCGCCGAAAAGAGCCATGGTTTCAAAGTGATGGGGCAGGGAATCAGGCGGTCTCCTTCGTCGCGTCTTCCATGGCCTTCCTGAAGACGGCCTCCCTCCGCTCGACGATCCTGTAGTAGTAGAACATCACCAGACCGGCGAAAACGAGGGTCGTACCCCAGTATATGCCGAGGCTGGCCTGGTAGTACTGAACCCAGTCCCCTCTCACCGAGACACTGTAGGTGGAATTGTATGATGTAATCATCAGGACGAAAGGGTTGAAGTACTTGACGGGTATCGTTACGTTTGCGGTGGGGACGGTTTGGTCCAGCGTTATCAGATACGCGTCAGGGAGGTTGCCCGAAGGATCCTGTTGCACGATTTGTAGGGTAACCGTTCCCGAACCGCCCTCAGAGGCCTGTACGTTCAGTGACTGTCCTGCCGTTATTGGAGGGGTTTCTTCCAAGTCGGTCCAGGAGCTCAGAGCCTGCGTTTCGTTCGAGCCGATCCCCGGCCCCGTCTTGAAGATGGTCCCGGGCACTTGAATCATTGGAACGAAGACGCCGACAAGGACCAGCGCGACCCCCAAGAGCAGTGTCACCTGCCAAGCTAGTTTGAAACGATTCATGCGTCAGACATCTTTGCCCTTCGATTTTAAGCTTGGGGCTAGAATCCCTCGATCTCGTTCCTTATTCCGCCCGGTGCGAAGACGAAGTCGGCGACGACATAGTTGTCGAGGATGGAATAGCTGGAGCCGTCAGGATAAAGGTTCCTCACATCGTCGAAACGCGCCTTCGAAACCCTGAGGTCTTCGAAGCCAAAGGCGTACTTCCCGTCGTAATTGCCCCCGGAGTAGTACACGATCTTCGAGCCCATCGTGAAGTTCTGAAGCTGCGTGGAGAAGGAGACGTAATAGAACGCAAGGAAGTCGGACCCCCCGCCCGTAGAGGCATAGACCGCGGCCTGGACGGTCCTGTTTTCAAATAGGCCCGGGCTTCCATCGAGCGAGAAGTCCATGGCCTTCTTTATGTCTCCTAGGGGGTCGGCCGATCCCTGGGTGTAGACGATGAAGCCGTTCTCGAAGAAAAGGTATCCCAGGGTAAGGGAGTTGTTAACGACGTTGTGGTTCAGCACCCTGTAGATCGTACTGGACCTGTAGTTCTCCTTGATCACGAGGTCGTTGGAGTTGAGCTGGTTGAGGACGGAGCTGTATGCGATGGCGGTGGGCTGGAAGATGTCCACCTCTGTGCCGTTCTCGGTGATCGAGGGGGCGGGGAGGTCATAGGTCGCAACCATCGACACGTTTCCGGGCGTCAGCGCGAGGCTCGCCTGGTAGACGTTCAGGAAGGTGGCTCCGACATCGGAATAGCTTAGTCCGGTGGCCACGAGCTGGGCGACCTTTATCTCTCCCGCGCTCACGGCATTGGGTGGCACGAAGCTCATCCAGGGCTCAAGAGTCACGTTGTAATTCGTAGGGAAATGGTACACCGAAGGACCTGACAGGTAAGGTAATCCTAGTGTGATTGCTATCAAAGCCACCATTACAACGCTGAAACTGATAAGAAAGGGCCTCTTGGAGCCGTTCTTCTTCGGCATCTAGAGTAGCTCCCGGGCGCGCACGTTCTAAAATCTTTTGATTGGAACGATTAAAATAGCTGCCGTATCAGATGATTTCCGATGCGGCTGGTCAGCCTAATCCTCCTCAAATCCCTCAAATACTTCCTCATCATCGTCGCTTTTGACGCGATCCTCGGGTTCGGATTGTACCTGTACACCGGCTTCGACATCGCGGCAGGCATTCTGAGCGACATCTTGATCTTGGAGGTCGCCTTCCTCTTCATCTTCGGTGGGCTTCTGGACTTCTCACAGGCCCAGACTACGGTGAGTTTCCGGAGGCTCCTGGGCGACCCGGACTCGGAGTACTCAGCGGACAAGCACCGAGAGGCGCAGGTGAGGGGAGCGATGCTCGTCCTGACGGGTGTATGGGTCATCTTGTTGGCCGTGGCTCTGTCCCTCGTCCTGCTCTCCCCATAGCTCGCGTTGGGCTCCATTCGAAAAAATATAAAATGTGACTTTCTGAATGCAGTTCTTTATTGGGGTTTGCGTCTGCTTAACAACAGCGCGAGGATTAGTGCGATGATGGCTATCAGGATGGCTCCGTACGCAACGTATGAGGCCGTGTTGAAATCGGACTGCAGCGAATTCACCTTTGAAGTCAATGTGTTGAGCTCGTTGGTTACCGTGGTCGAGAAGGTGGAGAGAGAGTTCGACAGCGCCGTCACTTGGCTTGACTGGGCATATGGAGTCAGTGCGTCCGTCAGCGCCTGACTGAGCGTTATTATGGTCTCGTTGAAGACGGGGCTGGTATCCGTGCCTTTCCCGGGCCAGTTCAGCCATTGCAGGTAGACGGTGCCCGGTTGCGTAGGCGTGAACCAAACCGCGTAGACCCCGCCCGCACCTGTTGTCGTTTCAGCCACATCGGTCCAGGTGCCTGTTCCGGTCGAGGCGCTATAGTCATAGCTCGCTTGCAGTGTTATGAGGCTGCCATTGATGGTCGCTCCTGAGGTCGGGTCCGTCAACACTCCTGATACTTCAACCGGATTTCCGGCTACCAAGTATGTCTGCGCCACTATCGCTGGCGGTGTTGGTGGAATGACCGCTGATCCTCCTGAGTAGCCTGCCAGGGCTAGTTCAGCGACGGCCTTTGTCGGGTCATAGGGGTCCATTTGTAGGTTGGGGTTGAACCAGAAGCCGTAGGCTGGAGCCCAAGGCGTGATGCCAGGGGTACCGAGTCCGTTCAACAGGCTGGTCACGATCAGTTGCCTGGGCACCAAGTAGCTGATGGCCTTCCTGACTGCCGCAGCAGCGGCGGCCGTTCCCGCAGGTGTACCAGTTCCAGTTCCCCAGATGGGGTTCATGAGGTTGAAGCCCATTTCCTGGTAGCCCAGTTCTGGTCCCATGATAACGTTGGCGCCGATGCCCTGCAGTGTGGAGACATATGAGTTCAGGGCGTAGTTGGTGTCCAACTGATTGACTTCTCCCGATTTGTAAGCAGCTACGGCAGCGTCCGCACCCGAAATCCAGACGACGTTGTAGTTCTTGACGGTGAATTGCCCGATGTTCTCGAGGCCCGTGGCGTTCCAGTAGCCCTCCCACGCAACTTCGTTCGCGGTGTTGCTCGTAAAGTCGTAGTTCGTAAGTACGTAGGGGCCATTGCCGAACGGACCCACGAAGTGACAACTGCCGTTGCCACCGTACACTGTCTTATCCCAAGTCTCCGTGTATCCAGTGGCCTCGACATAAGGCAGCGAGTTCCAAGTGCTGATCGCGAATTGCTCGAAGTAGTGCTTTGGCAGTGGGGATATGGTCATCCACGTCATGTTCATGAACGCGTAGACTGCCGGTACGTCGAGTGAGAATGTGTTCTTGTCTATCGCCGTGACATACCACGTGGCCGGGGCCTGTCCCGCCGGGGTCTGGTCGTCAGTTACCGTCGTTCCGTTGAGATAGGTGAACTCGCCCTTCGTTCCTAGCTGGGCTAGCATGGTTCCCTGACCTACGTAACCACCGTTGGGGTCGAACAGCGACTGGAACGTGAAGACGTAATCATCTGAAGTCACGGGGACTCCGTCCTGGAAGTTGTTGGGTTTGAAGTTGACGGTCCAGTTGAGGCCGTCAGGTGTAGAGCTGATGGAGTTTGCGAGGGCTAGATAGTACGAGCTGGTGATTGAGTTCAACTCTTGCAGGCCCTCGAATACCGGAGCGTAGATGAAGAGGGCGTAGAATGAGTTGCTCGTGGTGGTCGGTAGAGGGTTGAGATTGTTGTCGGGGAAGACGTTGCCCGCCTCAGCAAAGTTAAGGGTGCTCTTGCCGGACATGTGCTGCACATCGCTGGGGAACCCGACATTGTTAAAGACAGTATTGTTTCCATAAACCGCTAATGCCGGATCCCTAGCTATGATCCACTCGTTGTAGTAGATAGTGATCTGTGGAGTGTCCTGAAGTATCTGGGCTTGCAGGTTCCATATATCCTGCTGCTGCAGGGTCATGTTGGCGGTGCTGTAGACGCCGTGCATCAATGCGTTGGCTGCCGAGCTGTTGTAGAAGTAGTAGTTGTTCCCGGCCGGCGCCCAATCGCTGTAGTCACCCAGGAAGTTACTGAACGAAGAGTCAGGCGAGAGGCCCGTGGCACCCCACCCGATGAAACCGGCGTCGTATCCTCCGTGGGCGAAGTCCGTTCCGGTTTGGGCCCAGTTGATGGAGCCATCGGCATTGTAAGCGCCCAAGAAGAACATCCTGGTGTCAAGTTCGCTGAAGGTGACATAGAACACCTTCGCATCGATGCCTACGCTCGCCAATGAGCCAGCGATGATGGAGGCATACTGCCTCCTCGCTGCGTTCGACGTAGGGGCGATCAACGTGATGCTGAAGTACGCTGTGCTCTGTGCATAAGCCGAAGTACTCGCGACACCGGCAATCGAGCTGAAAAGAGTGATGTAAATAGCGAGAGCTATCGCAGCTCCCAATAAGATTTGTCTATTCTGCGAAGTCATATTCGTCGTGAAACCAGACTCCCATAATGCTATTTATACTTTGCGAACACGGATATTTTGTCTTCTGTTAACTGGCAGGCACCAGCGTGAGGTGCAGAATAGATGAAATATCCACGCAAAAACTGCAAATTCCATCACCGTATCCTATGTCCTGTGCTTAAAGCACCTTCTGGACAGGAACGTGCCGCGGTAGCCCTCTCGGAGTCTCTGAGGGGTTGCCTAACTCCAGAAGTTGCGCCCGACACCCGCGGGCACCGGCCAGAAAATCCAAAAGGCCGTCGGCCGGCACAATCGGAACGCCCTCCACGGAAAGCAAGCCCGTCCGCGAAAGCACCAAGAGAGCAGGAAGAATCTCCTTAAGACCGGGGATCCTGCGAGATTCGAGCAGAAGCTGGACCCTTTCCTTCTGCATCATTGCCGCCGGGCGAAGTCGACTGAGAACGTCACGACGCCAGTGCTTGCAGTCTATAGCGATGCCAAACCCGCTGAGGATGCCGACTACGTCTATCTCCCTTCTAGGCGCTTTCAAACGGTAGTTCATCCTGACGTCGTATCCGCAGGCCTCCAACGCGGAACCCGCGAACACTTCAAACTCCCTCCAGCTGAGGGCGCCCCCCAACTCATGCATTGAGGCGCCCTTCCCCCTGAGGTATATGGCTAACCTTACCTTCCCTCCCGGTGGAAGAGTCAGGCTGCCCGTCTCGAAACCCACAAGCCCGATGGAACTCAGCTCCTCTGTGATCCCGTATAGCGCTTCCGGACCAACAAGCATGGCTTTCGAAATCTCCTCCACTTCATTCCGCCCCTCCTTCATGTAGCGCAAAAGGTCCAGCATCGATGAGAGACTCGCAGGCATCCCTCCCTGAACCACCTGCCTGAGCGCCTATTTTAGGATGCTCGGCAGAGGGAAACCCCTGAAGGAACGATTTCCAGTTGAAATGCCCATTCTTCTGAAGAAGACTGAGGCTTTCGGGTCACTATTGCAGATAATCGTAGTGAAAGCCAACCAGTAACGACTAGTCCAGAGAAGGCTTAAATGCAACATCTCATAACTACAAGAGTGTTAATGTCGCAGTTCGGGCGCTATGCGAGGACCACTACTTGCAGAGAGAAGATGTGGGAAATCCTCAGGCATGACGATGAATGGGCGAGCGCCCCGTTCACGATGAGGGAGTTCTGCGATCGGCACAGGGGCGACTTGGAAACGGCTCTGAGCGCCTTGGGCACCAGCTCCAGCGTCGAAAGCATGGTCAGAGCCGCCCTCCAGAGCCTCAACAAGAAGGGCCTTGTCCAAGCAACGAGGACGTGGGGAGGCACCACCTACTCGAAGAACGTCTACATGATCCATCAATCTTTGATTCCCCTCAACTACGGGAGGGCTCTGGTTCAGGCGCAGCGCCTGCGCCTTCTGTAAACGTCGGGCGGTCGTCAGGGCTCGGGTTAGTTCACACTCCCAGCCCTCTGGCTTCGCTAAGCGGAACCTCCAATCGTGGACGGCGTCCTAGGCGAAATCCTTCCAGAAATGACACGAGACCCAATGACCATAGCCTGCGTCTGTCCATGCGGGCTTCTCCGCCTTGCAGATGTCCTTGGCGTACGGGCACCTCGGATGGAAACGGCAGGCCGGAGGTGGGTTGATGGGGCTGGGGACTTCGCCCGGGAGGATGATCCTCTGGACCTTCGTGTCGGGGTCGGGTATGGGTATGGCGGACATCAGCGCTTGAGTGTACGGGTGAAGCGGCTTGCCGAAGACCCTCTCTGTATCGCCCAGTTCCACAAATTCGCCCAAGTACATTACAGCGACGCGATGGCTAATCTGCCGCACAGAACTCAGATCATGCGAGATGTAAAGATATGACAGCTGCACCTTGTTCTGAAGGTCGATCATAAGGTTGAGGATCTGTGCCCTGATGGAAACGTCCAGGGAAGACACCGGCTCATCGGCGACCACCAGCTTCGGCTCGACGGCGAGGGCCCTGGCTATGCTGACCCTCTGCCTCTGGCCGCCGCTGAATTCATGGGGATACCTTTCCGCATGGTAGGCTTCGAGACCCACCATCTCCAGGAGCCGGTAGACGCGTTCCGTCCATTCGGCCTTGGGAACATGTTTTTGGATAACGAACGGCTCCGAGAGGATGTCGTAAACGGTCATCCTTGGATCCAAGGATAGATAGGGGTTCTGGAAAACCAGCTGCATGCTCCTGCGTAGCTTGAACCGGTCAGCCTTCTTGCCCTTGCGGAAGGTCTCAAAGACGTCCAAGCCGTCAAATATGACCTTGCCGCTGGTCGGAGGCTCCAAGTCGAGGACGACCTTGGCCGTCGTCGTCTTGCCACAACCGCTTTCGCCCACCAGAGCCAAGGTCTCACCCTTGCCTACAACAAAGTCAACATGATCCACTGCATGGACATCGCCTACCTTCTTCCTGGATACGACGCCTCGCGTGTAGACTTCGAAGTACTTCACCAGGTCCTGAACCTCCAACAGTGTGCTATATCCCATCTAGAGCGACCCCTTGAGCTGGAGCTCCTTCCACCGGTGGCAGGCGACGCTGTGGTCGGGCGTGACGGCCTCCAAGACGGGGACCTTTTCTTTGCAGACCTCTATCGCGTAGGGACAGCGCGGGTGGAACCGACACCCGCTGGGCGGCTCGATTAGGTTGGGTATGTTTCCAGGCACAGACACCAAGACCTTCTTCTTGTCAAGGCGCGGGACGGCCTTGAGCAGGGCCTCGGTGTATGGATGCTTAGGGCCGTTGAAGAGGTCCCACGTGTTGGCGGTCTCGTAGACCTGGCCCGCATACAGCACGGTGACCCGTTGAGTCATCTCGGCGATGATGCCCATGTCATGCGTGATCACCACGAGCGTCATCCCGAAGTCCTTTTTCAAAGTCTTCATGAGCTCCAGGACTTGCGCCTGTATGGTGACGTCGAGGTTCGTGGTAGGCTCGTCGGCGAAAAGCAGGGAGGGCTCGCATGACAGGGCTCTTGCGATGGCGATTCTCTGCTTCATTCCGCCGCTGAGCTCGAAAGGATATGCGTCAAGCCGTTTCTCCGCTTCCGGGATGCCTACAAGCTCCAGAATCTTCCTGGCCTCGTCTCTCGCTGCTGCCTTGTCAAGGCCCTTGTGCAGCCTAATCACTTCAGTGAGCTGGTGCTCTATCGTGTAGAGCGGATTGAGGCTGGACATCGGATCCTGGAAGACGATGGCCATCCGCTTCCCCCTGAGCTTCCTCACCTCCTTCTCTTCCAGACTCAACACGTCTATGTTGTCGAAGGTGATCTTGCCGCCGACAATCCTACCCGGGCGCGGGACTATCCTCAGCGTGCTTAGCGCCGTGACGCTCTTGCCTGAGCCCGACTCGCCCACCAACCCGTGGGTCCCCCCCCTCTGCACTTGTATGGAAACCCCATCGACGGCTTTGACGACGCCCGCCTCCGTGAAGAAGTATGTCTTCAGGTCCTGGATGTCCAGTATATTATCCAAGGAGCTCACTCCCTCAGCCTCGGGTTCAAGGCGTCAGATAGGCCGTCTCCGAGGAGGTTGAACCCCAGGACGATCAGCACGACAAGAAGCCCAGGGAAGAAGGAGACCCACCAGTAGGTGCTCACGTAAGTTGATCCTTCCTGAATCAAGAGGCCCCAAGTAGCGGTGTTGGGATCGCCGAATCCGAGAAACGAGATGACGACTTCCGTAAGGATGTTCCCAGCAACACTGAGGCTCGCGATGACGATGACGGGTGTCAGGATATTAGGGACGATGTGCCTGAATAGTATTCGGAAGTTGCTCGCACCAAGAGCCTTCTCGGCCTGTATGAACTCAAGTTCTTTGACCCGGAATATCTCACCCCTCACGACGAATGCAATGCCGGACCACCCAAAGAATCCCAAGATGAGAACGATCAACGTCAGGCCGAACCCCGCGAAGACCAAGACTGAATACACACGGGCGAAAAGGAGGATCAGCAGGAGGACCGGTATCACGAAGAAGACCTGTATTATGCCGAGGAGACTGGCGCTGATGATGCCCTTAGAATAACCAGCCACAGCGCCCACTGCTATCCCTATCACCGTAGCCAACAGAGTCGCTGCAATCCCTACGTAGAGGTCATTGCGCGCTCCCCAAACGGAATCGCTAAAGACATCTATGCCAGCCAGTTCGGTCCCGAACGGGTGCTGCCAGCTGGGGGGCTGGCCTTCCTGTCCCTGGTAGAGGGCCTCGAAGCTTCTGGCCGGATAGAGGCTGATCAGATGCGACCCGTCGGGCAACCTTATCGAGGCCAAGACGGGCAACACAAAGGCGAATATGAAGAAGGCGATGACGATGGCAAACCCCAAGAGGCCTGACTTGTTCCGTTTGAACCTCCTCCAGGCAACCGCCCACTGGGTCGCGCTCCTGCGCCTGGGCTTGGTGGGTTGCTTCGCGGAAGGTCCTGATGACGAGGAACTATTTGACAGACAACGTCGCCTCTACGATACCCTGACCCTCGGGTCCACCATGCCGTAGACAAGATCCACGATAAGGTTCGCGAAGAGGACCATTATGGTGATCACTATGGTGATACCTTCAACGGTGGTGATGTCCAGCGAAAGAGCAGCCTGAGTGAAGGCATACCCTAGACCAGGCCAAGTGAACGCCGTCTCAAGTGCTGGGGCTCCGCCCAAAGCAGCGCCTATCGAGAGGCCCACCAGAGTGATGATTGGTGAGATGGCGTTCTTCAGGGCATGGCGGTAGGTGATTGTCCTGTCGCTCAGGCCACTGGCGTAGGCCGCTAGGATGTAGTCCTGCCTCATCACTTCGAGCATGTTTCCTCTCAGCACCCTCACCCAGGTCGCTATTTCAACGTAGGTGAGGACAGCCATGGGGAGAATGAGATGCGCGATACTGTCCATGAACGGGCTCCCCCACCAGAGCCTCAGACCTCCTGCGGTCGCCCCGTAGGATGGGAGTATCGGGATGTAGAACGCGAAAACAACAATGAGCATAAGCCCGAGCCAGAAGGTGGGCATGGAGTACCCGAAGATTGTCGCGCCCGTTATGACGTAGTCCGACTTGGTGTACTGATGCTTGGCCGAGTAGATTGCGACGGGGATTCCTATGGCCAGAGAAAGGAAGAGGGCTGAAAGCTGGAGGTAGAGCGTCGTCCAAGTCCATGCTCCTATCTCTAGAGCAACGGGCCTGTTCGTCGTCGTAGATACCCCTAGGTTAAAGTGAAGAAGGTTCCAGAGATAGTAGAGGTATCGCAGGGTGACGGGCTGGTTGAGGTGATAGTAGGCCGTGAGCTCCGCGATAAGGGCAGGGGAAGGCTTCCTCAGGCCATGAAGGACGAGGGCGATCGGGTTCCCTGCCGCGTTGCCGACAAAGTAGACCAGCATCGTCACTCCGACTAAAATCGGAATCATGAATAGAATCCGTCGAATCACGTAATTGAGCAGACTACCCAAGTAATCTGACCTCGGAGTCCAATCGGGCACGAAGGCCCTCTTATACCTTGCTAAACGCGTATCGATTCAACCGAGCGGAGACCCGAAGGCGTGAATCATTAGACGGCGTGGCCATCAGACAAGGAGAGAAGGGCGTCCGCCGCCGTGTCCGAGAGATTCCGCGCAAACGAGAAGTCAGGCCCGCGGCTGACTATGAGGAGCGGGTCGGCCATCTCTCTGCCGAAGACACGAAGGGAATCCAACTCTAGAGGGAGGGAGACGAGCCCCGTCCTATGATGAAGTGAGAAGGGGGACCTGTAGTCGCCCTGCGGCTTCATCGAGCTCCAATCCACGAGGATCTGGTCCTTTCTGGCCTCCTTGTTCTCTGTCTGAGAGGTCGTGAAGGGCTCATTGAGCGGGAGGCTAGCATAGTCACTCCGGACATCCTCGTCTCTCAGAGCTACTTCAAGTCGCATCTGAACGGCCCTCACGATATGGCGGAGAGCACCGAAGTCAAGGGGTTCCGAATCGTGTCCGATTCTGCATAGAACCTGGAAGCCTCGAGAACCGCTGAACTTCACCATGGGACGACACCCCGCTTCCTTTAGAATGCGGAAGGTAACGGCTGCGGCGTGACCAGCGTATGAAATCCCATCGGGTCTACCAGCCAAATCGTCGCCCAGGTCCAAGTCGATCAGGAAGATGTCGGGCCGGCCGTCAAAGCCATGGACATAGGGGACGAAGTCGACACAGTGGTCGTGCACCAGCCTCATGACATCCGTTTTATCACGGACCGTGAGGCTCACTGGCTTGGGCTTGTACTTGGCGTAGCGGACGAAAATGGCCTCTACCTCCTTAATGGGGTCCTTCCTGCCGGAGAAGACCTTGACGGCCGAGAGTGGCCTGTCTACGAGGTAGGGGAGCATGATGTCCACTACCAAGGGATAGTACCTCTCGGCGCAGTACACAAGATAATAGCTCCTGTTGAGCACCTCCCTGCTGGCCCTTGCCATGCCGCTAACATAGGCGTCGATGGCCCTTCTTCTGTAGAAGCCCTTGCCGTCCTCCGCTATGAGGCCCTCCGTCACTAGAGAGGAGAAGGCCTCCCGGTAGTCTCTTTCTACGGGGTCCGCCTCCCTCAGAAAGGTCATGTCACGGGTCACCTTCTCCATGATGTGATCGAGGGACACGGCCCTGCCTTCCTCCTTGATGCTCATCAGGAAGGCGATCCTGTCGTGGAGGCTCAGCGTCACAGGAACCGGGGAGCTGCCGTCGCTTCTCGTTGCTGCCACCCATGGTCGAGAGGGACGAGTCACGCTTTTAAGCGTCGCTGGTCCCCCTCGTCGCAAATGCAGGTGCGGGCCGCCCTATTCGACCTTGACGGGACGCTGGTGGAGTTCAAGGTCGACTACAACCTTGGCAGGAGGATGATACTTCAGTTCGCTGGGGGGAGGGGATACGACATGGAAGGGCAGACCGAGGATAGGAACATGCACGACATCATAGAACACTACTCCCTCATCGGTGACGAGAGCGCCCACGCCGACGTCAGAAGATACGCATACGACCTCATGGAGAGGCTCGAAGTGGTGGGAGCCTCAGAGACGCGGCCCTTCCCTGACACCTTGCCCGCTCTCCAGGCACTCCGGCAGGGGGGCCTGAAGATGGGCATCGTCACTAACAGCGCCCGCAAGGCCGTGGAGATCGTCATGGGCCGCTACCCCCTTGGCCCCTTCTTCGACGTCATCACCACCAGGGACGACGTCACCGTGATAAAGCCTGACCCTGGCATCGTCCATTTCACGATTCATGCGTTGGGCGTGGGCAGCGATGAGTGCTTCTTCGTGGGGGACGCGCCGGGTGACGTCCAGGCGGCCAAGTCCTGCCGGATAGTGTCCGTCGGCATACCGCGTGGAGCCGCCTCGAAGGAGGCTCTCTTGAGCGCCAGGCCGGACTACCTGATAGAAAGCCTGGATTGCCTTCCCGATTTGGTCGCAAATTTAAAAGCACAGGATCAGAAACATCTCTCATGAGCGGAAGCCTGGCCGGCAAGCTCGTCGTGGTCACCGGAGGCAGCGGGGACATAGGAAAGGAGATAACGCTGGCCGCTGCGGAGGAGGGGGCCAGGGTGATAGCCACCTACAATTCAGGCGGTGCCAAGGCCGCCCGGCTGGCCGGGGTGGCCGCGACGAAGAGGCTCGATGTGCACGTCCTGAAGCTGGACGTTTCCAATGAAACGGCGGTGAAGGATTTCTTCGATCAGATAGGAAGCGAGTTCGGCCAGATCGACTCACTGATCAACGCGGCCGGCCACTCCAGCAGGGAGACATGGTTCGCCGGCCTGGACGAGCTGGACGCCGAAAAGTGGCTGGGAGTCCTCAAGGTGGACCTCCTTGGAACTTTCTTCTGCTGCCGCGAGGCCGCCCGTCACATGAGGGAGGGCGCCTCAATCGTCAACTTCTCTTCGTCGGCCGGGGTGACCGGGCATAACGAGGGCCTCCCCTACACCGCCGCCAAGGCGGCGGTGATAGGAGTGACCAAGAGCTTGGCCGCGATGATGGGACCGCTCATCCGGGTGAACGCCATCGCCCCGGGAAACGTGGAAGCCGGCAGCATCGTGTGGTACGACCAGAGGGGGCGTGACGAGATGGCCGCCGAGGCCTCGCTGAAGAGGCTTGGCACCTCGAAGGAGGTGGCGGAGGTCGTCGTGTTCCTGGCCTCCGATAAGTCCTCGTTCATCACGGGACAAGTGATCCTAGTCGATGGGGGCATCTAGCCGTTTCGTGTGTCGGACCCTGCTGGAAGCTTAAATAGAACACGAAGGGAGTCTTCACAGGGAAGCATTCTTTGAATAGCGATAGCAAGCCTGTGTTCGTGGAAGTTGCCCGCCAGAACACAAGGGACAGCATGAGGACCTTCGTGCAGAGCCTCGTCGCCGAGGGCGTGGAGGCGCGGATGAAGGAGGGAAGGGGCTTCGCTTACATCGAGAGCACCTCGGCCATCTACGCCCTCTCTCCAGAGGACCTCGAGAAGGTGGACTCCGGGAAGACGAAGAGGCTGATCCCAGGTTTCGAGCCCAAGGCTTCGCTCTTCATTGAGGACGACTCTCTTCATTTTGATTACGGCCACTCCCTGCCGACCTCGAAGACATGTTCGGTGCTCCACGGGCACAGCAGCCGTATCTCTGCTGAGGTCTTCGGGCAGGTAGGCCCCACCGGCATGATCCTGGACTTCGCCGAGGCCAAATCGGCGCTGAAGAACACCATGAAGCTGGTGGACCACAAGTTCATCATAGGGAAGAAGTACGTCGTGGAGAGCACCAGTAGGACCGTCCATGTGAAGTTCGAAGGCCCGAACGGCGCCTTCGACCTGAGGATGCCGTCATCCCAAGTGGTCGTCCTAGAATTGGAGGCTACCAGCGAGAACATCGCCCGCTTCGTGGCGGGCAAGCTCCTTGAGGCCCTCCCCAATGGTGTGGACGCTGTCAAGCTCTTCTTCTTCGAAGGCGTCAACAAGGGAGCTTCGGCTTTCAGAGTGATGAGCCATTGAAAGCTGTCGTCCTCCTCTCGGGGGGGATAGATTCAGCGGCCGCCCTCTACTGGTGCAGGGAACAGGGCTGGGACGTCTACGCGCTTACGTTCGACTACGAGCTGGAGCAGTCTCCCGACCTGAGGGCGGCCAAGAGGGTTGCACAGGCGGCTAGCGTGAGGCATCATCTGGTGGTCGACTCCTCGTTCTACAAGGAACTGAAGGGCTCCCCATCTTCATACAGGGGGACGATCGTGGACACCGACACGGGGGTCTCTCAGGCGTACGTCCCGGGGAGGAACATCGTCTTCTTCGGCATGGCCGCTGCGTATGCCGAGACGCTCGGGGCCAGGAAGGTCGTCAGCGGGCATAACCTCGGTGACGCCGAAAGGTTCCCCGACGCTTCAGGGAGGTTCGTAGAGGCTTTCAACAAGCTTTTGCGGCTAGGGTTAAAAACCGGCCGGGGGACAAACAGCATCGAGGTCGTTGCGCCTTTCGCGAAGTTGTCCAAGACCGAAGTGCTTCGGCAGGCAGCAAGGCTGGGTGTGCCATTGAAAGACACCTGGAGTTGCTACAGCAACGGGAAGAAACCCTGCGGCGTCTGCTACGGCTGCCGCGCTCGGAGACAGGCCTTTGTCGAACTCGGCGCCGAAGACCCCACCTCGGTGAGATAGAAAGTGGAGCTTGACTTCGAAGCCGACGTCCAGAGCGAATATAGCCGCACAGACGTGCGGGCAGGCGTGACCGGCCTGAAGATGATGATCAGGGTGGGGAGGTACGTCCTTCCAGCAGAATTCACTGTGACCACCTTGACGCAGCATTCTAGGGGCGTGCACATGAGCCGGCTGGTAGCCGCGGCGCAGGCCCATCGCGATTCTACCCACGTTGAGGAGGCTCTGAAGGGCATCACAAGGCAGACCGACGCTTCGCAGAAGGGCGCCTCGGCCACCGTCCGCTTCAGCTACCCCTTCAAGGACCTCTTCATACCAGTCGAGATCAGGCTGCAGAAGAACGTCTTTACGTACAGGTTCAAGGCGCCGGGGATAACAGCCTGTCCCTGCAGCAAGAAGATAGCCGGCGTGGGCCACATGCAGAGGACCTGGCTGTCTTTGGCGCTGAACTCCAGGACCTTCGTCGACATAGAGGAACAGGTGTTCAGGATGCTTTCATGCTTCAGCGCCGAGACGACGGCCATGATGAAAAGGAGCGAGGAGGCCATGAAGGTGGTGGAGAGCCAGCGGAACACCAAGTTCGTTGAAGACGTAGTGCGCGACGCCGCCAAGGAGTTCCCGGATGCCTTCTACATCGAAGCCAGGAGCGAGGAGTCCATCCACATGCATGATGCCATCGCTATCGTCGACCGGCGTGGGCCTGCGCGGAACGCGTTCGTCCTTCGACGCGCAGGAAAGGGGCGCTAAGTGGGCTCAGCCTAATGCCTTTCATGTCATCATTTGTCCTATTAACTCTGATGCATCACAGCCCGTTCCGAACTTCTCCTGACCGGCTAAAAGACTTTTCACCTCACGAAGAGTTTAAACGATGTCACCCCGCGTCATCCTGTGTTGGCAGTCGATGGAGTCGTCCTCCTGGACTGGTTCATCGTCACAGCCTTCATCGCTCTAGTGGTCGGCATCACCCATTCCTTATACGGAGCGGGCAGGGATCGGAGCCTGAAGAGACCGCACGGGGTGCCCAAGCTCGTCCTCCCCTCCACCGGATACTTCATCCAGACCACGACTCCGGAGGTGGACTCGATGCTGCTCTATGGAGAGGAGATGCTCAGGAAGGGAAGGCTCGACGAGGCGATAAGGACCTCCTTCTCCGCCTCTGAGGACCTCCTTCAGCAGGCGGCCGCCAAGATGAACGTCGCCCCGGGACACGCTACCCTGGCCGACTTGGGCAGGAAGCTCACAGACGCCGGCCTCGTGCAGCTGGAGATGGGCGAACTGAGCATCCTGGACACGGCCATCAGATCTTTGGGAGGGCCGCTCACCATCGCGACGGCCACGAGGGCCCTGAGCGCCGCCGTATATGTGAGGACCTACTTCTCGCACGCCCCGATAATCCTGCCGGCCGACAAAAAGTCTATAGGCTCTGGCAGCCCTTCGGTTCCCCAGGCTTGAGGCGACCTCACCCGTTCAAGAAGGGCATAAGGGTCCTGGGCATAGCGGAGTCGTTCGTCCCCAAGGAGGACCGAGAGAGCCTCTTAGCGGGAGTCGTGATGCGAAAGGACCGAGTGATCGACGGCTTCGCGTTCGCCAGGACGAAAGTGGGCGGCGACGACTCTACGGCCAAGATAGTCTCACTCTGCCGAGGCCTGGGGAGGAACGACGTCAACGCCATCATGCTCTCCGGGGCGGTCATCTCCTTCTATAACATCGTCGACCTGGAAAGGGTTCATTCGGAGACCGGCCTTCCGCTCGTCTGCCTGACCTACAAGGAGTCGGAAGGGCTCGAGGACAACATCAGGAAGCATTTCCCGGATTCCAACGCTAGGAAGCTCGCCCGCTATCGCAAGCTGGGACGCCGCAGTGGAGTCCAGCTGAAGACCGGCAAGAAGGTCTTCGTCAGGGCGCTGGGCATAGAGGAGGAGGACCTCCGCCTCCTTCTGGACGCCTTTTCGCTGGAGGGCAAGTATCCCGAACCCGTGCGGGTCGCCGGCCTGCTGGCGGCAGCCGTGCGCTCTAGGCCCTGAACCTTAGATCGAGCACGACCTGGCTGACCCTGGGACCGACTTCCCTGACGACCTTGCCCAGCTCCATGCTAAGCTGCGGGTACTCACCCTTCAGTTCGTCCCAGGCGACGTCGAAGGGCTTCGGGTCCTCCGTAGCAACGTGCGCGTAGTAGTGAATCACGGCGTTGGGCCGGCAGACCTTGACGGCGTATTGGAGGTACTCATTGGCCCTTTCGGGGAGGGGCATGAGGACCCGGTCCACCCCTGCTACGAGCCTTCTCCAAATCTCGGCGCAGTCTCCCAGCAGAGGGGCCACCCTCCCCTGTACCTTGTTGAGGGCCACGTTGCTCACCATATAGTCGTACGCGTCCTTGTTAATCTCGCTGCTATAGACTAGGACGTCCCTGTGCCTCTTCGCGATGACTATGGAGTAGGTCCCCACTCCTGCAAACATGTTGAAAACCTCCTCCTTTGCGCCCACCAGCTCGGCTATCCTGGCCCGCTCGGTGGAGAGGCGAGGGGAGAAATACATCTTCGAAATGTCCACCATGAACCGGCATCCGAATTCGGTGTAAAGGGTGGTGGAACGGACTTCGCCGCCCAGGAACTCGAGCCTGCGTATCCTGAAGTCTCCGTCGACGGGGCCCACCTGGTTCCAGACGCCCTTCAGGTTCTTGACTTCCGCGAGGAGGGCGTCGGCCACCACCTTCTTCCGATCCTGAGGGAAGGCTTCGGGCAGCTTGACGACGGCCAGGTCGCCGATGGCGTCGAAGCCCCCCGCCACCTGTTCGACTTCTTCGGGGAGCAGCTTGCCCTCCAGCAGCTTTCGGAGCAGCTTCGTCATGAGATTGGCCCTGCCTTGGGGATTGGCTGGATTTCGACAGTTAAAGTTTCCCCTCCGCCTCGCGTCGTGCCTAGGGCGACCCCGGAAGGTCGTGGTGGAGACCAGGTGGCAGGGTCAGCGCTTCTCCTTCTCGGCGGCGGGAGCAGCCTTCCTAGCCACGTAGTAGTACTGGCCCTTGTCTTTTTGCTCCCGGTCCAGCCGGCTGTCGGGCTTGTTCACACGTGGCCGGCCGGTGCTGGCGTCCCTTCTGTAGGTGATGGAGACGTCGCTGAGGAAGAGGTTCATCCCCTTCTCCTTCGCCATCGGTGGGCTGGCGTGGCCGCTGACTCCCGGGCTGCCCGTGAATATGATGAGGGAATCGGCGACTATGTCCACCAGCATGATATCGTGATCAATGATGATCGCCGACTTGTCCAGGGATTTCACGTACCGCTGGATGGCCTTGGCCATGGCGATCCTGTCCTCGATGTCCGTGAAGGCCGAAGGCTCGTCAAGGGCGTATATGTCGGCCTCCTTAAGCAGCGCTACGGCGACGGCCGTCTTCTGCAGCTCTCCCCCGCTGAGGCTATAGACGCTCTTGTCTAGGAGCTTGTCCACCCTGAGGGGTTTGAGCAGCTGCGCCAAGTTCTGACCGCTGCTCCACCTGTCGCCGCTGGTGGCGTTGAGGAGGTCCTGGACCGTGCCTTCGAAGTCGCTGCTGAGGTACTGCGGCTTGTAGGCGATCTTCGCCTTCGTGAGGGCCTTCCCTTCATCGGGCTCAAGCTGGGACGCCAAGATCTTGAGGAAGGTCGTCTTGCCGAGGGCGTTCGCGCCGAGGACCCCCACCACTTCGCCCGCCTTTATAACCCCGCCCTCAGCCTGCAGGGTGTATGGAGGGTACGACTTCTTGAGGTCGGTGTATTCTAACAGAGGGGCCTTGGTGATGTCGCTCGAGGGCGGAGAGAAGATGTCGAACGTGACGGGATTGTCCCTGAAGCGCATGTTCTCGCCCGGTATCATACCGTCGAGGAGGGAGTTGATCCCCTCTGAGGTGGTCATGGGGCCGGAAACTATCCCGTAGACGCCGGGGTCGCCGTAGATTATGTGCACGAAATCGCACGCGTAGTCAAGGAACGTCAGGTCGTGCTCTACTAGGAGGACGTTCTTCCCCGTCCTGGCCAGCCCGCGGACGACCTTCGAGACCTGGAGCCTCTGGTAGACGTCGTTGAACGAGCTGGGCTCATCGAAGAAGTAGATGTCAGCGTCCCTCTCGGCCGCCACCACGACGGCCAGCCTCTGCAGCTCGCCGCCGCTGAGCTCCTCCGGCAGCTTGTCCAGGTCCTCCCCCAGGCTAAGCTGCCTCAATAGCTCCCGGCCACTCCCGGTCTCGTCATACCGGTCGACGAGTTTGCCGATGGGCTCCTTCCAGGCCTTGGGGATCAGGTATATAGCCTGCGGCTTGACGGAGGCTTTGATGAGGCCCTGGCTCAGCTTCTCGAAGTGAGGCCGCAGCTCGGTCCCCTGGTAGACGCCCAGGATATCGTCCCAGCTGGGCGGAGCCTCCAGCCTGCCGAGGTTAGGCATCAGGCTCCCCGACAGGATGTTTATGGAGGTAGTCTTGCCGACGCCGTTCTTTCCCACGAGGCCCGTGACGCTCCCGGCCTTCGGGATGGGGAGGCGGTAGAGCCTGAACGAGTTGGGGCCGTACTGATGGATCTTGTCCTCCCCGATCTCCGTGGCTATGTTGACGATGTCGATAGCTTCGAAGGGGCACTTTCTCGTGCAGATGCCGCAGCCGATGCAGAGGATTTCGTCGATGATGGGATAGCCCTCGGGGTCGGTGAACTCTATGACCTTCTCGCCCATCAGCTCCGGAGGGCAGAACTTCTGGCATTCGTGGCCGCACTTCTTGAAGTTGCAGGCATCTCGTTCTAGTACCGCGATTCTATGCTGCAGCGAAAATCACCCAGTCTGGCAAACGTCACAAGACGGACTCGAAGGGGGTCGTAGCAGCTGCTGGCAAGGCCTTTCGACGGGCTCCGAGAGGTGACGGACGATATAAGGGTTTTTCGGCCGGGCTACACTTGTGCCGAGGGCGAGCCAGGTTAAGGCGAGGACCGTCCCGGGCAAACACTTATCTCGCGAGCAAATCACACATATGCCGGATTGGCCAAGAAGAAGAGGGCCTTCCGAGGGACCTCCTTGACGGACCGCCAATGGGAGGTCGTACGGATGAGGGCCCAAGGTCTCACTCAGGCCGAGGTCGCCGAGAAGCTCAAGACGACGAGAGAGAACATCTCGATCATCGAGCACAGGGCGCACCAGAAGATATCCGCCGCCAAGGCGACCCTGGCTGGGCTGCAGGAGCTGGCGCTGTCCCATGAGGTGCTTATCCCCGCCGGCTGTGGCGTCTTCGAGGCTATCTCGCAGATAGTGCTGCACGCCGACATCCTAGGGATCAAGCTTGTTCAGTCGACCGACGGCCTCCTAGCCCTCCTCAGGTCCAGGTGTCGTGCGAAGATCAGGGGGCACCATCTGGTGGCGGTGGTGAAGGCGGAGATAGGCGATGACGGGACGGTCACCTTCAAGATGACCGTTTAGGCGAACCCGCTTCCAGCAATTGGTTGGTGGCTCCGGGCCGGAGGCCGTGTCTAATCAGGCCTTGTGTAAGATCTAACTACCTTGTCGCCTTCACCGTTCACGATGAAGCTCAGTGCCAGGAATCACGCCGTGGGAACCGTCGTTTCGGTCTAAGAAGGAGCGATAGCGGC
Source organism: Conexivisphaerales archaeon (assembly GCA_049509455.1). Lineage (GTDB taxonomy): Archaea > Thermoproteota > Nitrososphaeria > Conexivisphaerales > DTJL01 > DATKKG01. The sequence goes on from JBEKZX010000006.1 coordinate 20,774, forward strand.
GCTCGTGAGGGTGGAGGTCAAGGAGCCGTTCACTATCACCGCTATGATAACGAAGGACGCGACGGAGGACCCCCTCAAACCAACTCATGACGACGCTGCCCCGGGATCGGAGGGAGACCTACTTGGCCGCACCAGAGGACTGGTCCGAAGCCTTCTGCAAGCCCCTCTTCAGGCCCATCAGCACCTTCTCCGATGTGACGGGCAGGTCGTTGACGGCCACCCCCGTGGCGTCCAGCACGGCGTTCCGCACGGCCGGTGCCGGCAGGACTATGGGAGGCTCGGCCACGATCTTTGCGCCAAAAGGCCCCAGCGGCCCTGGCACCTCAACTATGAAGGCCTTAAAGTTCTTGGGCACGTCCATGCTCGTGGGGATGTAGTAGTCGGCGAGGTTGGGGTTGACCACCTTGCCCTCCCTGTGGATTAACTCCTCCATCATCGCGTAGCCCAGACCCTGCACCGTGCCGCCGTAGATCTGGCCGAGCACGCCCGTCGGGTTGATGGCCTTCCCGATGTCATAGGCCACGTGGACGTCGGTGACCTGGTAGACGCCCGTCGATTCGTCCACCTGGACCTCCACTATCAGCGCTCCCCAGGTGTACTGAAGATATGGAGTGCCCAGACCGGTCTCCGTGTCCCAGGGCGCCGGCGGGGCCATGAAGAAACTCTCTTCGCTCATCTTCACCCCCCTACGGTGGGCTTCGAAGGCGAGATCAGCCCAGCCCACGGAGCGTGTCGTGTCGGCGCGGTCGAAGGCCACCCCGTCCTCTATCGAGACGTCGCTCTGGCTGACCTTGAGCAGGTCGGCGACCACCAGCTCGAGACGCTTCCTCAGCTTCTCAGCTGCTAGGCGAGAGGCGTTCCCCCCTATCACCACGGTCCTGGACGCAACGGTGGGCCCCGTCTCCCTGTGCTTAGCCGTGTTCGGGCGGGCCAGCCTGAACCACTTCAGCGGAACGCCCATGACGGCAGCTGCAACTTGTATCACCCCGGTTATCGCGCCGGTGCCGTACTCGGTGAGCCCCGTCCCCACGGTGATGATTCCATCCCTCCCCACCTCCAGGAGGACCGCCGCATAGTCGTTCCCTTCGGGGCCGAGGCTGTTTCCATGCATGAGCAGGGCGATGCCGAGACCCTTCTTCACCTGGCCGACCTGGTTGGCGAAGATCTTGCGCTTGTTCCAGTAGTCGCTGGAGCCCACCACCTTCTCGACGCATTGTGGAAGGCCGCAGCTGGAGTCGATCAAGGCGTTGGTGGCGTTGCGCTTCCCCGGGACGAGCATGTTCTTCATCCTGAACTCGAGCGGGTCCATCGACAGCTTCCTGGCAAGGTCCTCCATCTGGCTCTCCATGGCGAAGATGGCCTGGGGGCCTCCGAAGCCTCTGAGGCTTCCGGCGTACGTGTTGTTCGTATAGACGAGGTAGCTGTCAGCCTTGACGTTAGGGACCTCGTACGCCCCCGTACAGTGGAAGATTCCCCTCCCTATGACGAAGACGCCCAAGGACGCGTACGCCCCCGTGTCGAGGTAGAGCTCGACCTCGTCGGCTTGCAGCTTGCCGTCGGCTGAGACCCCCGTCTTGTGCCTGATTACGTAGGGGTGCCTCTTGGTGTGCATCACCATCGACTCTTCGCGGTCCATCCTGCAGTAGACAGGCTTCTTCAGCTTCAGTGCGGCGATGGCCGCCGCGCCGCAGACGTCGTAGGGCGTCTCGTCGGACTTCGGCCCGAAGGCGCCGCCAGTGAAGGCCTGGACCACGCGGACTTTCTCGGCCGGCATGTTCAGCATCTTGACCAGCGCGGCCCTAGTGTGGTGAGGGCTCTGCATGGAGCCGATTACGGTGACGGAGCCGTCGGCGGAGGGCACCGCCATCCCGACCTCGGTCTCCATGGGCGTCGCGTCCTGGAACTGGGTCCTGAATGTGTTCTCGAGCACGACCGATGAGCTGGAGAAGCCCTTCAAGATGTCACCTTTTCTGATCTTCATCTGTTTCGCGACGTTCCCTTCGTCGTGGACCTTGACTGCGTAGGGCTGCATGGCCTCCACCGGGTCAAAGACCGTCGGGAGCTCGTCGTAGGTCACCTTCACTGCTTCGACAGCATCTTGGGCTGTCGCGTCCGTCTCGGCGATGACTGCCCCGATGAGGTCGGCTGTGGAGCGCACCACCCCAGATGAAAAGAGGGGCCTGTCGGGGATCACCGCGGAGGACTCATTGATCCCGGGAACGTCTCTCCATGTAATAACATCCACCACCCTCGGCATGCCCTTCGCCCGCGACAGATCTAGGTCACGGATGGTGCCGTGGGCCACGGACGAGTGGAAGAGCTTGGCGTGAAGAGTCCCCCGGGCAAGCATGTCCCCCGTGTAAACGGGCCGGCCGAGGACCTTTTCGAGGCCGTCGATGCGCTCTATGGACTCACCCACGTAGAGAAGCTTCCCTTCCTCGCCCTTCTGCTTCACCCCCTTCAGGAAATGGGAGACTTCGGGGGTCATGGCTTCCTCTCCTCCGCGGCTTCAAGAATGGCATGGAAGATCGGATAGTAACCGGTGCATCGGCAGAGGATGCCGCTGATGCCCAGCCTGACCTCGTCCTCCGAGGGCTTGGCGTTCTTCGAAACGATGTCCTTGGCAGCGACTAGCATGGCCGGGGTGCAGAAGCCGCACTGGGCGGCGTTGTATTTGAGGAATTTCTGCTGGAGGACCTTCATCAGCGGGTCCTCCACCAGTCCTTCGAGCGTGGTTACGACGGAGCCCCTGCACTGGGCGGCGAGCACGAGACAAGAATTGACCAGCTTGCCGTCGAGGAGGACGGCGCACAGGCCGCAGTCACCGCTGCGGCAACCATCCTTGACGCTCTTGAGGTCCAGCCGGTCGCGGAGGATGTCCATAAGAGAGTCGGTCGAGTCAACGTGCAAGGAGCGCTCCGCACCATTCACCGTCATGGTTACGAAATGCTTGGACAAGGCCATCAGGTTCCCCTTATGCGGAAGGCGGAGAGCTCCAGAAGGCGCTTCAGGTAGACCTTGGCTATCTCAGAGCGATACTCACCAGACGCCCTGAAGTCGTTCTTCAGGTCGAGCTCGGAGGAAAGGACGGCCTGGGCGGCCGCTATGGTGTCGGCGCCGAGCCTCCTGCCGGCGAGGTATTCCTCCACCGCGGAGGCCCTCTGCGGAACCCTTCCGGCCACCCTATTGAGAGCGACGCGGGCGGCGCGCACAGTCTCCCTATCAGCCTCCATGGTCAGGACCACGGCCTCGTTGACCAGAGCGATGATGAGGATATTGCGCCGGCCCAGCTTTTCGTAGGCCGAACCGCTATTGGCCGGCAGGGGGCCTAGCTCGACCCCGGAGAGGATCTCGCCGCTCTTCTTGGAGATGGTCCGCTTGCCCTTGATAAAGTCCTTCAAAGGGAGGGCCCTCTCACCCTTGAGGCTCAGAAGCTTGACCCTGGCATCGAGCGCCAGGAACACGGGGATCAGGTCTTCGGAGGATGTGGCGGAGCAGATGTTCCCTCCGACGGTGGCCACGTTCCTTATCTGGGGGTCGCCGAACTTCCTCCCGGCCTCGCGCACGAGCTCCATTTCCCTTCCGATGAGAGGGGACTCCATCAGGTCGCTCACCGTGCTCAGCGCCCCGACGTGGAGAGAGCCGTCCTGGCTGCGGATGTATCGCAGGTCGCCTCCCAGCCCCGAGATGTCGAGGAGGCTGGCGGCCGAAGCGCGGCGCCTTCGCAGCCTCGGGAGGAGGTCCGTGCCTCGTGCGATGATGGAGGTTGCTTCCCCAAGGTCGTCCAAGTAGCTCAACGCGTCACGGAGGTCGGTCGGCACGTAGATGTCGTAGCCTGGCATCGCGCTCAGCCTCCACCTACAGGCGGTACGAACAGCACGACATCACCGTCCTTCAGTCTGAAGTTCGAGGCGTCCTCCAGCAGGCTCGACTTGCCGTTGTGGTAAACGAGCGAGTAGGGACGGGGCTTTCCGTGGGAGTCGAAGAGAGGCTGTCGGAAGTTCTCGCCCATCTTCCGATTCAAGGAGTCCAAAAGGCCATGCAGGTCTCCGGCCTCCAGCTCCAGCTCGCTCTTGTTGGAGCTGGGGATCAAGTCAAAGAACAGCCTGACCTTGACCTTAGCCAAATTCGTTTTCGTGTCAAAAATCCCCTTTCCCGTTAAAAACCTTTGCGAGGTTGCGCCGCTGAGTCTCTGACGATGGCGGAAGAGAGAGCGAGCCTCTGCGAAACACGGGCGGGGCACGACCAGTTGGGAGCTTCATCCTCGGCACAAATTTTATACGATGACATGGTGGGGCACTACACGACGAACGCTCGAACCGGGGCCCGTCTTCTAGCCTGGATCAGGATGGCAGCCCGCGAAGCTGTTGATCGAGGGTCCAAATCCCTCCGGGCCCGCATTCATGCAAGTCAAAGCCCTGAAGCCCTGCTCGACCGATCGAGTATCCACGGAAGCCTCCGGCAGGATGCCACCGCCATGCGGGAGGTGAAGACGAATGGCAGCCTATGAAAGAGCTCAGAGCCGAACAGGCTGCCCACTTCCTTGATGCGATGAGACGAAGGCCTAGAGTGGCTCGCCCGGTTCACTGGCAAGGTCGAAGCTCAGAAGCCGAGTCCCTCCAAGGTCAAATCGGAACGACCCGCTGAACGAGGCACCACCGAGGAGTAGGGGAAGCCAGTGGCGGTCGTCCTCCCACATCTGGCTATAGGGAATGTCTTCGGCCGCGAACCACCGGAGGCTCCCTTCGTCGCTGGACCTGAGCTCTCCCGTGAATTCCCGGGCGGAGAACACATGCACCACCCAGTCCTTGCTCCAATCATCGCCGAACTGGAACCTCAGCTTCCCGCGAAGCCTCGGGTCCTCAATCTCGAGGCCCGACTCTTCGCCCACCTCCCTCCTTACGCATTCGAGGGGGCTCTCGCCCGGAAGCAGCTTCCCCCCGAGGCCGTTCCACTTCCCCCCGCCAAACCTCCCCTTGGACTTCAGTAGCAATAGCACCTGACCATCCCGGATGATCAGACACAAGGTCGCCTCGGTGGCCATTTTCCAGCTCGCCTCGCTCCGCCCTGGGCTGCATTTATAGCTGTGGGATGTAATAAATGGTCTGAAGGACATTTGGACGACAGGAAGGAGAGGGTGCGGCGCAACGTGGAACGCCTGCGCAGGGCGGAGTTGGAAGGAAGTTACAACTCCATCGCCCAGGAGCTGACGAGGAAGCGGCTGGACTGGTACGAGCGCAACAAGGTTAGCCTAGGATTGGAGGGTTCGGACGTCAGGAAGGCGTACACGCTGCTCCTTATTCGCTATCTTGGCCTGGACCCTAAGGAAGTGCCCGTCGTCTATGAGGACGAAGAAAGGATCGTATGGAGGTCCCACAACTTCTGCCCTCTACTGGAGGCCTGCAAGGAGAAGGGAAGGGACACGAGGGTGGTCTGCAGCAAGCTAGAGGCGCCGGCCCAGGCGCTGGTGTCCAAAGTCAGCCCGACCCTCAGGTTCTCACGCAAGTATGCCACCTTGAGGCCGTACGGAGCCTTCTGCGAAGAAATGATCGAGCGGCGCTAGCAGGGGGGAGCCGGCGACCCTGCACCAAGGGCGTAGGAGAGCATTCGGCCGCGACATGCACAAGGCGCGTGCGGTGAAGCCCGACGGCCTCTAGCGTGGCGCCGCGTTGGCCGCGCTGCGCTTGGCCATTTCGGCCACTATTGTAGCGGGGATCTCGGGCCTCAACCGGATAAGAGTTCCGAATGACCACGCCGTGAACGCGGCGCATCGCGTCGGCTCCACGGCGACGACGTCGGCGGTCCTGGGCTGGTTGTCGAGCACAGCCATTTCGCCGAAGAAGCCGCCCTTCCCGATCTTTGAGATGACCTTACCCTCCTTCCTGACTGCGGCGGCCCCGTCCAGTATCACGTAGAACCCTATTCCCAGCTCTCCCTCCTTGACGATCGTCTGGCCTGACCTGAAGGACATATCATGGCCCAGCTTGACGGCCGTTTCGAGCTGCTTTTTCTTCAGCGGAGAGAAAAGTGAAACGGAGCGCAAGGCGTCGGCGAATTCCGGGCGGCCTTCCTCTTTCATCAGTCGAAGTGTCTCGTGTGGAAATTTAAACCCATCGTCGGTTTTACTTGCGAAATACAGGGCGGCGATTCGAAGCAAGAAAGCGCGACATGCTCCGATCGGGGCCCCTTCACGGCCATGGCTTCTCCCGGCCCCAACCCCACCGTCTTGTCTCAGTCCGTAAAAGGAGCCGAAGATGTCATGACTCTGACCTACGGGCACAGCTCGCGTGTCATCACCCTCATCGTGGAGGCGCCCGTGCCCGAGTTCCCGGGCGCCTTCGTCCTTGCGGCGGTCGGCTCCCCCGTTATGGTGGCCATCTTCTATGAGAGGAAATCCAGGAACATGACGCCGCGGCGCCAGCCGAGCCTCCAGGCCTGAAGCCGTGCCTCAGAACCTGAGCCAGAATCCGACGTCGACCGCTGCGCTGAGCAGGGGGATGCAGCCGGGACTACCTAGAGCCTATCCTTCTGGCCACGTCTATGTCGCCCTTGCGCATGAGCATGGCCCTCTTGACCCTCGCCATGGCGATCTCTTCGGCCACCACCCGCATAGAACGGCCCGTCCCGATCACCTCTTGGATGACGACCTCAGTGTTCTTGGAAATCTTGTATTCGATGAGGTCGAAGGCCTCCTTTTCGGTCCCGCCCTTGTATTCGACATAGGAGCCGATGACGCCTCCGGCGTTGACCAGGAGGTCGGGGAGAACCCAGACCCCTGCCGAATGGAGCATCTGATCGCCCTCCTTGGTCGTGGGGATGTTGGCGGCCTCGACGACCATCCTGACCTTCGCTGACAGCAGCTGGGGGACGGTCATTTCGTTGATGATGTCGGACGTGGCCGCAGGGATGAAGATGTCGCAGGGGATTCTGAAGATGTCGTCCCTGCCTGCCTTTGAATATGAAGGGATGCTCCACAGCACGGGCTCCTTGGTGGACTGCTTCATCTCATTGAGGACCTTGGGGATGTCCAGGCCCCGGGGTTCGGCCAGCGAGCAGCTGACGTCAGATATGCCGACTATCTTGAAGCCCATCTCGTCCAGAAACTTGGCGGTGAATGAGCCGACGTTGCCGAAGCCCTGTATGCAGACCCTGGCCTCTTTCGGGTCGAGGCCGAACTTCTGCAGCTTGTTGAGGAGGCGCAGGGCGAGGTTCACGGCGTGGGCGACGCCGTAGCCCGTAGTGCCCAGCTCATGGGGGATGCCGCCAATCTCCGAAGGCTTGCCGGTGCAGGCCTTCATGTCCCCGACTTCGTGGGCGAAGACGGCCATTTCCAGCTCGGTGGTGCCCATGTCGGTGGCACCCACGTACTGGTTGGGAACGTAAGGCCTGATGGCCCGGGCGAAGGCCCTGACCCACGCCGCCCTGTCGACCTTGGAAGGGTCGCCGCGGATGCCCGCCTTGGCCCCTCCGAAGGGCAGGCTGGCTAGGGACACCTTCCACGTCATCACCCTGGCGAGCCTGAAAACCTCCCGAGGCGTCACCGTGGGCGAGAACCGGATGCCGCCCTTCCCTGGCCCGCAGGCCGTGTTGTCAATCACGAGGACGCCCTGCATCCCCGTGTCGGGATCGTAGACCTGTATGACCTTTTCAGGTCCCCATTCGTCTCCCATGCTCCAGACGTCTATTTCTTGGAGCCTCTCCGTCGCAATGGCTGGCGCAGAAACGTTCCCCAAGGAGACTCGCCCAACAGGTAGCGCCGAGGTTTCCATATAAGACCTTCCGTCGGTGGAGGCTGACGCCGAGTCAGGAGAGCTCGCGCCCAGGATTAGTGAGACGCAGTCGGACGATCAGGCCGTCGCGGGCGCCGGAGTGGGGGCGGGGGCCGGCCAATGCAGACGCCTGTTGAGCCAGTACAGGGGAAAGACGGAGAGGACCAGCACCCCCCAGGCGTACGCGTACCCTATGAAGCCATACTGAATAGAGATGGATTCGAGTAAGGCCGCGAACAGGAGCATGAAGACCGCCAATGCAAGGGACGACATGGCGCGGGGCAGCTCGGCGCGTAGGCGCCTCATGGGGATGGAGTAGGCTAGGAGGAAGCTCTCCGTCACGGCTACTGCATAGGCCATGAACTCGACATAGGAGTGAGGGGAGAGGAAGGTGGTAATCAGGAGGAGGCTGACAGGGACGCCGCTAGAAACGGCCAGCGAAGAGATTATCTGGCCAGTGGTCAGCGTAGCTTCGTAGAAGATGTACCAGCCAAGCACCGGCACGAATTCGCGGAGGGCTATGCTGACGTTGTTGAGGAAGATGTCCAGGGCCTTCAACAAGAGGGGCTCGTTCTCCATCTGGGCAACAATCGCTTTGGTGTCGTTGAGGAGGGAGTTCGCCTGGTCCGCCGGGACCTTGATGGTGGAGAAGGCGGCGAATAAAGCCACCTGTCCGACGAAGACCGCCAACACCAAGATGAGCCACTTCCTGTCGAAGAGGGGCTCCCGGGAGGACATCATTGTGTGCCCGCTCGCCGAGCTCCTATTTCTTCTCATCGGTCGTTGTGCCCAGGGACGAACGCCTGGACAAGTGATGGCTAGCGGTGGGCTTCGTTCGAACCCCGTTCGTCCATGCTCTAAGGATTGGTCGCATGTCCGGAGCGCTTTGCCCAGGCAGGATAGGGTGGATGGGGAGGGAGGCCGCCGCTACTCAAGGCTGAATGAGATTGCATGGTTGGCCGGGGCTCCTTTTTGTCAGAAAATGTTTAATTCCCATTACTGGGAGTGTCTCTCTATGATGTCCCAGCGGGGAATCGCATCAGCTTCTGCCTCCCAGGAGGGGCAGGCGCTTGAGCGGGGTGGCCGACCAGAGCGGAACTGATGGCGCATGAGCTTCATCGACACCCCGCTGCTGGTCGTTTCTCTCGCTGTCACGTTCATCTTCTTCGCCTACGGATTCAACATCTTCTACATGCTGAGGCTTTCGAGGAAGTACAAAAAGCCCACCCCCCAGGGCCACGACAAGCCCACTATAGCCATCCATCTCCCCATATTCAACGAACGATATGTCGCCGAGAGGCTCCTAGAGGCCTGCTCGCTCACAGCCGAACTCTACGGAAAGGAGAGGGTGCACGTCGCCGTGCTCGACGACTCCGATGACGAGACCACCTCGATACTTCAGGGGGTCGCCGCCGGTTATAGGGCCAGGGGGTTCAACTTCGACGTGCAGCACAGGGATGACAGGAGCGGCTTCAAGGCGGGGGCCCTCAATGCAGGCCTAGAGAAGGCCAAGGAGGAATTCATCGTAGTCTTCGATTCAGACTTCATGCCGAGGAGGGACTTCCTGGGCAGGGCGGCCAGCTACATAACGGCCGACGACAGGCTGGGGGTGGTCCAGTTCAGGTGGAGCTACACCAACCGCGAGTACAACTGGATAACCAAGGCGGTCTCAATTGGGATGGACGCGCACTTCATGATCGAGCAGCCCGCGAGGTGCGCCGGCGGCCTGTTCCTCAATTTCAACGGGAGCGCCGGCATCATCCGGACCAGCGCGCTCCGCGAATCCGGTGGCTGGCAGTCCGACACCTTGGCCGAGGACCTGGACGTCAGCTACAGGATGCAGCTCCTCCACTACCGCATTCAGTACGTCGACGACGACGTCCCCTGCGAAATCCCACCCACCGTAGCGGGCTTCAAGAGGCAGCAGGCGAGATGGGCCAGAGGCAGCCTGCAGGTGGCCAAGAAGTCGCTCCCCAGGCTTCTGAGGGACAAAGGCGTCACCGTGCGCCAGAAGCTGGAAGCTTACATTCACCTGACGTATTACGCTGTCCATCCCCTCATGTACGCCTCATTCCTGCTGGCCGCCGTGGCCGCCATATTCAACATCGACAGCATCAAAGTCATCATCCCCACGGCCGCTCAGGTGGGCGGGCTCGGTCAGGGAGGAGCGGCCGGGTTCTCTTGGGTCGACCCGGTGTGGGTTATCTTCGCGCTCTCGATCCTCCTGTGCACCGCAGCGGCCTGGATCTATTACATCGTGGCCATGAGGATGCAGCATATCAGTGTGGCTAGAAACTGGAGGTCTCTTCTGGCCTTGGGCTTCCTGGGCTACGGTATTAGCGTGAGCAACACGCTCGAAGCGGCGAAGGCCTTCCTGCTGAAGGGGAGCGGTGTGTTCAAGAGGACGCCGAAATACGCGGTGATCGGGAGGGAGGGCACCTGGAAGGACAAGAAATACCAGGTGCCCCTGGACTACACGTCGATGGTGGAGGCTCTCAGCGTGATACTGGCGGCCGTGGCCATCGGCAGGGCCGTCGCCTTCAGTAACTACGGAATCATAATAATATTGGGCGTCTACGCCTTCGCCTACATCTTTGTGTTCTCCACCACCATCTCCCAGAGCGGCAAGGAGAACGCCATCCCCGTCTTAGCTTCCTGACGGCTTCACTGGGGCTCTATGGTCGAGGGCGGCTTGTTGGTGACTGCGTATGTCACCAAGGAGACCTCGGGAAGCCTGTTCGTGACCTTCCTGCTGACGGCGTCTAGGAGGTCGAACGGGAGGCGAACCCAATCGGCGGTCATCCCGTCCTCCGAAGTTACGGCCTTGAGCGTGACGACGTATCCTTCGCGGCGCAGGTCGCCCGCGACGCCGACGACCTTGTCGTCTCCTACGATGGCGAAGGCCTGCCACAGCTTCTCGTAGAGCCCCGCGGAGCGCAGCTCGTCTTCGAAGATGGCGCTGGCTTCCCGGCAGACGCCAAGCTTCTGTGGGGTGACCTCGCCCACGATCCTCACAGCCAGGCCCGGGCCGGGGAAGGGGTGGCGCACTACGAACTCCCTGGGCATGCCCAGCTGGGCGGCGACCTTCCTCACTTCGTCCTTGTAGAGCTCCCTCAGCGGCTCCAGGAGCTTGAAAGGTATCCCCTTGGGTAGGCCGGCGACATTGTGATGGGCCTTGATCCTGGAGGCCGGCCCCGCTGTGGAGGCGCTCTCGATCACGTCGGGATAGAGCGTCCCCTGGGCCAGCCACTGGAAGGGGCCCTCTTCCCTGTTGAAGTCCTCGAAGACCCTAGCGAATTCGGCCCCCACGATGAGCCTCTTCTCCTCGGGCCCGGTAACTCCCTTCAGAGCGGCAAGGAAGCGTTTGGATGCTTCGATGCGGACGACCTTCAGGCCGAGGAGGTCGCGCAGGGTGTGGAGGACCTCCTCACTCTCGCCCTTCCTCAACAGGCCATGGTCTACGAACAGGCAGGCGAGGTTCTCCCCCACGGCCTTGGAGACCATCAGGGCCAGGGTGGACGAATCGACCCCCCCGCTGACCGCGCAGAGCACCCTTTCGGGGCCCACCGCCTTCCTGACCGCCTCTATCTCGGAACCCACGAAGTCCTCCAGCCTCCAAGTCTTCCTGCAGCCGCATACGTCGTAGACGAACGCCGCCAGGATGTCCGTCCCGTACTCGGTCTGGGTGACCTCGGGGTGAAACTGGAGGCCGAAGACCCTGCGTCGCCGGTCCTCGATGGCTGCGAAGAGGGAGTTGTCGGAGGTGGCCGTCACCTGGAAGCCCTTCGGCATCTTGGTCACCTGGTCCCCGTGACTGGCCCAAATGCGGCTCCGCGCAGGGACCCTCTGGAGGAGAGACGAACCGGCGCGCACCTTGAGGGTGGACTCGCCATATTCGCTCTTCGTGGCGGGCTTCACGACCCCCCCGAATAGGTGGGCGATGAGCTGGTGCCCGTAGCAGATACCCAGTATCGGTAGGCCTAGGCTGAGGACGTCGGGCGACGGCTTGGGCGCGCCCTTCACGTACACGCTGGAGGGGCCGCCCGAGAAGATAAGCCCCCTCGCCTCGCTCTCCCTGACGTAGCTGGTGGGGACCGAAAACGGGACCAGCTGGCAGGGCACCTCGAGCTCCCTGACCCTCCGCACTATTAGATGCGCATACTGCCCGCCAAAATCGAGTACAAGGATCCCGCCCCGGGTCGACTTCATAGAAGAAAACCAGCTCGACACATATTTAAACGTGGTTTGGCGCCTCCAAAATATGGATTGGCTCGGAACCGTGAAGGAGGACCTCCTCAAGGCCTCCATCGTGCAATTGAGACAGGCCGACAGGGTCTACGACTATATCGTCAACCCCCTTAGCTCGGGCGTGCCGGAGATACCCAGCCAAGCCCTCTGGGGCTGCGGCTACGAGATGGCGAGGATCCTCAACCTGAAAGGGGCAGGCAAGATAATGGCACCCGAGGCCATGGGCTTCCATATAGCGACTGCCCTGAGCATGGTGACGGGTATCCCCATGCTTATGATCAGGAAGCGTTCTTATTTTCTTCCCGGCGAAGTGGCGGTGCCCAAGAAGACCGGCTACGACGAGTCCGTCATGTACATCAACGGCGTCAGTCCGGGCGACAGGGTGGTGCTGGTGGACTCCATCATCGCGACGGGCGGGACGCTCCTCCCGATCATCAAAGCCCTGCAGGGGCTGGGGGCCGTCGTCCACGACGCCGCCGTGGTGATTGAGAGAGAAGGGCTCCACGGGGTCGAGGTCATCGAGAAGGAGACTGGCGTCCACGTGAAGACGCTCCTCAAGATAGACATCGTCGATGGCAAAGTCCAAATTATGTAGGCTCTTCGCTAGCCGACTAGGACGTGGGGGAGGCTGCGGTTCCGAGGATGCTATTCCCGGCTCTTTATGTAAGAAGCCACCCATAAGGTTCTCCTGGCGGCCCCGGCATTCCTGACCTGAGGCATAGAGAGGATGGCGTAGGAGACACACGCCACGAACAGGAGTTGGAGGACGTTGAAGATCGCGGTGAAGCCGAGCACCAGCGCGAGGGCGTTGCTGTCGGTGAGAGTCACCCCAATCAACGCAAAGGACGCCGAAACAAAGGCGACGATGCCGGGGACGGTGTAAATCAGGATGATGACCACGTAGTTAGCCAGGGTCATCAATATGGCGCGGCTGATTAGCCCCAGGGTGGTCCCAAAGCCGGCGGCCCTGCCGACCGTCGCGTGCCTACTCCTCGAAGCCAGCGCCATTCCCAGCCAGATGCCAGCCAGGGAAGAAACTATCGCGACGAGCTTGAGCACCGGGCCGACGGGCACGTTCGCCCCGATCAGCATGAGCGTGATGAATTCGACGACGGAGGCCGTTAGGGCCGGGGCCGGGCCGAAGATGAAGAAGGCGAGCAGGATGGCTATCTCTCCGAGATCGAACTGGAGGTAGGGCACTAACGGGAAGCTGAGGACCAGCCACTGCGAAATGAAGGTGAGGATCACCGCCAGCGCGCCGAACACCGCGCCGCCTACGATGACCTGGTTCTTGCTCCGAAGGCTCTGCAAGTTGTTGGTAACTACCATCCTCCTGGTATTTAGGTCTTGGTTGTAACAACCACTTAAGTAGTAGATGTTGCCTCGATAGGGGGAGAGGACGGAGGAAATGGTCCAAGCAAGGAAATATGCACGCTCACCCTACTTCCCGACCCTCGTGGAGCTGCTCCTCCTCGGGGCGAAGAGCCGCTTCATCCCGCTGACCACCGAAGGGCTCGCCGGGCAGCTGGGCAAGTCGCAGCAGGCGGTCTCCCAGCACATCCTGGAGCTCGAGAGACAGGGATACATCGAGAGGGAGAGGGAGGGGAGGCGGTTCAACATAAAGCTCACGGACAAGGCCGTCAACGACTTGACGTCCTACTACCTAACGCTCCGAAGCGTCCTCGAAGAGGCGCCCGACATCTTCGAGTTCAGCGGCGAGCTCTTCACGGGGCTGGGCGAAGGTGCCTACTACGTCAGCATGTCAGGCTACGCCAAGCAGTTCAAGGAGAAGCTGGGCTTCGAGCCCTTCCCTGGGACCCTCAACCTGAGGCTGGACACCCGCACGGACAGGGTGCAGGTGGAGCAGCTTAGGAGCAGGACGGGGATACTGATTGATGGTTTCACCGACGGGACCCGCTCGTTTGGGGCTCTCCGCGTCTTCCCCGCTCTGATCGAGGATGAAAGGGGCGCAATCCTTGCCATCGACAGGACCCATTACGACGTCTCCGTGCTGGAGCTCATAGCGCCGAAGAACCTCAGGGACGCCCTTGGCCTGAAGGACGGGTCCAAGGTTTCAGTCAAGGCCTTCCTTCAGACCCCGATGGCGAGGCCCGGGTGAACGGGAGGGCCAGCTGGGTCTGATTCGCGGATGATGGTGCGGTCATGTCCAGCTTCATCGTTCGGAAGGCGACCCTCGACGACCTCGACGTCCTGGTCAAGCAAAGGCACCTGATGTTCGAGGAGATGGAGCCGCGCACGGAGGAGGAGCACGCCATCGGGGACAGGACATACCGCATATGGGTGAGGAAGATGATGAAGGACGATCATCTGGTGTTCTTCCTGGCCGAAGGCAAGAAGGGGAGGATAGTCGCCGGCGGCGGCGTGTGGCTGCGCGAACGGCAGCCGAGGCTTCGCGACAAGGGAGGGCTTGGGCCTTACCTGCTCTCGATGTATACCGATCCGGGGTTCAGGGGGAAAGGCCTCGCCACCTCCATCGTAAAGAGTGCGGAGGATTGGTCGAGGGAGAATGGCTACTACACGATCACCCTCCACGCGTCGAAGATGGGCCGGAAGCTCTACTCCGAGCTGGGCTGGAAGAGGGGCTGGGAGATGTACAAGGAGCTCGATTCCCAGTCCTCGGGCGTAGAAAAGAGAGGACGTGCGTCCGCCAAGGGCCGGGACGGGTCCGGACGCCACTTTTAAATAAAGCCAAATTCCGAACCTGGTGATGTCTGCCGCACGCAAGAACGTACATGTCATCAACCATCCGCTGGCACAGGCCATTCTCACGGAGCTCAGGAACAAGAATACGCCGCAGATACCCTTCAGGAAGGGTCTCGTCAAGCTCGGTCGCCTTACGGCTGTGGAGATCATCTCCTCTTTTCCTACCAAGGAGGTCTCAGTGGAGACGCCGCTCAACGTCAAGGCAAAGGGCGTCGTCGTCCCCGACATGGAACATATTGTCATCATCAACGTGCTGAGGGCGGCCACTGCGCTCGTGGAAGGGATGCTGAAGTCCTTCCCGTACGCCAGGCTGGGCGTGCTCGCGGTGCAGAGGGTCGAAGAGAAGGAGGGGATCGAGAACGTGAAGCCGGTCAAGTTCTTCGTCAAGATACCGAAGTTCAACGGCGATGACACGGTCATCGTAGCCGACCCCATGCTCGCTACGGGTGGAACCCTGCTCACGACCATAGCGGAGATATACAAGATCGGGAAACCGAAGAGGCTCATCCTCGCGTCCGTCATCTCCTGCGACTACGGAATAGATCAGGTGACGAAGAAGTACCCAGAAGCGGAGCTCTACACGGTGGCCATCGACCACGAATTGAACACGCACGCCTACATAGTGCCAGGCTTGGGGGACGCTGGTGACAGGTCCTTCGGCTAGAAGCAAGCATCGCAGTTTCAGTTTTATTTCATAGCCTTCTCTAGAGAGGATCTCGTCCTCTCGACCCCAGTGTCGGCGATGTAGGGGCCCAGGCGGGGACCCTTTTCGCTTCCCAGGAGAAGGCGGTATAGGAGCTTGAAGAAGTCTCCCGGCGCCACGCCGTTGCGCTTGGCCGTCTCGAATATCGCGTACTGAATCTTCTCCGCCTCTTTCGTGTCCTTCAGCAAACCGATGAATTCCTCGACGACCTTCCTCTCAGCGGCAGTCACCTCCACCGCGGGAGGCTCGCCCATCACTTCGGTGGACCAGTTCCTGGCCATCTGGATCCTTTCCCGCAGCTCGGCCGGGGGCTCCGCGATCATCCTGTAGGACTGGAGGCGTCGAATGCAGTAGCCAACAACGTCCTCGGCGGGCGCAGAGGACGCTATCTCGGCGAGCAGCCGATAGGGGACGTGCACGGAGGGGACCTTCGGTGGGCGCAGGAAGTTCGTGTACTCATAGAGGCCCTTCAGCCGGACGGCCCTGTCGTCCGATTCGCCATTGGCCTTGCCGAAGTAGAGATCCTCCAGGTGGTCGTACTCGTCCATGTACTTCGGGATGTCGACGGCGGAAACGTTCCTGGTGCCTGCTATGCGCTTGTACATCAGCAGGACGAGGCTCTTCGTGGAGCCGTAGCGGAACCACATCTGGGGGGTGAAGACGTTGCCGGCCGACTTGGAGATCTTCCTGCCAGACTTGTCGAGGAACATCTCGTACTGCACATGGAAAGGAGGGTGGAAGGAGAGGACGTTCTCGGCCACCCAGTCGTTCACCTTCACGGAGTCGGAGATGTCCTTGCCGTAGGCCTCGAAGCGTATGTCTAGGGCGGCCCAGCGAGCGGCGAATTCCACCTTCCAAGAGAGCTTCCCCTCGCCGTCGGCGAGCTTGACGTCTCCCTCGTGGCCGCAGCCTTCGACCCTGCGCTCCCTGAGCTCCGTCCCTTCGCACCGGTAGTGGACGGAGGAGGCCTTGGGGTCCCAGCTTAGGGCCTTCGTGGTGTACATCTTACCGCAGTTGGCGCAGATGGGGAAGTAGGGCAAGGTGTCTTCGTATTTCTCCTGGCCGGTGAGCTCGCGTATCCTCTGGCCGATCTCCTCGCTGGCCGACAGGATCTTCTCGGCCTGCTTTCCCAGGGCGTTCCTCCTGTAGGCGTCCGCTCCGCTCTCGAAGCGGTAGGAAGCGCCCACCCTGTCCAAGGCGTCCCTGAGCAGGCTGCCCATGTGATCGCCGTACGCCGAGTGACATCCGAAAGGGTCGGGTATCCTCGAGACGGGCATGGCGATGTACTGCTCCAGGTCCCTGCCGAGGCCCGCGGGGACCTTCCTGAGGCCGTCCATGTCGTCGGTGAACGCTATGAGCTCGCTCTTGACCCCCTGGTCTTCGAGGGCCAGCTTCGCCCCGTAGCCCCTCAGGGCATCGCCCAGGGAGCCCACGTGCGGTATCCCGCTGGCGCCCAGCCCCGACTCCACCCTCACCAGGTCGGTCCTGCGCCCCATGGACCTCTCTCGCTCGATGATGTCGTAGGCCAGCTTGTCGAGCCAGGTCCCCCTTCCGATCACATTATCCAATACGGACAGAAGGATGGAAAAACGTGAGATAAAAAGGGTGGGGAGGCGCCTAGCGGTAGTACGGAACCGGCGCCTTCTCCAGCGGCTTGCCTTCCCTCGACGCCCGGACCTTCTTTATGGCGTCCTCGAGCATCTTCTGCGTGAGCACGGCCTCGCTGACATGTTTCTTCGTGTCCTCGGGCTCCGGGTACTTGGAGACGAACTCCTGCAGCACCAGCGAGACCGCCGTGTTTATCACGGAGGCCAGGTCGGCGCCGCTCAGCCCGTCTGTGAGCTCGACCAGGGACTCGAAGTTCACGTCGGCCGCCAGCGGCTTCCCGGTGGAGTGAATCTTGAGTATGGATAGGCGAGCCGCCCGGTCGGGCATCCCTACGTAGATGAGCTTGTCGAAGCGTCCCGCGCGAAGCAGGGATGGGTCCACCATGTCGATCCTGTTGGTGGCGGCGAGCACCACGACTCCCGAAAGCGCCTGGATGCCGTCCAGCTCCGTGAGCAGCTGGCTCACGACCCTTTCGGTCACCATGCTCTCTCCGCCCATGCCCCTCGTGGGAGCCAGGGCGTCGACCTCGTCGAAGAAGATGATGCAGGGAGACGCCTGCCGCGCCCTCCTGAACACCTCCCTGACGGCCCTTTCGGATTCGCCGACCCACTTGCTCAGGAGCTCGGGGCCCCTGACGCTGATGAAGTTGGCTTCGCTTTCGGTGGCCACCGCCTTCGCTAGCATGGTCTTGCCGGCGCCGGACGGTCCGTACAGGAGTATGCCCTTGGGTATGTTGTAGCCCATGTGCTGGTATGCGTCGGGGTACTTCATGGGCCACTCTACGGCCTCCTGGAGCTCCCTCTTGGTGCTCTCCAGCCCTCCGATCTCGGCCCACTTGACCTCCGGCGTTTCGAGGTAGACCTCTCTCATGGCCGAGGGGGTGATGTCCTTGAGCGCGTCCTCGAAGTCCTTCATGCAGACGGTGAGCTTGTTCAGCGTCTCGGGGGGTATCTTCTCCTCTTCGAGCTTGATATCGGGGAGGTGGCGCCTCAGGCTCTTCATGGCGCCCTCCTTGCACAGGTACTCCAGATCGGCCCCCACGTAGCCGTGGGTGACGGCCGCCAGCTTCTCCACGTCGACGTCGCTGACGAGAGGCATGTGGCGCGTGTGAATCTGAAGGATCTCTAGCCTTCCCCTCTTGTCGGGGACCTTGATCTCGACCTCCCTGTCGAACCTCCCTGGCCTCCTGAGGGCAGGGTCGATCGCGTTGGGACGGTTGGTGGCCGCGATGACGACCACTTTCCCTCTACCTTCCAGGCCGTCCATTAGCGAAAGCAGCTGGGAGACAACCCTGCGCTCGACCTCGCCGGTGACCTCCTCCCTCTTGGGGGCGATGGAGTCGATTTCGTCGATGAATATGATGGAGGGAGACTTCTCCTTGGCCTCCTTGAATATCTCCCTGAGCCTGGCCTCCGACTCGCCGTAGAACTTGCTCATTATCTCGGGGCCGCTGATGGAGATGAAGTGGGCGTTCGTCTCGTTGGCGACGGCCTTCGCGAGAAGCGTCTTGCCCGTGCCTGGCGGCCCGTAGAGCAGAACTCCCTTGGGCGCCTCGATGCCCAGGCGCTCGAAAAGCTCGGGATGCCTGAGCGGAAGCTCGACCATCTCCCGAATCTTCTGGATTTCGTCCTTGAGCCCGCCTATGTCTTCGTAGGCCACCTGGGGGACGCCCCGGAGGAGCTCCCCTCTTTCAGACAGCTGGAAGACGGTCCTCTGGCTGATGACGACTGCGTCGGAAACGGGGGTGATGCCGACCACCTGGAAAGTGAGCCTGCCACCGAAGTAGGGGACCATGATGTTGTCCCCTCTAGTGACCGGGACCCCCTCAAGGGCATCGGTTATGTACCGCTCGTCGATAGGCGGTATGTTCTCCAGCGGTGCCACGACCACCTTCTCGGCGGGCATCGCCTTGATCTTCTTGACCGAGACCGTATCGCCTATGGCCACCCCGGAGTTGTTCCTGGTGAGGCCGTCTACCCTGATGATGCCCCTTCCCTCGTCGGACGGGTAGAGCGGAAGGCACTTGGCGACGGTCCTCCTCTTCCCCTTGATCTCGACCACATCGCCGGTCGACGCGGCGAGGGAATCCATGACATCGTAATCTATCCTAGATACGCCCCTACCCACGTCCCGCGTATAGGCCTCCAATACCTTCAGGTTGACTGAATCTGCGCTCAAACTAGGTTCACTGACCGACTACTGAATCTGAATCTCCCTGTAGCCCTTATTAGTATTGCTTCTCAATTTGAATCGCACTTCGAGTATACCATTGTTGTACGTCGCTACGGAGGACTGGGGGTCGACGGCCTCCTTGAGGCTGAAGTTGGCGTGGTAGGTCCTGGCAGGGGTCTCGGCGGACACGTCCATGCTGTCCTCCGTCGCCTGGAGCCTGATCTCCTCCTTGTCGACGCCGGGG
This sequence comes from Conexivisphaerales archaeon, assembly GCA_049509455.1. Taxonomy (GTDB): domain Archaea; phylum Thermoproteota; class Nitrososphaeria; order Conexivisphaerales; family DTJL01; genus DATKKG01. The sequence continues at coordinate 40,242 of JBEKZX010000006.1, forward strand.
ACTTCGCAGACGACTCTCAAGGAGTCCTTGTCCACGTACTGCTCGATGAGAGGCTCCCTGGAGCCGCCGGTGGCCATGGAGTCGCCGAAGGTCCGGAAGAAGGGCTCCCCTTCAGGCCCGAACTCCACCGTGAACCCTCTCGTTATGTAGCGGTTCAGCGGTAGCCCGTTGCTCTTGAACTGCCTGATCATCCCCTCCATCTGCTTCTCGATCTCATCCATGAGATCGTCCATATCGTCGAAGAGACCGCGGTACTCCTTTCCATCCATATCTATTGCCACCATCCTAACTCCTGGTTATCAACCATAGGTTGTAACTAAAGGTTTATTTAAACCTTTACCCCTAACCATGAGAAGGAATGGAAACCATCGACATCATGGGTTCATCCAGCCGCTGGAAGCTCCTGGAAGCGCTGTCCGACGGGGAAAAGAGCGTCTCCGACCTAGCCGAAGCCCTTCACATCTCCAACCAGGGCGTCCTGAAGCACCTCTCGGTCCTGATCGAAGCGGGAATCGTACATGAGGTTCGGGAGGCCGACGGAAGGAAGGTGGGGTACGCTCTGCGGAACAGCGTCTTCCTCTGCCGACTCGATGACGAAGACAGCGAGCTCCTTGTCTACTATAGAGGGAAGGCCAAGGCATCTACGCTGGCGCCTGAAACGGAGTTCAGGGCGAATCGCCTTCTGAAACGGTTCAAGCTCCTTCTGGACAAGTCCTACTGAGACCGATCAGAGCTGCAGCGGCTGGTCGGGGTTCGGGTTGTTGATGTTCTGGTTTATCACGTCGGCCATGTAGTGCTCCCTGACGTTGACGGTCACCTTCTTCACTCCGTCCACCCCCTGCGCCGCGCTCTTCACGTCGGCTGCCAGCTGATAGGCCAGGATGGCCGGGCAGACGGGCGTCGTCATCTTCAGCTGGATGTAGACGCTGTAGTCGTCCGCCACTTCCACCTTCTCGACGACGTTGAGCTCCACGATGGGAACGCCGACCTCGGGGTCGACCACGTAGCCCAGCCGGTCCCATATCTCTTCGCTCAGCTTCTCCTTCGTTGACATTCGAACGTAACAAGAATGTACGCGATATAATAATCTGCTGGAAGTACTCCATTGGCTCCTCTTATATCATTAGGGCTTCGCGACGCAGGTTCGACAGCCTGTCGAAGGACTCATAGGGGTCGTGGACGCTCTCCACGGTGAACAGGAGGGAGGTGTTGAGGAAGAGGCTCTTCAGCGCCCCGAAGTCCGCCGTCCCCTTCCCGATGGCCAGGTGTTGGTCCCAGCCGCCGTCGTTGTCATGGAGATGGAGCTCGGCGAAGTCCGACGACATGTCGCGGACGAACTCCTTCAGGCTGTTCGAGATGTTCGCGTGGCCCACGTCGAGGAGGATTGGGAGCTTGGATCCCGCCAGAGAGAAGAACCTCTTGAAGTCGTCGGGACGGACCAGGATTCCCTTCCCATGGGCTATGTCGTTCTCGACCGCCATGTGCTGTCCCAGTGAGCGGCTGTAGTCCCACAACTCCATCAGGGAATCGCAGTTGGTTTCGAAGGCCGCCTCCGGTTCGGTTCCGGTGTCGGCGGCCCCGGGATGGACAGCGACGTTAAGGGCGTCGAACTTGGAGGAACGCTCGAGGGAGCCCTTCACGGCGTCGATGGAGAGGCGGCGCTTCGCGGGGTCCGAGGAGGCGACGTTGATGTTCTCGTAGGGGGAGTGCACGGTGAACCTGAAGCCGGCCTGGGCGAACTCGGTGAGCATCTTGGTCGAGGCATCGGTGAGCCGGAGAGAGCCGTTGTCGACGATCTCGAAATACCCTGCTCGGTCGGCTATGGGCTCGGAGAGCAGGGAGGCGACGGACTCGAACCCTTTCTTCTGCGTCACGAGGAAGAGGGTCGAAAGGCCTAGGGGCAATCCGATGCCCCCTACATGACACATCCTTAAAGCTTTGAAGCAAGGAGCATGGGGAAGGAGAGCTTTCGCGTTGCGGAAGACACGGCGGCGACCATAGGTGCCGGAGATTTGGCTGCCGTATGGTCAGGTCGAAGTCGTGATAAACGCCAAGGCCGAGATTCTGGGGGAGGTCCTTGAGGCGCCCGCCCAAGGGATGGCGGAGGAGTCGCTCCAAGATGCCCTCAAGAAGCTGCCCAGGAAGGAGTTCGTGGTGCTGGATGGCTCCAACATGGCCCTCGACATGCTGAACAGGCTCACTGCGCTCTGGGGGGCGGCCCCGAAGGAGATTTCTGTGCATGGAGGGGGGAGGTGGGCACCGTCGGCCCGGAAGAGGCTGGCCCGCTATGGGTATGCCGTGTCCGAAGAGGGGCCCACCGTGGAGCTGGGCGTCGTGGACGGCGTCCTCGTCCGGTCGCTTTCCAATATGAGGAAGGAGGATTCGCTGATCATATCCGAAGCCTCCCTCGACCCGGTCTACGGGATCCGAGGCTCGGCGGCCGTCCTGGCCGAGGCCTTGGGCCTGGGCGCAGAGGCGGTTAGGAGGTGGAAGGGGGAGCCCGCCCCGGCCACCGAAACGGACCCGGGCTGGTTCGCCGGGCGGCTAGCAGAGGAGCTGGGTGACCCATTCTGTCTTGAATACGTCCGTTCCAGGCACGGCCTGGCGGCGATCAACGTGGGGCCTCATGCCGAGGTGCATTCGAAATCGGCGCAGCTCCTCAAGGACACGAGGGTCATCCCGGCGGCGAAGAGCAGGCTCCTGGTGGTCTCGCCGGGCGGCGGAGAGGCCGATTCGACCCTCCATGCTTCGTTGCTGGCGCTCTGCAATCAGGCCGAAGCGGTGGGCGATGATGCCGAGGTCATGCTGGTCGCCGAAGCTGGAGAGGGCTTGGGAAGCCCCGCCCTCAGGTCGCTCTGCGACCTGGGCGTCAGGCCGGAGAGCCTAATGCACGTCGACGGCTACGAGGACATTGTCATGCTGAAGTGGTTGAAGGCCAACATGAAGCTCCATGTCATATCGACCCTCCCGCTGACGCTGGTGGAGAAGAGGCTGGGCCTCCTCGCTTCGGCGTCCGCCAAGAATGCCTTCGAAGACATCGAGTCGCGCCACGGTTGGAAGCTCAAGGCCACCATGGTGAAGGACGGCGCGCTAACCTCCGTCCGGCCCGCTCAGTAGGTCGTAGGAAGGGGCGGGTAGAGGAGCACTAGGTACACGACGGCGGCTACGCAGAGGAGCGCTACGTAAAGATATACGTTCCTCCTAGAGGTCCGCGAAACGGAGTCCAAAGGCTGGAGGGTGCGCGTGCTCCATGAGACGAAGAAGAGGAAGAAGGCCATCCAGAGGTCTACGAAGACCACCACGAACAGGGTGACCAAGACGGCTATCGTAAGGTTCCTGGCGCTGAGCACGGCGGAGGCGGTGTTACCTCCGTCCAGCTGCCGGCTGGGAATGATGCTCACGAAGCTGATCATGAAGCATATCCAACTAGCGTAAACCAGCGGGGAGAGGACCACCACGCTCTGGGAGGCCGGATGGAGGTAGCTCCCGATCAAAAGCTGGATCCCGGCGGGCACTTGGAGGGGGACGAGCGTCAAGTTGGCGCCGAAGATGCCCGCTGCCGCCTGTTGGGTCAACACCTGCGTGTCCAGGAGGCCGACGCCCAAAGCCAAGGCCGCGACCGCGAGGCCTGCAACGGTGGCCAGGGGCTCCAGCTCGAACTGCGAGTCACGGTTGACGGCAGGCTCGGCTGGAACGTAGACCGCCCCGAAGGTGGGCATGACCGTCGGGAACCCTGGGACGAAGTATGGCGTCGGCAAGGGCCGGCCGTCGCGCCTGCAAGTCATGTAGTGGACCGCTGCCCTCGACCCGAGGAAGGCCATGATGAAGATAGCGTAGAGGGCCGTGTCCAGGAGGACCCTCGAGCTGGAGAAGGAGCCGGTGAGGGAGTAGGCCCTGATCCACCCGTCGACGGTTACCGTCAATATGGTCGCGACGAAGAATATGACGGGCAAGAACATCTTGCGTTTCAGACGACCGCGGGTGGACTCGATGTACAAGGCGAGGCCGCCGTCGGTGGACCGCAGGGCCGGGAGGAGGCCCTTGGGCCTCAGGAAGCGGACCAGGTCTTCGAACTTCTCCTTGTAGGCGTCCCCTTCCGCGATGGAGAACTCCAAGGCGTCGGACCCTTTATAGTAGACCTCCTTGACGTTGAACTTCTCTCTGACGTAGCGCTCGACCTCAGAGACTTCGGACGTCGCCATGCGAAAGGGACTCATTTCCTCCCTCGACCCGATTAAGCTTTAAAGGTTAGTGTCACAGACAGGTGGGTCGAAGGCTCGGCGCCTTGTTGAACGAGATAATCCGCAGGGTCGGCGACTACACTGTCCGGAGATGTTCGGGGGAGGAGATACCGGGCGTGATCCTTGTCAACGAGAAGACCCTCCCGGAGCACTACTCCGACGTCTTCTACTATGACGTCCTGGGGGGGTTCCCCGAAGGGTTCCTAGTGGCGGAGAAGGACGGGAACATTGTGGGTTACATGATGAACAGGGTTGAGTTCGGCTTTTCGAACATCAGAGGTTTTAGCCTGACCAAGAAGGCGCACGTGGTATCCATCGCGGTGCTCCAGGAGCACCAGAGGAAGGGGCTGGGGTGGGCGCTGATGGAGGAAGGCCACAGGGCCATGGTCGCCAAGGGCTGCAAGGAGGCCTTTCTGGAGGTCAGGGTGGGCAATACGCCAGCCATCGCCATGTACGATAAGCTGGGCTACTCCACGGCGCAGAGGCTCCACACCTACTACAGAGACGGCGAGGACGCCCTGCTCATGACGAAGGGATTATAGACCGGGCTTGGAAGCTGCAGACCCCGACTCCTTCAGGGCCTTTTCCGACGCATTGGAGAGGGTCAGGGGAACCTCCAGCAAAATCGCCAAGGTCGAAGTCCTCGGAGAATACTTCAGGACGCTCTCCAGGCCATCTCTGGGGTCGGTGGCGCGCTTCCTGGTGGGCAAAGAGGTGCCTCAGGGGGACATCGGCGTCGGCTGGAGGGTCGTCCTCGACGCGCTTGGGGACGCCGTGAGCGCCAGCAGCGGAGACCTCTCGCAGGGATACCTCAGGCACGGCGACCTGGGGAGCGTCGCGGAGGAGATCTACGCGAAGGGCGGGAGGGCTTCGTCGCTGGCCCATGAGGCGCTCACGGTGTCCAGGGTGGCACGGGCCTTCGAAGACATGGCGGCATCAAAGGGGAGCGGCAGCTCCCTGAACAAGAAGAGAATACTCGTGGGGCTCTTGATGGACGCGGAGCCCCTCGAAGCCAAGTACCTGATCAGGGTCATAACCAACGAGCTCCGGGTGGGGGCGACAGGGGGACTCGTGGAGGAGTCGCTCGCCAGAGCGTTCGGGGCAGATGCGGACTTGGTCCACAACGCCCTCCTGGTCACCGGCGACATCGGCGAGGTGGCCGACCTCCTATCCAGCGGTAGGATGGAGGACGCCCGCCCGATGCTCTTCCGTCCGGTGGCCTTCATGCTGGCGGAGCCGAAGGCCAGCGCCAAGGAGATCGCGGACCACTTCGGGAAGGAGGTCTGCGCCGAGATGAAGTATGACGGAGTAAGGCTGCAGGCGCACGTCGGTGCCGAGGTCAGGCTCTTCTCTCGGCGGATGGAGGACGTCACCTCCACCATGCCCGAAATAAGGGACTCCCTGACAGGCATGGATCACGAAGCCATCCTCGACGGGGAGGCGCTGGGCTTCGACGGGGAGAAGCCGATACCGTTCGTCAGGATGCAGACGCGGTTGCATCGGAAGGACATCACCCCTGGGGAGCGGGAGCGGACCCCGATATTCTACTTCGTCTTCGACCTCCTTTACCTGGACGGCAGGTCCCTTCTGAACGAGAGCCTGGAAAGGAGGCGCGAAGCCCTTCAGGGGCTAGGCCTTTCAGGACGAGTGAGGATCGCCCCCCAGAGCAGGGCGACCACCGCCGATGAGCTGCAGAGCCTTTTCAGGGAAAGCCGAAGAAACGGTTACGAAGGCCTGATGGCGAAGGACCCTTTGTCTCCGTACACGCCGGGGAGGCGGGGTGGTCTTTGGGTGAAGCTCAAGGAGGAGCTGGACACGCTCGATGCCGTCGTAGTCGCGGCGGAGTGGGGGAACGGCAAGAGGGCCGGCCTGCTGTCGGACTACACATTCGCCGTCTGGGACGGGGGCGAACTGCGGGTGATAGGGAAGGCGTACTCGGGCCTGACTGACGAAGAGATCGGGTTCATGACTGGGAAGATGAAGGAGCTGGCCGTAAGGTGGGAGGGCCACAGATGCATCGTGAAGCCAGAGGTTGTCCTCGAGGTGACCTTCGATTCGATCCAGATGAGCGACAGGCACGACAGCGGGTTCGCCCTGCGGTTTCCGAGGATAAAGAACATCCGGCTGGACAAGTCGCCCGACCAAGCCGATACGTTGGAGAGGGTCAAGGCGATCTACGAAGGGCAGCGCATCAAGTAAGCTCTGGTTCGATCACACGACACGATAAACAGTTCGAAGTGGTGCAAGCGGAGGTTCTCGTGTCTCTCAGAGAAGGCCGAGTGCGCTGCTCACCTGAAGGTAATAGTTGGCCGGGTCCCAACCTTTCGTGGGATTACGAGATTTCGCCATGAATGCCGACAAGCTCAAGCTGTCGTTTTCATGCCGAGACTTCCCCTAAACTCCCTCTCGGCGGTGGTCAACGATTTCTTGTGTTCCTCCATTATCCTTCTCGCTTTCTCCGTCTTGACGTATCTATCAACGAGGGCGTTCCAGTGACTGTCGAAAGCGGTGTTAACCATGGCTTGGACGCTGTGGTCCGGCCCGGAAGCCTCGACCTCAATCAGCTTTTGGGCCAACCTATAAGGGTCCATCCGCACGTTGGTCGGCATCCAATCCCGTCCCTCTCCTCAGACGTCATGCATTTGGATGTTTACTGCTAAGGAAAGAGTAATGAATATCGTCGATTGGTCCTTGCTGGCTCGGACCCCGCGGCGCCGGCAAAATAGAGCCGAGGCGGCCATGTCAGAGTCTTGTTGAACGTCGGTTGGTGGCGCGACGATTGCCAGGATGATTCTTCTCTCCGTCATTAGCTTGAATATATCGTGCAGGAATGGGGCAAGGCGGCGATGCCGGCCTAGTTCTATTTTGCGATCTTATTTTGCCTATTTTGCTTTCTTGCACGCCCTATTCTTCTATTTTGCGACCTATTTTGCAACTCTATGACGCCACCGAGCGGCACCCTGACCTGGCCGCGGGCCCTTGCCGAGCATCCTTATCTACAGGTCGGGATTCCCTGTTACAAGTCGGAGAAGGGAACGAAGTTGTACGCGGAGATCCTGGCTTCCATCACGTTCGCGCTGGTCGCTTATCAGGACTTCAGGGAGAGGATGGTCTCCGACTACGTCTGGATCCCCGCCATAGTGGCCGGCGTCGTCATGCTGTGGGAGAGGCCAGATGTGTGGGTTTTCTCTTTGGCGAAGGTGGGTATTTTCGGGGCCTTAGGAGCGCTCTCCATCATTTTCGGCATCTTCGGCCAGGCCGATGGCCTCACCATCATCGCCATGGCGGTGGGGACCTCGACCTTCTCCCCCCTCCCCCAGATGCTGGCCGGGGCGCTCGTCGCCATCGCCCACATCTGCTACCTCCTGGTGAGGCATGGCTCGCTGAAAATCGAGAAGACCATGCCCGTCGAGGAGGCGATCAAGCAGAACGTCTGGATCCCCCTGGAGGTGACCTGCGATGGTCGGACGGTAGAGCTGGACGCCTCCCCCGAGAAGGCCTGGGACTCTCTAGAGGGTTACGTTGGCAAAAATGCGACCGTGAAGACATCTTACGGGGTGCCCTTCGCCGGCTACCTAGCCGTGGGCTACCTTCTGGCCTTCGGAGCCCTTCTGGTTCAGGGCCTCGTCTAGCTCTTCTGCGTATAGCTCCACGCGATGAGGATGGCCAGGGATATCAGGGACGTCGCCAGGCCCACTATGGCCGCGTTGGCCAACTGCTTGTCGCCGAATAGCGTATAGAGAGCATTCATTATCCCCTGGAAGATGTTGGTCTTCTCCATGAGCAGGTACCCAAGGAATCCGATGGCATATCCCAGAATCCAGAAACCGAACAGAATTGTAGTCCTTCCCACGATCTCTTCGCCTCGATGGGCTTAGTTTCAGCTGTGCGTATTTAGCGTCCACAGAGCAAAAACAGTTGATTTGTCGGTCAAAGGCTGTGCCGAGCTATATCCAGGAGGGGAGCGTCGTATCGGTCATCGTGATGAAGGAGACGGCGGTGCCCCAGCCCGTCCGCACAACCGCTTCGTAGGTCGCGTTGTAGGCCAGCGGGAGGTCCGATACGAAGCTGATGGTATCGGACGTGGCGCCATAGGAAACGGTGGCGTTCTCCGCGTAACCGTTCAGGGTCGTCGAGAGCCCGAGGAGGTTGGACGGAAGCAGGGTGGACTTGCTTAGCGAGACGGTGAAATTCGAAGGCACCACGTTGTAAAGGGCCAAGTTGTCCAAGTACGCGGCGGCGTCGTCGACGGCGATCCTGAACCCCACGACGTAAACGTCTTCACCCGGAGTGTAGAGGGTGCCCGAGTTGGCCATGAGGTACGCCTCGATCAGGCTCTCGACCCTGGGGGTCCCCAGCTGTAGTTCGTAAGTGGTCCAGGAGCCCATCTCCCTGACGCCTCGCAGCATTATGATCCCCGCGGAAGCGCTGACGTTGTCGTAGGTGGAGTCTGTGTACAGGGAATAGTTGCCCAGCACCATCGTCAGCGGGAAGGTGGCGTTCGTAGTGGGGTACCACAGGAAGAGGCTAATCCACACGGAGCCTGCACCCGGAGAGGTGGCGCTGCCCTTGTACAACAGGTCAAAGCCGAACGCGAGGGAGGAGTTTATCAGAAGAGGAAGGACCTTGGCGCTGCTATCGTTGTAGAACACGTAGACACTCTGCCCGGGGTCCTGGATGTACAGCGACCGGCTTCCCGAAGCCGCGCCCCCGGTTACGACGGTCGCAATTCCTGGGCCTGGCCCGACGATTGCCCAAGTGTTGTCGTTCAGCTCGAAGCCTCCGTTGGGCGTGATGGGCACGAACGTGTTTAGCGAAAAAGTGGCCCTATTGATAACGAATGGAGAAGCGAGCGGCGCCCCGAACAGGGCGAGGACCAAGACGCTCAAGACCAGAAGCAGGACGAGGAGGAGCCTGAATCTCCTCTTACTCATCCCGGGCTTCGACAGGGGGACCTCGGACATCAGAGGCAAGGGAAAGCCGATGTCATTAAAACTTATCGAATCCCGGAGGCGGTCTCGCTGCGGGCGGGGATGATCCCTACGGCAACAGTCCATCTCGCCCTATGATTTCGTCTCATTCTGCGGCCCGGCGGTCCCGGCCAGGCCATCTCCTTGCCCAGGAGTCGACTGCTGCTGGGTCGTCGCGACCGGAGCTTTCTCCTTCCTCGACAGGGCCATTATCGCTATCAGGAGAGAGATGACCGCCAACGCCGCCACGCCGTAGAGCTCGTAGGAGAGGTCAGTAGCGTTGCTGTTGGCCGTCGACAGCTGCTTGTTCAGGGAGCCAATGTTGCTGTTGGCCGTCCCCAGCTGCTGGTTCAGGGAGCCAATGTTGCTGTTGGCCGTCCCCAGCTGCTGGTTCAGGGAAGCTATGGTGCTGTTGGCCGCGGCTAGGTGGTTGTCGGTGCTGAAGTATGCGTAGGCGGTGGCGCTCATGCCATCGGCCTGCTCTGCGACCACCTTCAGGGTGTGCTCGCCGTCGGGGATGGAGGTCGTGTTCAGCTGATACGCGTAGGGGGATGAAGAGCCAGATGAAAAGCTATTGAGCAGGCTGCCGTCCAGGTAGAACGAGACGGACGAAAGCTGCTGCCCGCCTACGGTGACGCTGATGCCCAGGGTCCCTTCGTAGTTCTGCCCGCTTGCGGGGCTCTGCACCTGGATGGAGGGTAGCGCCGGAGAGAGCTGCTTCACCGTGGAGCTGTTGAGGGAGACTTGCGAGCTGGCGAGCGATAGGGAGGATATGTCCGACTGAACGAGGGTGATCACGCTGTTCTCAGCTACTATGTTCCCTCCGTAGACTCCCACCAAAGTCAGGTCGGTGTTGACGGCGACGAGGGTGCCTACGATGCTAGACGAGGATATTGTGACGCTTCCTCCCTTGACAGTGTTGTTGTCCAGGAAGACGTCCCCGGAGAGCTGCACCGACGAATTGTCCATGGTGTTGCTGAGGGCTAGACCGAACGTCTGCTGCACCGAAGAGAGGTTCTGGTTAGCCGTGTAGACGTAAGGATCCACGAAGAAGCTCTGCTGCGCGGACAGCTGCGACGTCGTGGGGGTGCCGTCGAAGGAGAGGCCCGTAATGTAGGCCTCGTAGGGGCCGGCGTAGTAGAAGGAGTTGTCGTTGACGCCGTTAAGCGACGCCGCGTCGTAGGGGGATGGGAGGGTCAGATCGCCCACCCACCTGTTGAGCTGAGGGCTGTACTGGAGAGGCGTTAGCTCGAAGTTGGCGTACTCCGAGTGCATGATTTCGGTGAAGGAGGACTGCAGCTCCTGGGGGTAGACGAGGGCCGTGTATTCTCCGTACTCCACCTCCGTGCCGTTGGCGTATGCGATGTTGGCAATGACCTGCACCGTCTGTCCCTCGTAGAGGGTGGAAGATGAAAACGAGATCGCCGGGGTTATGGCGCCTCCTGAGACGAGGACCTGGCTGTAGAAGGTGCCGAGTAGCGGTTGCGGTTCGCCCACGGCTTGCTCTACAGTTACAGAATCATAGCTGGCTTCCAAGATGATGGTGTAGAGGCCAGGGAGGGCGTTGGCCGGGACGGTCAGGTAGCCGTTGATGTTGGTCGCGCCGGAGTTGCAGATGCGTAGCGCTTCGTTGCAGGCCTGAAGGTCCAGCGAGGCTGTGGCCACGGCCACGCCAGACGGGTTGAGGAGGGTCGCGGTCACGTTGGAGCCCACGGCGACGTCGTCCCCCAAGGTGAGGCCCGTCTCGTATGACGGCAGGCTGGCCAGGTTCATTGGCGCCTCCGGGTTCGCCTGTATGAAGATGGACTGGCCGGGGGCGACGGAGCCCGGCTCGGCCGCCACCTGGGTGTAGATGTAGCTGGACTGGAGGTAGATGCCGTTCACCATCGGAAGGTAGGCGTAGGAGCTTCCCTGAAGGACCAAGGCCAGCGGCCCGTACGGATAGGTGCCCGACAGGAAGCCCGTATTGACGCCCGTCGTGCTGTTTCCTTGGAGCGTCACCGTGGAGGCCGTCGTGTAGCGGTTCGTTGTTATGGAATATGGGTTCACCTCCATCTGGATCGGCTGTGTCGGGGCGCTGTTGCCCAACAGGTCGGTGGAGACGACGTCCACCTCAAGGGTAACAAGGGTGCTCCAGGGCTCGTTAGGGAAGGGGTCGATGAAGGAGGCGAGGTAGCCGGCGAAGATGGTGGTGATGCCAGTCCCCGATAGGCCCTTCGAGCTCCCAGCGACGGAGATGTACGCGAATCCTGACTGGTTCCCCTCGGTCATGGTCCCCTCCCACACCCCCGACGTCGTGTTGAAGCTCAAAGGCGTAACCAAGGACGTTCCGGCCAAGGTCACCAGGCTGGCCGTGAAACTCCCGGAGACGACGTTGAAGAGACCCTCTCCGATTTCGGCGACCACGGTCATGTTCTGACCTGGGGTAACCTCGCCCAACTGCTGCCCGCTTGATGGGTCCAGAGCGGCGACGAGGATGTAGAGGCTCGGCTGGCTGCTATACGAATCGTAGAGGGAGGCCAGCGCCCCGATGTTGGGGGCTCCCCATCCGGTCGCCAGGTTGTAGCCGTAGGAGGAGGTCCATGGGACAATGTATCCCGTCGTGATCGGCGTGAAGGCACTAGCGTAGGTGCTCGAGTTGTCCCCGATGCTGTACAGGAACGGGTTGATGAGCCCGAGGGGTCCGCCAGCGGACTGGGCGACTAAGGTGAGAAGACCAGAGAGGAGCTGAACAGATTCGGAGGTGCCTCCTTCCGCTGTCACGGAGCCGGAATCCACTATGTAGGTCCCTGGGTCGAGCCCGGCCTGCAGAGAGAGGTCCGGGTTGAGCCGGCCGTTGGGGAACAAAGCCGGCACCTGCTGACTCTGCTGGTACCAAGGCATGGGCTCGAGTATGCTGACGCCACCGCCACCGCCGCCGTTGTTAACGCTGTTGGGGACGAATCCTATGTTGGACCAGGCCGTCTGCGTAAAGGTACTGCCGCCGCCCTGGGTCGCGGAGATGTACGTCTGCGTTCCGCCCACGGCGGTCACGAAAGGCGAGGTCGCCGGGTATTCCGGCGTCCCCTCCGGCCCCGAACTGAAGCCCGAGCCCCCTCCGTCTCCTGTCGAAGCCAAGAACGTAATCCCTTCGAGGGAGCCGAGAGCGTAGTACTGGTCGGGGATGAGGGCTTCAAGGGCCACGAATGCCGGGCCGCCGAAGTAGTAGGACATGGAGAAGTACCACTCTGGGGTGCCGAAGCTCTGGCTGAGAGTGGTGACGGTGTCGTCCCCCACGATTACCGCGAGGGCATCGGCGAGGGTGTAGGCCCCGTTGGCTACGTAGAGCTGGACGGCGGCTCCAGGCGCCATCGCGTGCGAGGTCTCGACGTCCAAGGAGATTTCCGTGCTCCAGCCCACGCTGACGCCAAGGTTCGGCGCGTACGGACCGATGGGCGTAATGGTGGGCGTGATGTCGGGGAGGCCAAAGATCTGGTCAAAAGAATGGAGGTCGCTAGTTATGGTGGGCGACCCGTAGAAGTCGAGAATCCCTATCGTCTGACCGCTGCCGTTGAAGCCGCTGGAATAGAGAGTGGTCGCGTTGTATACGGCCTGAAGGTCTTGGGCGGACATCCCTCCTTCGGTGAAGGTGACGCCCGAAGGAGACGAAGCCGAAGCGACATCGGCAGGAAGAGAGTAGATGAACGTGGCGTTGGACGCATACAGGTAGGCCCCTTGGAACGTGGCGGGACCCGAGGTGATATAGTAGGACGACGTGCCGTTGGTGTATACGTCCACGCTCGCGCCGAAGGCGTTCTGAACCTGCGCCGCCGTCCCCTCCGCGACTATGACCGAGTCAAGACCCGTCGTCAAGACGTCGAGGCCGCTTCCTTTCACGTATTGGAGGAGAGAGTTGAAGGCGGCGATGGGAAGGAACTCGTTCGCGATCTGCTGCTCGGTCAGGAAGTGCCTGAACTCGGGAGACGAAGGGTCAGAAACCTGCTTGGCGAGGGAATCTAGGAGCCCCGTGTTCCGGAGCGGGACGGCCAGACTCACGAGCACGGGCATGTCCTGGGGCGCCTGGTTGAGGAACCTGTAGCCGGTGTACGGGACCGGCGCTGCGGTGGGCGCCGATGATGCCCACGTCACCGTCGCAGCGGCTGTGAAGACGACCGAGGAAAGCAGAAGGACGGAGACGACTACGGAGGCAAGGACGCGCACGGCGGATGGCGTGCCACCGAATCCTGATGATTTCAAACAAAGGGGCAGCTTCGCTGCACAATATATGTATTATCAGAGAACCGACAAACAACCAGGCGCGGTGAGGGATTCGTTAAGAATGGGAGCGGTAACATGCTTATCATTGCATGGCAGGCGGCCCTTGGACGAAAATCCAATAACCAATCGCACGGCGCGACGTTCTTAAAGTTGAACGGGGGACCCCTGGCGTCCAAGGACAACGGACCATATCCACCGGCTCACATGCACGCCCCGGTGTCGAGCGAGAAGAGGAGCGTATTCCTATCTCGCCTGCTGGCCGGCGTGCTGGCCGTCGGAGCGATCGGCGTCTCGACCCGGAGCCAGGTCCTTCGCCTAGGCCGCCGGAGAGAGCTCCCCCCCTGTGCAGATGATTTATTGGGCATTCCTTCGACTTTAATAATAGAAATCAATTTATAAGGAGGCTTTTTTAATCGTAAAGGTGGAGCGGAAACTTTAGTGAACAAATTTGACGAGATCGACATGAAGATACTGAGAGAGCTCGTGATAGACGCCGGGCAGTCGGTCCCGAAACTCAGCAAGAAGATTCAGGTCAATCCTTCTGTGACGTACAGCCGCATCAAGCGGCTGTCCAAGAAGGGCCTGATCAAGAATTTCACCGTCGAGGTCAACGAAGACCTACTCGGCTGGAAGGTCCTGGCATACGTCGGTGTCAACTCGGACGCAAAGGAGAGAGACTCCGTCCTTAAACAGCTCCTGGACGAAGACGAAGTACGCGAGGTCGCCGAGGTGACAGGCAGGTTCGACTTTCTGGTGACGATCAAGTCCCGGAGCTTGGAGGAGCTTCACAACGTCGTCTCTAGCAGGATAGGTAATATCAGCGGAGTGCAGCACACCGAGACGTTCATCGCCATGAGGACTGGCGTCAAGCCCCCCTCGTACGTTTCGCCCAGCTAGAGCAGCACCCTTTCCAGGTCTTCCACGGTCGGGTCGATGACGGGCACCGGGCCCACGAGTCTTTTTACTGCTTCCACGTCCTTCAGGCCCGACCCTGTCACGAGGACCACCACGGAATCTCCCCCTTCGATAGCCCCTGCTGCACGCAGCTTACGCGCGCCGGCCAGGGCGGCAGCGCCGCTCGGTTCTGCGAAGATCCCTTCGTACTTCGCCAGGTCTCGTACGGCCTCTAATATCTCCTGGTCGGTCACCGTCTCGCCCAGCCCTCGTGTCTGCGCGACCCCCTCCATGGTGCAGTCGGCGTCCCAGGGATAGGGGTCTTCCAGGCCCGATGCCACCGTGGAGGGATGCGGCTCGGCTCCGATCTTTCGGGCGGGGATCCCTCCCTTGATGGCCCTCACCAGGGCCGAGTTCCCGGCGGGCTGTACGGGCACGAGCCTGGGGTACTCCTCCGCCAGCCCCGTCTCCCTGAGGTCCCTCAGCCCCTTCCATAGCCCCGCCGCCAGGCAGCTGGACCCGGTGGGAGCGAGGAGCCAGTCGTACCCCTTCCAGCCAAGCCCTTCGGCCAGCTCTAAAGAAATGGTCTTGGGACCCTCCACTTGGTAGGGGTTGAAGGGACCAAAGCTAGGCGAGGGGTACCAGCCCCTGCGGCGAACGGCC
>JBEKZX010000060.1:0-9680 GCA_049509455.1 Conexivisphaerales archaeon
AAGCAGGCGTCATGTCTACACTCTGCCTGTTTAGAAGTTCTAGAAGTATAACAGACTTCTGTTTGATTATATCATAGCCATTGCCCATTGCGCTTATACAAGGTTATGAATTCGACCCCGAAAGCCATAAATCGAGGCGAGTCGTAGTATTGCACGGGACTAGGCGGGAGAAAGCCATTTGGGGGATTCTAGGCTGCTGGATCCGGTGGATATGCGTATTCTCGACCTCCTCCGGCAGACGCCCGCGATAACCCAGACCAGGATAGCGAAGGAGTTGGGAGTGTCCCAGCCTTGGATAGCTGCAAGGATTAAACATCTGGAGCAGAAAGGCATCGTGACAATGTCAATGGGAGTCAACCTCGAGAGGTTGGGTCTGGCGGTCGGAGTTGTCAGCTTGAGCACGAAGAACCCTTATCGCCTTTTGAGGAAGTACCGGTGCTGCCCGTATTTCCTTAGAGGGTCGATATTGTCAGGGGCGAGCAACGTAAGCCTCGATTTCTGCGGGGAGGACGCTTCCTCGTTGCAGGGGATAGTGGACCAGCACATAAGAAAGGAGCCCGACATCAGCGGCGTTGACTTCAGGCTGATCACCCACACCGTTGACGGATTGGCTGTCTGTCCCCGACTTGTGCTGGATAGGAAGGAAGAGTCGCCTTGTGGCACGAGATGCGAGGACTGTTTACAGTATGAATCCGGCAGCTGCGTCGGCTGCCCAGCCACGATCTACTACAGGGGCAGGTTCTGGAGTGGCAACAATCGGCGCCATGAGCTGGAAGCTCCGTTGATGTAGTGAAGCCCGAGGCTAGCCCTTCTCGCTAGACTTCGACGCCTATCTCTCTTCGAGGTCCAGGGCCTTCTTCAAGTGCTGCGTGACTCGGTAAGAGTTCTTTTCGTCCCCGCCCCCGCGGCGGGTTCGGCGTCTGCCTTCGTGAACCTGGCCACCCGAGACTCGATCGACATCGCCCTGGCCAGCGCGGCCGTTTGGTACCCCCCATCAGCGGAGCTGTGACGAGCTGTAGGATCTACCTGGGCGGCGTCTTACACACGCACTATCACGCAACGGCAACGGAGACCGCCCTCAGAGGGCAGACCATCGGCGCCACTATAGCCGCTGCAGTGGGAAAGGCCGCAGTGTCAGCCGCGACGCCCATGACGGGCAACTCCTACAAGAAGCAATGGGCAGGCATGGCCGTTCAGAGAGCTTCGACGACACAGACGAATAGAGCTGGGAAGAGGCTCGAGCATCCTTCTAGGCTTTTCTAAATGAGCCAGCCGTCCAGCTGCAGCTGGATTTCTTGTGACCACCGATTGCCAAGGTAGCATCTCCGTTCCTGCCCACCGGCAGTTAGGCTTGCCCGACTACAGTTCATGTCACGCCGAGCCGGGCACCGCGCCATAGGCGCTAGGGTAGAGACCGAGCTCCATCAGGATGTATTCTAGGAGCGTCACATGAGTCGACACTTCGGCCACTGCCAACTCCTTCGCTGTCGGGAACGTGGCCTTTATCTCGAAGACGGGACTAGCTTCGGTCGTCGGTATGCTGAACTTCGCAGATACGGAGAAAGGAGTGTGGGGCTGCAAGTTCAGGGGAAGGAGCTCGCTCGAAAGCAAGTCGCCCGTGCTGCTATCATAGACCGTCACGTTGATGACTCCCTTAGTCGCGACAGAGAGGTCGTTGGAGGTCGTCACGTTAACCGAGATATCGCTTATGTAATCAGTAGTGCAGCCCTCCTGGTACGTCATCCAAGGTTCCATCAGGATTTCGTTGCTGCTCATGTTCACCGTCCTAAGGTCTACAGGCTGGGCGGGAGCCTCCGAGGCATCGGACGCGGGATCGTCCACCACCAAGGTGGCCCCATTGAACGAAGAGACGAGCACGCTGTTCCTAGCGGCATCTGGCAGGGCAGTGAGCCCTTCCGTGAGCGTAAACTGGACCTCGAATTTCGCAAAGAAAAAGAGGAGGAAGACGATCAGAAAGAAGGCCACAGGCTTGGCGAGCCTCCGCGCAGAACGGGAATCCTCCTTCTTCCCCATGATTCTCCTCAATAATCGACCCAACGGCCGCTTTTAAACCTGATTGTGGCGCCTCCCTTCCTCTTATGTGTAGAACACGCACCCTGGCAAGCTTCTGTCGCCCTCCCCGACTATGATGGAGGTAGAGTCAAAGTGAATTACCATTCCGTCCCACCGGGGCGGGATATGTTCTTCTCCCCCAGCGGAAGCTTGACGGGAATCCGATTTTGGGGCTGGTCAAGTATTCATGTGAACCAGAATCCCTCCTGGCGTGTTCTTAGGATTCCAAAGGTCCAATCTGCGAACCTATCTGAGCACCAATCCCTTCGGGCCCATACTTCCATGACGCCCTGCAAACCCAAAATCGTCTGATCGAAAAAGGGCTACTATCCTGATAGCCCGTCCCTTCCTGGGCCACGGACCGCACCGTCGAACCCCTGGCAATGGCATACGGTTTTCGTCTCATCTGATTCGAGCTGAGATATCAAAGCTTACAGACCCACTAAGGGGACCTTGTCTGAGCCGCGTTTGCCGAACATTCATAATACGGGTGTGAATCGTTGGCAACCCCGCCTTCGACGTCAACAGGAATTCTCCCAAGATACGCTAGGCGTGCATAGTGCAGCCATTTAAGCCGCAGGCGGTTGGTCCTTGGCTGGTGAACTTGATGGGCAAAGGAGGCCGTGGTCACGGAGGTCATCACCCGAGCCCGAACGGTCGGCGATCGGATGCGAAGAACCCGACGAGCCACGAATACGCAGCTGCCGTGGACAACAGGAGCGCCCAGCTCAATCCGACGAGTCCAGAATACAAGGGACCCGCTCCAAGCAAGGGCGACGATCAAGGAAGCAGCGACGATTAGCCTCTCGATTCTTTTCTCCCTCCCTCACGCACTGTTTTGTTTGATGATGGCTTCCAGCTTAGCCTCCAAACTGCGACGCGCCCATCTCGGAAAGAGAGCCTAAACATCGCAGCCAGTCGGACCGCTGCCCGTCAACGAGTTGGAATAGCCGTGGGTCCTGCACCATATCGGGAGTCGATCCCACAATCATGTTGTACTAGAAACCTATATAATAAATAAACAGGATGGCGAGGCTAATTCGCTCAAACTCTGGCGCAAATACCAGAGATTTTGCAAGGTATTTCACAGGGCCCAGCAAGGATCGATATGTATTTGTTGTAGGATTTATAATGTTGGTCATTCCTCTATGTGGAGCTTCCCCATAATGTTGAAAAAGTATCAAGTATATCTCAATCTGAATGTGTCGCCCAATGATTTATATATTCACTGAAACAACGTCATACGCGATTATTATGACAGCAGAAGGGCAGGACGATTCTATGAAAGCTGGTAAGATATCTCGCAGAAAATTCGTGATTGGCGTTGGTGCAGGGGTGGTAGTAGGTGCCGCCGCTGTAGCCGGCGCTGAATCATACGTTCTGATCAAGCCAAGCACGTCAACCAACACGAGCACGGTCACGAGCACGGTGACAGGCCCCACCACCACGGTGACAGGCCCCACCACCACGAAGACGAGCACGGCCACGGTGACAGGCCCCGGCTCAACGTCAACGGTAACGAGCACGGTGACAGGCCCCACCACCACGGTGACGACTACCGCCGCACCTCCAGCCCCGCAGCCCGTTTCTGGATCGGATGTCACCATGACCGTGAACGGTCAGTCTCAAACTCTCTACGTCGAATCAAGAGACACGTTGCTAGATACTTTGAGAGACAAGCTAGGCCTTACGGGCGCAAAGAAGGCATGCGACAGGGGTGAGTGCGGCGCCTGTACGGTCTCCATCGATGGGAAGCCCTACTTATCGTGCACGACTCTGGCTATCGATTGTGACGGAAGGGACGTCGAAACAATAGAATCATTCGCTAACAATCCTAATACTGTCAACATCTTGAACGCGTTCGTCAAGAATGACGCCTTTCAGTGTGGATTCTGCACGGCTGGCATGGTGGTGGCAACGAAACTTCTTCTTGACGCAAATCCCCACCCAACGACAAGTCAGACCAAGCAATGGCTCTCCGGGAATCTCTGCAGGTGCGGAACTTACAACAACACCGTAAAGACTGCTTTGGCCCTAGGAGGGGGTTCGTAAGATGAGCGCACCGTTTACGATAGTTGGGACGAGCCCAAGTCGTGTCGAATCCATGACGAAGCTTTCTGGAGCGGCCAAGTTCGCAGCGGACAACCAACTGCCAGGGATGCTGTACGCGAAGTTCCTTCATAGTCCCTACGCTCACGCCACCATCACAAGCATCGACACAAGCGCCGCATTGGCCTTGTCGGGGGTCAAGGCCGTACTTACGTTCAAGGATGTAAGTAAATACGGGCTCTATGGCGCGAGCAGCGACTTGTATCTCCTAACAGACAAGGCGAGGTATGTAGGAGACGAAGTGGCCGTGGTCGCAGCGACGAGTGAGAACATAGCAGAGGATGCCTTGGATCTGATAAAGGTCCAATATCAGCAACTACCTTTCTACCTTGACCCTGCTTCGGCAATGGCATCAGGCGCAGTTCCCATACACCCGGAGATAGCGAGCACCGCGACGCAGAATATCATGACAGGAGCGCCTCTCTCCTATACGTCAGGAAATATCACTACGGGGTTCAGCCAAGCCAGTAAGACGTACGAAATAGACAACTTCGTGATGAATCCTGTGCATCACTCCCCCCTGGAGACCCACGCCGCTGTAGCCTCTTGGACCCGGGATGGGTTAACCCTCTACCTTACGACAGTGGATCCGTTTCGCCGAAGGAGGTTCCTCTCTTCATTACTCGGCGTACCTATCAGCAACATACGAGTCATCGCACCGTATTGTGGATCATCCTTCGGAAACAAGGGGAGCGCCATTGGACGTCATGACCCGGTCGCCGCACTGTTGTCAAAGGCGACAGGCCTGCCGGTGAAGCTGCAGTACACCAGGGCGGAGGAACAGATCTCCGCACCTGGCAGGGAGAAGGCGACAAGTACGAGTATGAAAGTCGGGTTCGCGAGTGACGGGACGATAACGGCCTGTGAGTATCACGTCCTCGGCGACGCAGGCGCGTATTGTATGGGAGGGTCGGGAATCTTCCTAAACACGAACTTTATGCTGCCCTACAAGAACCGGAATGTCCTCTTCACCTCCACTGTCGTGTATACGAACACCCCGCCGGAATGCATGTTTAGGGGATCGGGCAAGGAGGTTGGCAACTTCCCCTTCCAGATCATCATGGACATGGCGGCGGAGGACTTGGGAATGGATGTGCTTGACCTGAATACCAAGAATTACTACAGTGTCGGTGACAAGTTTGGGACCAACGTGTTCAACACATGTGCGGTACCGGACTGCGTCAGCCAGGGGGCGGCGAAGATAGGATGGAAGTCTAAACGGGTACCGCCCTCTCAGAAGACCGGTGCAATTCGAACAGGCATCGGAATGTCCGTTGGCGTTCGAAATGGCTCTCAGTCATACTCTGATGCGATAGTGAAGGTGGAGTGCGATGGGTCAATCGGCGTGATAAACGGCAAGGGGGAGGAAGGTCAGGGCATCTACACGGCGGTCGCCATGGTTGCCGCCGAGGCGCTGAACGCCAATTTCTCAGACGTAACCGTGTCTCCTACGGACACAGCCTCGCAGCCCTACGCCGTGAGGAGCGGTGGAAGCATGGGCTTCATGTCGAATGGCAAGGCCGTGCTACTAGCCTGCCAAGATGCCAAGGCGAAGATACTGGCAAAGGCTGCACCCATGCTGAGCACGTCCACGAATACGGTGACGGCCGCGCAACTCAGCATGGGACCGCGGTCGGTCTACGTAACGGCAAGCCCGACTAACAGTATCGCCCTGGGCACGGTGGTCGGCGCCGACCAAGACATCATCGGTGTGGGCACGGTTCCGTCAGGGGGCTTCCTGATTGCGACGCTAGTAAACTTCGTAGAGGTCCAGGTGGACACTGGGACTGGAAAGGTCACTGTTACGAACTTCGTAGGTGCGAACGATATGGGCACCCCAATCAATCCGTCGATCTTACAAGGCAACGCAGACGGCGGCAACATACAGGGAATAGGAACAACGTTGACGGAGGGCAGGATCATCGATCCGACCACGGGTGCCCAGCTCAACGGAGACTTCTTGAATTACAAGATACCGACCATCGTCGATTTCGGAACGATGGACAACACGACCTGGACGAGCTCCAATGACCCCAACGGGCCCTATGGAGCTGTAGGTGGCATGGAATCGTCGCTAATGAGCCCAACCCCGGCAATCCTGAACGCCATATACAATGCGATAGGGAAGAGGATCACGGAGGTTCCGGTGAAGCCGAGCGTGATACTGAAGGCTCTTGGAGGGTCATAGAACTAGGTGATCTTATTGAAGAGCTTCCTACACGTTAACGCAGGAAACCTGGCTGAAGCGCAGTCTCTGCTGTCTCAGTACGCAGGCAAGGCCATGGTGTTAGCTGGCGGCACGGACGTTCTGAGCATATACAAGGACGACTATCTCCCCACGCTCCCCCAGGTTCTCGTAAACATCAAATCGATCTCCGGTCTAGACTATATCAAGGTAGAGCAATCAGTCCTGAAGATCGGCGCACTTACACCTATCTTCGAAGTTCAGAGGTCAAGCGTAGTAGCAACCGGCTACCCCGCGATCATCCAGGCGACATCAGATAAGCCTCCAGCGTTGGCCAGCATGGCGACCGTCGCGGGCAACCTGTGTCAGGGCGTCCGGTGCTGGTACTATCGTAACAAGCTATTCAACTGCATCGCCAAGGGAGGCGCGACGTGTTACGCTTCCCAAGGCCAGAACGAATACTATCACAGCATCTTCGGGGCCCTGGGTGGATGTTATGCGACCAACCCTTCAGACTTGGCTCCTGTCTTAATCGCCATGGGCGGCGGGGTCGTGACGACGGCGAGAACTCTATCTTTGGAGGACCTTTACAAGATTACCACTCCGACGCAAGCCACGACGCTCGCAAATGACGAGATAATAACCGAGATAGATGTCCCGACGCCGGCAGCGGGGACCACGTCCAGCTTCCTGAAACTAGCTATTAGGAACGCGATCGACTTTGCGTTGGCTAGCGTCGCAGTTTCATTAACAATTTCGGGGGGCACGTGTTCAGCAGCCAAGATCTGCATGAATGGCGTTTCGAGGACGCCACAGAGGAGTAGCGGGGCTGAAAACGCTCTGAAAGGTAACGCAGTCAATAGTACTACAGCGGCGAACGCAGCTGCGGCCGCGGTGCAAGGCGCCACGGCGATGACCGGGAACTCATGGAAGGTCGCCGCGACCAAGACTCTTGTCAGCAAAGCGATTCTGGCTTGCATCTCATGAAAAAGACGGCCAATCATCTTCACGCTGTTTTTTCATTCTTATCCGATCTTACAGGCCTGAGGGCTGGGTGACAAGCCTAATTGCGATTGAGGAGCACGGTCCTTCGGGGCCCGCTGCCGGGGCTTGTTGCGCTTCGCACCGTCATGATTGATGTGACGATCTCAAACTTTCAGATTGCGCACTTCATTGAAACCGACCAAGAGGAGCACGACCACCACGAATGATAGAAGCACCCAAACCGCGTAGAAGAAAAGAGGATACGGTGCCAGCGTGGCGTAGCCTAGAGCTTCGATGGGGGCTACGGCGGCGACGAGCTGAAGCGTGCCCGCTAGGCGAAACCATCTGACGTTCAACTTGGAGGTGACAAGACTGAAGCTCCTCCAGATGAACACCGCGGCAACCACTGGGAGAGCCCAAGTCTCGATGAGGCCGACAGTGAAAAGGAATGGATCGAAGGTGGGACCATAGGCGACCAAGACGCCGTTGACGACGTTGGTGTTGGCGTGGAAGAGCTGCAATGGAGTAAGCACCCCTGCCAGAAACAGGAAGGCGATAGCCCACACGGCGTTGCTCCAAATCCCATTCTCCGATGCGGCCTCTGAAAGACGCCTAAAGGCAAGGTAGAGGAAAACGAGGGTCACAAGGGCGAGCGCAATCAAGGGAAACACCAAGAGATTGAGCCTGCCGGCACCGGGCAGGTCGAACCAGATGACCAGCTGCGACTCCCTACCCCAATAGAAGCCGCTCGGGGCGAGAAGGGCACCTATCACTTGGAATATCAAAATGAACATCAACGGGACGAATGCAATTTCACCGTACAGGCCGGCCTGCCGGGCGGTGGTCATGATGCATCCCCCTGGGAGACACACATCGTGAGGCTGTTATTTAGACCTCCCGCACTCGCTCAGTTAACCTATTGTTCTCGTTAATGCCAAGATGAACAGCTAGCCATTCGCACGTCCAAGCCCACGTCTCAAAACGTGGCAAATCGCCGGCTGAAAATGAAGAGGGGACCCCAAGACCCTGTAGGCGGGCTCAGGCATACGGCACCCACTGCTGGTTTGTCCGTATACTGCCACCATGAAACTCCAAATCCCAATAGTCGCGCACTTATCGAATCCCATTCGTTCACACAGGAACTGAATGTATGAATCACAGGGAGAAACACCACGACGAGGAGCAGGACGACGCAAACTGCGACAGCGATTGACATCCTGCGCCTTTCCATACTGATTCAATTATCCCGTCCCGCTACAAGAACGTTTCCGGGATGGCCTATCTCAGATCGATCAACCTATTTATTTGGATACCACAAAGCTGAGGGAGGTCAGCCCACTTTCGCAGGTCCAAGCCTACGTCTAAGGTCGCGCCCGATGTGGTCTAAGAGGGCGTGTTGAAAGCCACATCGGTCGTCTAGGTCCCCTGTCACTCCTCATGTGCATTCCTTGAAGGTTGACTCGCGGAGCAGGACTGACTTCCTGCGACAGCGCACGCGCCTCGACTAGACTTAAGTATACATCAGCCCGCTTGTGATTCGGGCTTTAGGCGATGGGCCAGAGAGTCATCGAGATGGAGAACCTGACGAAGGTCTTTGGCGAGAAGCTCATCGCGGTGAACAACGTGAACTTCGCAGTCGAGAAGGGCGCCATCTTCGGCTTCCTGGGGCCGAATGGTGCAGGCAAGACCACAACCATCAGGCTGCTGCTCGGGCTGATTCGGCCGACGGCTGGGGAGGTCAGGGTCTTCGGGGAGAAGATGACTCCCGAATCCTCCAACCTGCGCAGGAGGATGGGATACCTTCCCACGAACCCCCGGTTTCCTTCGAAAATGACCCCAATCACGTATCTGGACTTCGCGGGGAAACTCTTCCATATGAGGAAGGAGGAGAGGATGAAGCGGCTCTCCAGCTTGATACGCTCAGTCGGACTGCTGGGCGACTCGTCCAGGGAGATCGCTGGGTTCTCAACGGGGATGATTACCCGCCTCGGACTAGCAGCGGCTCTGATGAACGACCCCGAACTGCTGATCTTCGACGAGCCTACGTCAGGGCTGGATCCTGCCGGAAGGAAGTCGACCCTGGAGCTGATTGCGGAGCTCGGCAAGGAGAAGACGATCTTCGTGTCGTCTCACATCCTAAGCGACATCGACAGGATATGCACGGACGTCGGCGTGATAGGCGAAGGGAAGGGCATCTTCTCAGGCTCGATAAAGGACATGAAGAAGAGGACCCGGAGCCGCGTCGTCCGTCTGGAGTTGGAGGGGGACGTGGCGAAGCTCTGTGAAGCGCTGAAAGCTTCACAGTGGGTCGTGGGCTTTGAAACGCGTG
>JBEKZX010000061.1:0-9650 GCA_049509455.1 Conexivisphaerales archaeon
TGGCCAGGAGCGCGTTGAACCTGGAGTACACGAAAAGGAGCTGGGAAGGCACATGGACGAGGCCCGTCGAATTCAGGCGGAGGAAGGCCTCAGAGAAGTTCCCGCTAGAGAGCAAGTCGATGACTCCCCCGTAGAATGTCAGGAGGCTTCCGGAGAAGGGCTTCTGCTCCGCCACCTGCGATGGGTCGACTTGCCTGGGAGGGTGATACGCCACGACAGATGCCACGCTCAGGACCAGAAGCAAAGAGATCGCGACGACGGCCATTCTCAAGCGGCGAGTATCTCCAGGACCCGGAGGGCCACTATGACGCAGAAGATGACGAAGAGCCCCGCCCCCAGGAAGTCGAAGGCCCTGCGCCTCGGGGCGAAGATGGCCGACACGGCAAAGTAGGAGACGACGTAGACGCTGACGTAGACGTCGAGGCCCGACTGGCCGAGGGCGGCGAGGGCCGTCGTGCCCAGCGCCACCAGGGTCGCCAGGCTCAGCAGGTACACGCTATTCTTCTCCAACCTTGACTTCCCTCAGCACCGCGGTGATCTTGCCCTCTGACGATTCCTCCTTCTCGACGACTACCCTCCTCCCCCCCTTGTAGCTGAGCGTGCAGGCGGCGACGCTCGTGGGCAGGGAGCCGAGGCACCTGTTGAACCTAGGCAGGTCCGGCCTGACCCTGGGGCCCGTTATCTCTATCACGACGGCGTCCCCCTCACGGGACGTCCTCACCGACGAGGCCAGCTCCGTGCTGTCCACCAGGACCAGGCGGAGGAGGTCGTCGAAGCTTCCCTCCTGGTATGCTTCATAGGCCTTCGGCAGCTCGCTTCCGGGAGGGAAGACGGTGACCCCTCTGGTCCCCCCCGCCGCGCTGAGGACCCTGAGCGGGATGTCCCCGGCTGCGGCCACCTCCATCACGGGGACGTCCTTGAGGGGGACGAAGGCGGTGACGTACCCGTCCCTCGGGGGGAGGTAGACCGCCTTGCCATGGGCGTCGTACTCTTCGAGGATGGCCTCGATGTTGGTGGACGAATTCTGCAGCATGGCCTTGACCAGGCTCGTCGGGATGGCCTTGGGGGGGAGGAGGAGCGCCGCCAGCCCCACCATGACGGAGCCGAGCCCCAGCGCCGTCAGGGGGACGCTCTGGATGACGAGGTATGAAACGACGGACACGACGGCGCCGAAGCCCACCAAGGAATACCCCGCTTCGGAGTAGGTGCTCACTGCCCCGCCAGCTCCTTCAGCCTGATGTACCCCAGCTTCCTCCTCGCAGAGACGAGGGAGAGGGCCAAGGTGAGGATGGAGAGGGAGATCACCGAGGGCTCCAGCCTTATCCCCCACGGAGTGTAGTTCAGGACCAGCCCTACGAGGGGGACGAGGGCGAGGCTCAGCCCCACCGAGAGGGCCAACCTCTCGAGGTCGTCCAGCTCGTCCTTCTTCGCGTAGAGCGCCTCGATGAGGGAGTAGCCCGGAAGGTAGAGGAGGAAGGCCGACCCGGTGATGTATCGGACGTAGACGTAGGGAGGAGTGGCGGGGAGGAGGTAGATGGAGGAGGCGGTCAGCAGGATGAGAAGGACGATGGCCCAGAACCACATGGCGTAGGGGCGAAGGAGGTAGGCGGGGACCGAGGCGGGAGGGCTCGGCTCGACGAACCTGACCTTCCCCTCCAGGGAGAGGGCGTAGAGGTCCTTCGTCGCCTTGTCCCTCCTCTCGACGTTCCGCTCCGCCTCATCAAGGAGCTCCTCCAGTTCCCACTCCTTCGATGAGGCCTTCCTCTGCAATATCTTCGACGCGTCGCTCAAGCCGACACTCACTAGGCCGTCGTTACGTTGAACCAGAGCTGGTCATAGAGGCTGTGGTAGGTGAAATTGGCCGCCGTCGTGTTGTAGACCCACATTTCGAAGACGAGGCGGAGGTTCGTGCCGGGCTGGTCGATGCTCAGGTTGATCGGCTGGAGCCACGTCTGGTTGTCGGTGAGGATGACCCGGTAGTCGGCAAGGACGGGGGAGTCCAGGGAGACCGTCCCGTTGACGACGCTGCTGTTGTCGCCCAGCTTGACCCTGATGTCGTAGTACATGGCGCGCCCTTCGTGGTCCCCGACGTAGAGGAAGAGGGTGAAGTTCTGGTTCACGAGGAGCGTCGTCGGGTAGTCACCGATCTTCTGGTTGGGCCCCAGTACGCCGAGCTCGGAGAATGGCTCCGTGACCCGATGCTCGACCCAGTACGACCCGCCGGCGAGGAGGCCCATGATGAGCAGGGCCACCAGGAGCGCGCCCTTGACCTGGTCGTCGATCAAGCTTTCTTCACGACCCAGCCCCTATGGAGGCGAACCCAGACGTTCCAGAAGACCCGGCTGCCGAAGAGGTAGACGAGCCCGCCCACGGCCGTGATGGAGACGAGGAAGGCGCCGAGCCAGAGGAGCTCCGCCTGCTCCGCCGCCCTCCCCGCGGATTCAACCTGTGGGAGCTGCTGGTTCACCTCCTGTATCAAGGAGCCCGCCTGCTGGTAGAGGCCCGCGGCGGTGGCGGGGTCCGAGCCCTCGACGCTTTGGCCCTCCCCGATCAAGGCCAACGCCTGGTTCATCGTGTCCGTCAGGGAGGTCACGTTGCCCCCCGCCTGCTGCGCCTCGAGGATCTTCAGGTAGGTGGACTGGGCGCTGGCGAGGAGCTGGTCGGAGGTAGCGCTGGCGTGGGCGAAGGCCGGAGGCCCGAGCACCACGACCGCCAGCATGGCCGCTAGTATGATCCCTTCGACTAATCTCCGCATCGTGAAATCATATCAGCGTGATTTGTGCTGTTGCTTCCAGATGGAAGGTGATATAGGAAGGCTCGTCCAGGAGCCCGTCTGGCGCTACACGTGGAAGCCTCCGCTTCTTGCGCCGAAGGGCCGCCCTCCCGTCCCTCAACGCCTTCCCTCCATGCCGTTCACCCCGAGGAGGAGGACGTAGTTGGCGTCGGATGCCCAGGAGGTGGCCGATCTGTTCCCCATCATCAGTGCCGCGTTCACGTTCGCCGTCGCCAGCGCTCGGCCGATCGACAGCGCCCTCATGATGAACGACGGCGCGAGCCAGAGCGAAGCCTTCTCAAGTATGGACGCCAGCGTAGAGCGGAGCATCCTGCTCCTGACCTGAATGTTGAGCCGGCAGAACAGGTGAAGTATCCCTCTCTCCACCGGGTTCAGGGCGATATGTAGAACCCTCTGCTTGGTCAGACGTTGAATCAGACGGCGCACGTCTCCGCAACCCACGCCTTCGGCCGCTCCCGTGGCCTGCCCGCGCCAAGAGACTCGCTGAGGCATTACAATTTTGAAAGCGGACGCTCGCTTTAACCGTTGCGAATGGGGCCGCGATGAAGAAGTCGGAGCGTCCCCTCTGCCTGTTCAGCTATAGGGGAGGACTGCGGGAGGGCTCCCGCCCCGGTGCCGCTCGCGTCCGGGCGGCGGCCGGGATGGCGCGCGCGCTGCCACGACTGCATCCATTTATAAGCGCGCGCATAGCACTAGTCACGACACAATTGAGGAAGGGACACGTAGCAGCCGCCGCGCTATTGGTATTCCTCGTCGCATCCACTCTAGCGGTATCACTCATGATACAGAATGAGACGCCCCGCCCGAGCGCCGCTGGGCCCACTCACGATGAGCTGCGGGCGCTGGGCTGGAAGACCCTGGTCAACATCACGAGGGGAGGGGACCCGCCGCCGACTGTGGAGTGGGACAGCGTCTATGGCGGGACGGGCCCCGACACGGGCCAGTCGGCCGTGCAGACCAGCGACGGGGGCTTCGTATTGGCGGGCGACACCAACTCCTACGGAGTGTCGTCCCAGCAGGCCTGGCTCGTGAGGACCGACTCGACGGGTAATGTCATCTGGAACTACACCTACGGCGGGACTGCGGGCAACTACGTCGAGAAGGTGGTAGCCGCCGGGGACGGGGGGTTCGTCGTGGCGGGCTACACCAACTCCACGGGCGCCATCGGATACACGCCGGCTAGGGGGGCGGGCGGCTACGACGCCTGGCTCTTCAAGGTCTCGTCGACGGGCTCGCTGACCTGGGAGAAGCTTTTCGGCGGCGCTTCGAATGATTACATCTACAGCGTCCAGAAGACCTCCGACGGAGGCTACATCTTGGTCGGCGGCACGTACTCCTCTGGAGCGGGGGGTGAGGACGTCTGGCTCATCAAGACGGACTCCGACGGCAACATGCAGTGGAGCAAGACTTACGGAACGGCGAGCGACGACGTGGGCTACGCCGTCGCCCAGACCTCCGACGGCGGCTACATAATAGGCGGGTCTACCATGTCCTCGGGCTCCGGCGACGTATACTTCATCAAGACCGACGCCAGCGGGAACCTGCAGAACAGCACGATCTTCGGTGGGGCCGGGGTGGACGCTGCCTACGGGGTCGCCCAGGCCGCGGGCGGGGGCTACATCATCGAAGCCAACACGAAGTCCTTCGGGACGGGCGCCTCCCGGATATGGATGCTCAAGCTGGACACCTCCCTATCGACCGTGTGGAACTACACCTACGGCACGTCCGTCGACACTTACGGTTACTCCCTCCTACAGTCCGCGGACGGGGGCCTCCTCGTGGCGGGCTCCATCAGTAACTCCACCTTCGGGCTACAAGTCTTCATCATGAAGACCGACTCGCAGGGCAGCCAGATCTGGAACATGACCTTCGGGGGTGCAAAGGACGACGTGGCCTACTCCATCACGCCCACCGGCAGCGACGGATATATCGTGGCGGCGGCGACGGCCTCCTTCAGCGCCAACAACCGCGCCTGGCTTATAGACCTGGGGAGCGACTTCTTCTTCTACCCCTACGTGCAGAACGGGATCCTTAACGCGACGATGATAGCGGGCCTGAGCGCGCCACACGGTCCCTCCGGCGCGGCGAACTCGCTCGATACGGTGGCCGGGATGGAGGTGGCCGAGGGGATGGGCGCCATGAAGTCCTCAGGGTATGGCCAGTACTTCCTCGACACGGACGTATCCGTCTACAATGGCACGTCGGGGATCGTGAGCTACATCTACTCACCCCTGAACAACATCATTACGATAGGCGGCCCCGGTGTCAACCAGGTCACCTACAAGTACTTCGCCAACCCCTTCTACGCTCCTGTCTACGAAACGTTCAACTCGTCTTCCGGGAAGTTCGACATCATATCGCCGACGCGGACCTACTACGAGAGCGACTGGGTCAACTCGTCGGCCGACCTCGTAGTACTCCAGAGCATCTACGTGGTCAACGAAGGAAGGTATGTGATGTACCTGGGCGGCTTCGGTGGCCCAGCGACGAGGGCGGCCTGCCTCATAATGGAGCTTCAGGGAAGCGGCATCCTGCCCTTCACCCTCCAGGGAAGGGCCATGATCATCCAGTGGGTCGACTCCAACCATAACGACAAGGTGGACTCGGGCGACACCTTCAACGTTATTGAAATCGTTCCATAGGACTTCTAAACCGCGGAGCCTTGCTCTCGAGCTCGACGCCCTAATGCAGCCGCCGCACAATGCGCTGGCCCAGCGAGAGGAGAGGCCTGGGGGGATGGTGCCTGACGACCAAGTTGCTCACATCAAAGATGAGCAGCGCCCATCTCCTTTGAAACCTCTGTGAAAGCCCGTTTCCATCGGCCTTCTCACAGATGGACATGGAGTCGACCAGCCTCAGGCTCCTGAACCGGCTTGACTCGTATACGACCTCGCGGACGGCCCTAGGCACCCCCGGCCAGACGCTGTTGACCGCGTCGTGAAGGGCCAGATGCCCTCCGTCTACGACCTTTGGGGACCATAGCTCCACGTCGAGCTTCACGTCTTCATACTCGTGGGACCCATCGATGAACACGAGAGCCACCCCGTCCTGGACCTGGGTCGCAGCCTCAGCGGAGGTCATCACATACGGGACGACCAGGTCGTCGATCCCCGCGCGCTTCATGTTTGCGGCGAAGTCCTGGAAGGTCCCTTGCGCCACAAGCTCTCCTGTGTCGGCTGAGCCGCCGCGATGAGGGTCGATGGCACAGACCTTGAGGCCTGGGCCCGACCTGGACCCCTTCGCCAACCAGGTCGTCGACTTCCCCTTCCAGGAGCCGATCTCCACGATGACCCCGGGGGGACGGCATCCCCTAGCCAGGGCGAACAGGGCCTCCCCCTCCGCCTCGCTCAGCCAGCCCTCGGTCCTGCCGGCGAGCTCCCTGGCCTCCTCCAACAGTGGGTCACTCCCTCGAGGCACGACGGCCATCAGCGGAATCATGGATGGTCGAGACGGAGGACCGTATAAGAGTAACGTGAAACGAGGGAGGGCTCGCCTCGTGAACGTTCCCGAACGTCTGGAGTCAGTCGAATAAGACTCCCGACAGAAATGTAATTCATTCATTGTCGTTTAAACAGAGAAGAGCCATCAAGCCACGGATTGGCCCTAGCCAGCGTATCCGTGGGCATATGTGCTTACACTGAGCTATCCAACACGGTTTCGCTGGTGGACCAGATCCTAGCCATAAAAACAGAGGAGTTCCAGCTCCGCGAGGTCATAGTGGCCACGCCCAACCAGGCGCTGGTCCAGAGGCTCGTCGGCAGGGACGAAAGGCTTCAGGTCGTCTCAGAGGAGCGCAGGGAGGGCAAGGTCGCGGCCCTCAACAAGATCCTCAAGCGCGTGAGGGGCGATGTCGTCGTCCTGGCTTCGGCCGACATAAGGCTGGGCGAAGACTCGCTGCAGAGCCTGGTGCGGCGCCTCCTCGACGACGCGAGGACGGGCGCCGTCGACTCCCACGTGGAGCTTCTCAACAGAAGGGGGACCCTGATGGACAAGGTGAGCCTCCTGCTGTGGAGGGTTCACAACACGACCCTTGAGGCCCTGGACGACGAGGGAAGGCTGGGCCACACGGCCGGCGACCTCCTGGCGTTCAGGAAGGGGCTCGTCGAAAAGATCCCCACCATGATCGTCAACGACGACGCCTTCATCGCCCTCGCAGTGAAGAAGAGGGGCCTGGCCATCAGGAGGGTGCAGGACGCCAAGGTCTGGGTGGCAGGCCCGCGGACCCCCGCCGACTACGTGTTTCAGAGAAGCCGGATCCTGGGCGGGCACATCCAGCTCGTGAGGAAGGAGAGGACCATCCCTACGACCTTCGAGTTCACCCTCCCGTCGTCCCCCTTCAGGAACATGAAGCTCCTTATGAGGACCATCGCCACCATGGGCGCCTCCTACGTCTTCGTGTTCGGAGCGGCCGTGATCCTGGAGTTCGACAGCCTCATGCTTGCGATGTGGCGGCAGTCCAGAGGGAAGGACCAAACGCGGTGGAGGACGATCTACTCCACAAAGGAGATCGGCAAGCTATGAGGGGCGGAAGGCGCGCGCACAGGCCACGCGGGTCAGTATTAAATACCGAATCGTCGATCTCCCTCCGCAGCCTCTTGCTGTCAGCTCGGAAAATTGCAGCGGCGATGGTCGCTGCCCTCTGGATGCAGCTCCCAGGGCTTCTCGCGCCCATCTCCAGCGTCCGCCGTTTCGTCAGCGCAAGAGCCTGGCCCGATAGAATGGGCTCCGTAGACGAGCCCCTGGGGTCGCCAAAAGGAGTCCCGGTATGGATTGTAACCTTGCTGATCCTCTTCATAGTAGCGGCCATTCTCATCTTGGCTATCCGTTTTCTCGTCCCGCCCGGTCCGCCGCCGTACACCTAGGCGCCGTCCGGTGGGAAGACATTGGTCACAGGGTTTTTGAGACAGGCGAAAGAGGTCCTCTCTCATCCGGTCTCGAATTGGCTCGTCATCGGCCTGGTGGCCAGGGTGATACTGGCCCCCTTCTTCGGCCACTACTACGACAACAGCACCTTCATGGTGGTGGGGGCCGCCGTGGCCCACGGCCTGTCCCCCTACGGCATCTACAGGGTCTGGGATTACTTCCCCAACGTCAACTACCTGCTCTACGGCAACCTCCAGGGGTACTCCTATGGTGTGGGGTACCCCCCGCTCTGGGGACTGCTCCTGGGCGGCCTCTACTCCATATCCTACCCGCTGACGCACAACCTATACGTCTACAACCTTGCCCTGAAGCTCCCCATCATCGCGGGGGACCTGGCCTTCGCCCTCCTGCTCCAGGCGGTCGTGAAGACGGTCACCGGCGACGAGGCGACGGGCAGGAAGGCGGCGGCCATCTGGTTCCTCAACCCGTTCGTCTTGGTCGTAGGGGTCGTCTGGGGCATGTTCGACGTCCTCCCCCTCACATTCATACTGGCCTCCCTCTACCTCCTCTACTACGGTCACTGGGAGTGGTCGGCCGTCGCCCTGGCCCTGGCCAACGAGTTCAAGCCCATTGGCCTCGTCCTGGTGCCGATCCTCTTCGTCTACGCCTGGAGGGTGAAGTCGCTGAGGAGGGCGTTCTACTTCTCCCTCCTCACGCTGGGCGTCTTCGTGGGGATCACCTACGGCATTCTGCTGGGGCTGGCTTGGCCCCTAAACAGCTTCGCCGCGTCTCAGACCTACCAGGTGTCCGGGGCGCTGGGGGGAGGAAGCCTGTACCTCCCCTACGTGGCGTACTACTTCCTCGTCCATGGAGTAGACCCGACCTACTTCGCACCCATCCTGGGGATACTTTGGCTCCCCGCCGTCGCGGCGGTCATGCTCCTCTACATGTATCGAGAGAAGAGGGCCACGTTCGCTTCGCTCGTCTTCTGGAGCCTCCTTAGCGTCGCGGTCAGCTACGCGGCCAGGACGTTCGTTGACGAAACGCAGTTCCTCATCCCCATCTCCCTCCTGCTGCTCTTCGCCGTCTGCCTGAAGCCCCCATCCCGCAAGGAGTTCCTGATCCTGTCGGGGGTCATGACTGCGTTCGTGCTTGTGCACTTCCCTCCAGTCTACTTCGACTGGATAAGCTACTCACAGGCGGTGAACGTGACCGAAGCCTTCACCGAGTCCCCATTCTGGGGAGAGGTGCGCTGGCTCGTCACCTCCCTGCTGATCTACGCCTACACCTTCCACCTGTTCAGGTACCTGTGGAGGGCGAGAGCGGCCCCTTGAAGGCACTCCAGCTGACCACATGGTACCAGCCGGCCCCCGGCGGGATCGAGCTCCACGTAAAGCGGCTGACGGAGGAGCTGAGGAAGCTGGGATGCGAAGTGACGGTCATGACCCTGACCCCGGACGCCGTGAACGCAGTTTCGTTCTCCCATATGACCATCCCAGGCGTCCCCCTGGGCTTCGGCATCGTCCCATCCCCCAGCCTCTATCGGGCAGCGCTCAGGGAGGACGCGGACGTCGTGCACGCCCAAGGGTACGGATGGCCCATGAGCTGGGTGGGGTACGTGGCGAAGAAGGTGGGTCACAGGCCCCTCGTGTTTACGACCCACTCCAGCCCGTACACTCCCATCTATCCTGTCGCAGACTTGTGCAGGGCCCTTCCCGTCAGGGCGTCAGATGCCGTCATAGTCACCACCGACCAAGAAGCTGAGAGAGTGAGGAGGCTGGGCGTGAGGGAGAGCAGGATCACGGTGCTGCCCAACGGAGTAGATGAGCCGGTGCCCGCCCCGAGGACGATAGAGGGGCCATACATACTGTGCATAGGAAGGATGGAGTTCCGCAGCAAGGGTCAGGACATCTTGCTCAAGGCGTTCGAAAGGGGAGGTTTCGGGCAGACCTTGGTGTACGCCGGAGACGGGCCGGACCTTGTCAGGCTGAAG
>JBEKZX010000062.1:0-9467 GCA_049509455.1 Conexivisphaerales archaeon
GGAAGATGAATTCGAATGACAGCTTCTTCCCGTCCCTGCTCGTGTCCTTCCATCCCAGCCCGTCCAGCTCCTTCGACCAATCGGGCGCCGGCGTGTTCGGTGAGGCTGTAGCCTGCTGGAGGTTCGATGGCGGTGGAGCGGGACCTTCGTTCGGAGGCGGGCCGCCAGCGCCTCGGTCGGATAAGTCAGTTTCTTCTCTGCCCTCCCTCTGTTTGAATCGCCCGAACAGGTAGACGGTGACCTCCTCCTCCATCGCCCTGCCGAGGAACTCGACCGGACGCTTGATCTCGGATTTGCCCAGGTACTCCCAGCGTTGCTTCAGCAGCTCGTTGGCCTCCGTGATCGACGCCTCCTTCAGCTCTTGGAGCCCCTCGTAGTAGCGCGGGTCTGGCAAG
The DNA here is from genome assembly GCA_049509455.1 of Conexivisphaerales archaeon. Classification (GTDB taxonomy): domain Archaea; phylum Thermoproteota; class Nitrososphaeria; order Conexivisphaerales; family DTJL01; genus DATKKG01. Next base: position 396 of record JBEKZX010000062.1, read on the forward strand.
TCAACCGACCTCCGCTTTCGTATCCTCCGCGCGGGCGAAGCCGACGACTCGATCTCTTCTTAAAACGACTACGGCCTTGTCTAGGTCCAAGAGCTGCTCAACGGTTTACGTATAACGTGCTAAGTATATAAATTCACCCATTGTACGTTCCACGTCTAGCGTTAAGTTTTTAAGCGCACGCTCCGCAAGGTGTAATGAATTGCCAGTCACAGAACACGAGGCGAAGCTCCTCATGGCCCTGAAGGAGAGGGCGGAGCTTCCCATGTCCAAGATCAGGGATGCCGCGGGGATAGGGAGCCCCGGCACCGTGCAGCTCGCGGTATCGAGGCTGGTGGCTATGGGGCTGTTGGAGGAGCGCTTCGAAAGCGGCTTCCCGCGTCGCCACACCGTCAAGCTCACGCGGTTCGGCCTCAAGGCGGCGGAGCATCTTCAGCAGATAGAGGAGCAGCTTGCAATGGCCGAGAAGCTGGCCAAGCCTACATGAAGAACACGTCACTCGGCAGCTGTCTCACCACGGCCATAGCCTGATGCTCGTCCAAGAACGACAGGATCTCGTCGAGCTCCGGGTCCTTAGGGGAGTAGGTCCGGTCCAGTCCCAGGTTCCCGGCCCTGATTCGCAGCCTCGTCTTGTCACCCTGGCTCTCCATCCTGAACATGACCATGGAGCTCCTCCACGCGTCGACGTGGTCCTTCAGGATCTTCCACGACTCTACTATCTCCACCATGCCAACAGCATAAGCATGAGGGGCGATTTAACCACCCATCTTCAGTCGAGGGGGCTGAGCGCGAAAGCTGCTTCAGGCTAGGTCTGCGCTACGTCATGCTGAGCCTCATAGGCTCTGGCCTCTCATTTTTGGTAGGGGACCTGCTCAGGTCCCTGCTCATGTAACAGGACGGCCAAAAGTAACTTGAGCGCGGGCGCCCAATCAACCGCTAGCTTCCCAGAGCCAACCTGACCGTCCCTCATATACTGACCTGACTTTTGCCCTTGCTTACTCTTCGAGTCTATTATGGTAGCTAGGAGTCAAGGAGAGCCCAAGATGACTATCCTCATTCTGCCATAGTAGCCGCAGGCTCAAAAGGTGGAACAGGACCGCGACTCTGCCTTAAAAAATCCAGCGTAGTGACTAAATGATGTCGGAAGAAGAAAAAGGCGTTGTGAAGCTGAAAGCTAGGACCCTGACGATCGCCCTTGCGGAAGAGCTGTTGGCCGAGGTGAAGGAGACCCAGCGGGAGATTGACTCCTTGCCACAGCGAGTATCTCGACAAGCTGCCTCTCTAAGTCGGTCGTGCGTGCCGTGAGCCTTGCGATCTCTTCTACGTATTTCTCCTCCACTATCTTGCTGTTCCTCTCGGTCATTTCTTCGACTATGGTCTCAGGCCCGGGTCGGAGCGCCGAACCGCAGGTTCCGCAGTGCCTTTGGACCGGACTGTTGGTCGCGCTGCACCGAGGGCATTTGATGATCTGTGGCTCCGGCCTTGCGGATTCCATCTCTCCGTACTTCTCGAGGATCGTCCTGTCCAAGTCGGCGCCAGACAGGTGTATGTAGACCGCAGGCATCCGGGACCCGAGGACCCAACCGTATTTCTTGCAGAGTTGCATTTCGGTGAAGCCAAGCCTGGCATCTCTGGTGGCGGCGGAGTGCCTGAAGAGGTGAGGGTAGAGCTTCTTTTTCAGGTTGGCCCTCTTGGCTAGCTCGCGAAGCTCTTTCCTGCACGCGTAGTAGCTCCAGCTCTGGAGGCGGTTCCTGGTCCCGTGGTTTATCCACAGGGGCGCGTCGGGGTCATCCTTCAGGGGATGCTCGTCGAGCCAGATCCCTATCAGCCTAGTCGACCTCACGAGGAGGACCCTCCTTTCCCCGGTCTTCCCCCCGATCCTGCAATAGATGTTCTGGCCGTCATGGACGATGCTCTTCAGCCGCATCGTAAGGGCCTCTCCTGCCCTGGGACCGATCTCGTCGCTAAAGGATATGTAGGCACGCACCATCGAGTGCGAAGCAGCGTCCGTCAGCTTTTGAACGTCGTCGGCCGTGAGCAGGTCATCGGGCAGCACCCTCTCGTTCAGCTTGATGGTGGATGAGAAGTCGTCCACCTCCGGCGGGTAGGTGTGCTTCTTCCGCCAGCTCGAATACTCGTTCGGGGGCGCCCTGAGCCACTGGTAGAAGCGTTTCATTACGACGATGAAATCCCTCTTGGTGTAAGGCCTGTAGACGCCAGATTCGTTGACCCATCTCATGAAGCCCTTCAGGGAGCTTGGGTCGGCGCCGTTCAGAGTCGTGCCTGATTCACTTAGTTTCTGTGCGACGGTCTTCATGTGATAGACGTACTTGGCTACGCGCCCGAGGTTCAGGCCCTCCGATCTCAACACCTCGCTGAATTCCCTGATCGACAGCTTGTCTTCGACCGGTATTGATGCTTTCTCCAGGCCTCGTAGCGCTACCTCAAGGCGCACCGCATACCTGTGGATGTCCGTCCTGGCGGGCATGACACATACCGTGCGGGTTTGCTTATAAGCGGACTTTCTCGGCAGTAAGGGCACTAGACCTGAAGTGCTAGTGCTGCGGGCGGGATTTGGACCCGCGATCAGCGGCTCGAAAGGCCGCTATGCTTATCCGGGCTACACCACCGCAGCGCCGACACGAAGGTTGCGATTTCGCTCTTTAAAGGATTCTGCGATGCGGCTTATTTCGAACAGGTTTGCCTGCGATCATTCGAGAGGCGAGGGGTCACAAAAGTAATTGGCATCTGAAACCCAGTTCTCAAGGACTGAAATGACGTCTTCAAGCCCCTTCGAGGACGGCGGGATAGTGCCACCTTTCAAGACGACCGTGGAGTCGGCAAGGGGGGAGAAAGGACACTGGCCGTCGAGGCATTCTTTCAACAAGCTATCTGCGTCAGCCAAGAACGTATCCTCGGACAGCTCGACATGATGGAGGAAGCCGCCGCCTCTTGAGGGGAGCGGCCGCGTGATGTCTGTGGAGTTCCCGGGATGACTCGTGAAGATTTCAAGGGTCTTGGGGCTGCATACCTCGACCGTCGCGATGATGACCATGGCCTCGTCCGCCGAGAGCGCCGTGCCAGCCCTCGCGCACTCGGAGTCAAAACGCCGGGGTGAAGGTGCATGTCTTCCCTTCACGTGCATGACAAGCCCCTTCTCAGAAGGTACCAGATGCTGGTAGTCGTTGTTCCCCCAAGAGAGAGGCGATCCGCTGCCTCGTTTATGATGGAGATCGATCGCGAGTTGGGGACCCAGCCGCTCGAACGTCCCCAAGGGGCCCACCAACAGGCCGCGGGGCATAAAGCGCAGCGAGTTAGACGGGCCAACGAACTTCAGTACCTTGGGCTGGGCGTTGACGACTTCAGGCCGGCCGTACCCCAGGCGTCCCAGTCGGGAGACGACTTCCTCAACGTCCTCGGCCCCCAGCTTGGGCAGGAACACCAGCTCTCTGTCAGGTTCGGGCTCGAGCACTTTGAACCTGAACGGAAGCTGCTTATGACGCATCGAGATTACACTAGCAGCCTGCCATCATGCAGAAGTTGCACTCCGCGTCCACAGCTTCAACAGACTTGTGGAACTGGCAGAAGGCATCGGTCGACCTGAGCTTCGAACATAGCTGGCAGAACTTGGCGGTGGCATCTACGCTCTTGAGCTGGCCCGTCGCCAGGCCCTTCGCAACATCGAAGGCGGCGGCCCTGACCAGCTCGTTTTCCTCGAAACCCCGTATTCTGCTCCCTCGCCTTTCTCCCAAATAGTAGCTGACGGCTGCCTGGGTCGTCCCGAGGGCTGTAGCGGTCTTGACCTGAGTGAACCCGTATTCTTGAACAAGAGACCTCGCTACGCTGCACCGGAAAGCGGGGAGTACATATTTTATAACTATCTCGCAGGGTGGCCGCATTTCATGTTCAGTATAACAGCGCACTAATATAAGACTTGAGTACTCCAACGATGGATGCGGCACAACGGGCAGAGGAAGGCTCTGCCGATGAGGGCATCGCCATGCCATTTCGAGAGAAGACTTAGTAGAACCGCTGGAACATTATAAATACTGGACGTCCAGTTACTCTGAGACAGGTAACCGAGGTCTCTGGAGCAAGATTTCGTATTTGGTCGAAGAAGCTATGAGTCAAGAGCTGCGCTTTCTGAAGGAGCATCAAGCCTACATCTCACGCGTAGACGAAGGTTTGAAAGTCCTCATGGCGAAGCATGCGGCTCATCCCCTCTACGACGCCATGACCTATTCGCTCCAGGGAGGGAAGAGGTTGAGACCCCTCGTGCTCCTCCTGGTGAACGAAGCCCTCGGCGCCGGTCCGGAGGAACCTATCCCAGCGACCTCCGCCATCGAGCTTCTTCATACAGTCTCCTTGATTCATGACGACGTCATAGACGAGGAGAGGGTACGGCGCAATATGCTCCCCTACTACCAGAAGTACGGCGTCGATTCCGCACTCCTTTCGGCAGACTTCGTCCTGGGCATCATCCTAGAGGTGGCGTCCGGCTACAGGGAAGGGGCTGTTGGGAGCGAGCTCTCCAGGGCCGCCATCGAAATGTCGGCGGGAGAGGAGATGGAGAGGAAGATTGTCCGGGGAACGGATAACGTCTCCTGGAAGAACTACATCGAGGTCCTCGAGCTCAAGACGGCTTCGCTCTTCAGAGCTTCAGCCGCCGTCGGGGCAGCGCTTTCTGCTCAGAAGTCGTTCAAGTCGAAGATAGACGAGTTCGGGATGAAGCTCGGCATGGCCTACCAGCTCAGGGACGACCTTGCAGACATCGACAAGCCAGGCGAGCTGATCAACATCCTCGAGCTGGCGGGAGAGGATAGGATCAAGAAGGTCGCCAACGCGGCGGACGAATATGGGGCCGCGGCCCTGGCCATCCTGCGCAGCCTACCATCGTCGGCAAGCCTTGAAAAACTGGAGAAGCTCGTCGCCGAATACTTTTAGTCCCTAGGGTGCTATCATCGTTATCAGCCGTATGAAAGGTTCAGGATAGAGACCAGTCACTACGATGAAGACCATCGCAAAGAGGACGACGGCCAAGACATCGGGATGCTGAACCGGTGCACCAGGGGTGAGCGGCTCGTCGAAGAACATCTTCTTGGCGAGGTAGCTGTAGTAACCAAGCGCAACGGCGCTGTTGATCAGGGCTGCGGCCGCGAGCCAAGCCATCCCGCCCTGGACCGCGCCCATAAAGAGGAAGAGCTTGCTCCAGAAGCCATTGAGAGGTGGGAGGCCTGCTAAGGCGAAGAGAGAGATCGCGAAGCCGAGGGCCATCAGAGGGGCCTTCTTGTAGAGGCCCGCCAGGTCGTCAAGTGAAGTGCCTATGTTCCTGAGTGAAATGAAGGCGCTCCCCTTTGTCACTGCGTAGAAGAGGACGTAGAGGAGGAGGCCCACGAGGCCGAAAAGGGCACCGGCTGTCCCCTGAACGGCCAGCCCTATCATCATGTACCCCGCCTGGGCGATGCTTGAGTAGGCTAGGAGCCGAGGGAGGCTCTTCTGTGTGAGGGCCGCGACGTTCCCCCATGTCATGGTTATGGCGGCCATGATCCCCAGGGCCAGCTGCCAGGACGGGGAGACGGATGCGAAACGGCTCACCAGAACCAGGAGCACAGCGACCCTGAGCGCCGCGGCGAAGCCGGCTATCTTCGAGCCGCCGGCGAGGAGGGCACCGACGGGCGAATGGGCTCCTTCGAGGGTGTCAGGGAGCCAGAAGTGGAAAGGGACTATGGCCATCTTGACGGAGAAGCCTCCCAGCAGGAGGGCGGTCGACAGCAGTATGATGGAGGCGCCCGAAGGAGGGAGGCTAGCCAGGCTGCTTTGAAGCACGTAGAGTGACGTGGAACCCGTCACGCCATAGAATAAGGAGATGCCGTAGAGTATGAAAGCGGAGGAGAGGGCGGCAGCCAGGAAGAACTTGATGGCCGCCTCGTTGGCCTTGGGGTCCCGCTTCTTCAACGACACCAGCAGGATGCTGGGGACGGTCATCAGCTCCCAAGAGATCAGGAGGAAGATCAGGTCGGCTGTGGAGGAGACCAGGATCATCCCTATGGTTGCGAAGAGAAGGAGCGAGTAGTAGACGGGCTTGTTTTCGTCGCCATCCAGCATGGTGGAGGAGGCTATGGCCACCATCATGGCCACGAGTATCACCGTCACGCTGAAGATGAACGAAATCCCGTCGAAGCTGAGGAGGTTGTGCGGATAGTACCAGAGCCAGGACTGGGCGGACGAGGAGATGCTGGAGAGAAGCACGAACGGCAGCTGAATCATGGCCAGGAAGAGGGCCGCGACGGTGACAACCTCGGGGAACCTCGTCGCCCTAAGGCCCAACGCTGACAGCATCGGAATCAACAGGGCGGGTATCGCGAGGGTGGCTATCGTGATCAGCATGTCAAGCTAACCTCCGAACACCGCCTTCGTGAACTGGTCGACGGGCGAAAGGAGGAGGCCCGGGGCGATCAGGAGGATGATCAGCGGGACCAGGAAGAGGGAGAGGTAGACGACTTGCGCTCTTGAGATGTCATGGTACTCAGAACCAGGCTTCCGCTCGCTGAGGACGGTCCGCCAGAGCATCCAAAGCATGTAGGCCGCCGTGATCCCGGGGACTAGGACCGCCACCCACAGGTAGCCGCTGAAAGTTATGCCGCTGAGGAGCACCATGAATTCGCTGAGGAAACTGCTGAACATGGGGGCGCCCATCCCTGCCAGGGACGCCAGGATCAGCATGACGCCCATCCTAGGCGTAGCGCTTCTGAGCCCGCCGATCAGGGTGATGTCCCTCGTTCCTGTACCATGCTTGATGAACCCGGCCAACATGAAGAGAGCGCCGATGGCAAAGGCATGGTTGAACATCTGGAAGACCGCCCCCTCTATGCCGAAGCTGACTGAGCCCGAAGCTAGGCCGGCGAACGCTCCCAAGAGCACGAAGCCCATGTGATTTACGGAGGTCAGCGCCACCATCCGCTTGTAGTCCTTCTGTATAAGCGCCACGATGGCACCGTAGAACATGGTGATGAGGCCGACGGCTATGTACACCCATGCGTACTGAGCGGCAGCGGTCCTGAAGAGCTCTAGGTTGAACCTGAGGAAGCCATAGCCTCCCATCTTCAGAAGGATGCCCGCCAGCAGGACGCTGATGGGGGACGGCGCTTCGACGTGGGCATCAGGGAGCCATGTATGGAGTGGGAAGACCGGGAGCTTGACCCCGAAGCCCAGGAAGGTGAGGGCCGATGCGCCGATCTGGAGCCAGCCGGGTATGCCTGAGTTGAGGAGTGTAACCAGGTCGAAGGATTGCGTGGGGGTCATGAAGTAGAGGAGGAGGAAGCCCAGCAGCATGGCTAGGCTGCCGGAGTACGTGAACAGGAGGAACTTTACGGATGCGTACTTCCTGTTGGGCCCTCCCCATATGCCGATGAAGAAGAACATGGGGATCAGCGAGGCCTCCCAGAAGAAGTAGAACAGGATGAGGTTCAAGGAGGCGAACACTCCCACCGCCGTCGCCAGGAAGAACATCATCAGGGCGTAGTAGGAGGATTCCTTGTCGGTTATCTCGAAGAAAGAGCCGCCGGTGGCTAGGGCAGTGAGGAGGGCGGTCATGAGGATCAGCGGGGCGCTCAGCCCGTCGATGCCCACGTGGTAGGTGACCAAGGAGCCTATCCAGGGGTACTGCTCCTGGAGGACGAAGAACGAGATCCCGAAGGGCCCTTCGGCGGTGAAGACGCTGTAGTACGCGATGAAGGCAAGGGCCGCCTCGACGAGCGTGATGGAGAGCGCTAGGTACTTGGCAGCTCTCGTCGCCAGCCTCCCTGCCAAGTACACCGCCACTCCGCCAAGGGCTGGGAGGAAGATCATCAGGCTGAGGAGTGGGATCGCCAAGCTAGGGGACACCCCTCGTGTAGACGGTCAGAAGGAACAGCAGAAGGATGAGGCCCACCAATATGAAGAAGAGATAGGACTCGGCCACGCCCGTCTGGAGTTTCCTAATGCGAATAGATAGCCAGGAGGCGAAGCGGCCCACACCGTTGACAAACCCGTCGACTACGTGGCGGTCGAACCAGTCGCCGGCGGCAGATACGCTTCGGGCGCCGACGGCCACGCCTCCGTTGAACCTGTCGAAGAAGCCCTGCTCGATGACCCGGTAGCCCCAGGCCGAGGCGCTCGTGACGGGGATGACGAAGAGTTTGTAGATGATGGCGTCAAGGTACCATCTGTGCCAAAGGAAATCGTAGATGCCCTGGAGGAAGGGGCTCCCCGAGATGAGCCTGTCTGAGCTCATCCTTCGTGAGACATAGAACCGATAAGCAAGGAAGGCGCCGACGAGGAAGACCGTGAGGGAGGTCGCCACGGCCGGGATGTTGAACACGAAGGCTCCGCTTTCGACCAACCCGAAGGCGCCGACGTAGGAGCTTAGCGCCGAGAACAGGGAGTTCTCGAACAGGGGGCCGACGAGGCCGATGGCGAGTGTAGCACCTGCTAGTACTCCATAGGTGGAGAACTCTAGGAGGCGGGAGTCACGGACGTGCTCACCTTCCTCCCTTCCGGGGCCAAAGAAGATCATACCCACGATCCTGATACTATAGAAGGCGGTGATCAGAGCGGTGACGCTGGCTGCGATGAAGACGGCTTCCGTGACCAGGCTGGCCGGGGCCCCTAAGACGGCTGCGAAGATGGAGTCCTTGCTCCAGAAGCCGCTCAGCGGCGGCATGCCCGCTAGGGCAAGGGCCAGTATGATAAACGCGAAAAAGGTGCGCCGAACATTGTTCTTGAGCCCGCCCATCTCGTTCATGTACTTCGTCTCCGTGACGTGGATGAGGACGCCGGCCGCCATGAAGAGGCCCGCCTTGAAGAGCATGTGCGACAAGAGTTGGAAGATGGAGGCGACGTAGCCTTCGAGAAAGTTGGTCGACAGGCCGGCGACTCCGATGGCTAGCATCATATAGCCAATCTGAGAAACCGTGCTGTAGGCCAGGACCTTCTTCAGTTCCTTGTTGACGAGCGCCTGAGATGCGGCCTGGAACGCTGTGAACCCTCCTATGATGGCCACGGCCGTGAAGAAGTCTCCCTTCTCGGCGAAGGGGA
>JBEKZX010000063.1:0-9141 GCA_049509455.1 Conexivisphaerales archaeon
TGATGGCCATCGAGAGAAAGATGGCAATGATGGCGATGAAGATGAGAATCGCGACCAGGCTTGTTACCTGATCGGCGGCCTGCATCAGAGCGTAGAGCAAATCGACTATATCCCCTCAACATGAAGAAGGATGCCTTCTATTTTAACGATGTTGACCATTGACCCAGAGGGCAGGTCCGACGAGCTGGTAGCTGACCACAGCTCGTCTCTTACTAGGACCACACCCTTTCCGTGAGCAGGTATGGCACTCTTCACGACTCCCTGTTCGCCTACCATGGCCTGAAGGCGATGGTAGGTCTTCTTGACCCTCTCGGCCCTAGTTGTGGCCAGGCCGACGACCAACGCTATGTCGACCAAGAGAAGCAGGAGCCCGACGGTGACCAAGGTGCCGCCCCCCTCCTCGTTGTCGATCACCCTGATGTAGCCGATGATGAGTGAAACCATGCACACAAGGGCCAGGCCCGTGATGAACGTGAGCCCTATGACGCCGAAGCGCCCGACGTTTCTACTACCCGGCATCTACGTCGACCTTCTCCACGGTCACGACGCTTCCTTCGACCTTCAGCGCCCGGACCCTCTCGCCAGCCTTAATCGGCGTGTCGGACTTCACTGTCCAATCCTCCGAAGAAATGTTGGCCGAGCCAAAGCCGGGTGGTTTCAGGTCGTTGAGCATGTAGCCGACTCCGCCGATGATCTTCTGCGGGCTGACGGCCTTGGGACGGCTCATGGCCGCCTCCCTGAGCTTGATCAGGTAGAGGCTGCCGATGAGCGAAAGCGCGGCCACCACCCCCCAGCTCGCGTACTGAAGCAGGCCGAAGGGCGACGGCGAGTACCCCGTCGCGTTGCCCGCCAGGAGCCATATGCCGAAGACGGAAAGGACGACGCCTGCGAGCAAAGCGATGCCATGCGAAATCTTCACTTCGAGTATGATCAAGGCCCCGGCTACAGCGAAGACCACCAAGGCTAGGAGCGGCGCACCTATGAGCTGGGAGCCGAAGAGGCCCAAGGCTATGGAGATGGCACCGATGACGGTGAGGATGATGGAGCCGTGGAACAGGTCGAGCAGGATGGCTATGACGCCGAGGAGCAACAGGAAGCCGTCCACCGTGGGGTCGCTGAGAGCACTGATGAAGCTGTCATATGCGTTGGGTGATGTAGTGATCACCTGAGCGTTGGCCAGACCCACCTGAGCGAGGACCTCGGATATGCTGTTGGCGCTGCCGTCGGCGATGCCAATCTGAATGGCATCCGCCGCCGAATAGGCCTGGTCGTCTAGGACCATGGCCGCAGCTGCGGTAGTGTTCCTACCATGGCTCTCCGCCAGGGTCACCATGTAGGCGAGCATGAAGCTCTCCGTATGGTTCTCCTCAAGATCGGTCCCGCCAACCACAATCGGGGTGGACGATCCGATGGCAGAGCCGTCCCCCATGTAGATTCCATCGGTTGCCATAGCGATGTAACTGCCTGCGGAGGCGGCCCAGCCGCTCGGCACGACGTACGTGTATACCTTGATTCCGGCGTCCCTGGCGGTCGTGATGTCGTTGATGATGTCCTGCATGTTCGCGAGGAGGCCCCCTGGGGTGTTCATCTCTATCACTATGGCCTTCACGCCATCGTTCTGGGCTTGGGCCACGACCCCCTGGATGAACTGATCGCTGCCTGGGTCGACGGCCACGGAGAAGTTGGCCACCAAGACCGAAGGGGTAGAGGCAGCAAACACCTTGGAAAGGCCGCCCATGCATAGCACCAACACGACCAGCGTCAGGACGAGCTTCTTCGCCATCGACATTGCTTCAGCCTGTGGTGTCCTATAAGCCATTACCATTTTGACAGAGTGCAGTCGAAGCGGCGGCGAAGAACGGAATGATAACGTAACTACTTGTCCTTCTTCTTCGGAGGCTCCAAGATCCCCGAGCTCACATTTCGCCGTACGCTTCTTCGCCGTGCTGGCTTTCGTCCAATCCCAACTCTTCCTCTTCTGGGCTCACCCTTACAGGAATGAAGATGTTGATCAACCTCAGCAGCAGATAGGAGCCGACAAAGGCGAACGCCCCAACTGCGGCCACGGCGATGAGCTGGATGCCCAGCTGCGCTGGGTTGCCGTAGAATAATCCGTTGGCTCCGGCCGCGTTGATGGCGGTCGTCGCAAAGAGACCTGTGGCTATCGTCCCCCAGATGCCGCCTACGCCATGGCAGGCGAAGACGTCCAGTGAATCATCCAGCGTCGTCCTGGCCCTCCAACTTGCGACGTAGTTGCAGAGCAGACCTGCTACGAGCCCGATGAGGATGGAGGCCATGGGAGTGACGAAGCCGGAAGCAGGCGTGATGGCCACTAGTCCGCAGACCGCGCCTACAGAGATGCCCACGGCAGAAGGCTTGCCCTTCCTTGCCCAATCAGTGAGCATCCAGCTGACCGCGGCCGCCGACGCCGCAAGGTTCGTGTTCACCAAGGCGCTGACTGCAAGTCCGTCCGCTGCGAGGGCGCTGCCAGCGTTGAATCCGAACCATCCGAACCACAGAATCGACGCGCCGAGGATGACGTACGGGATGTTGCTGGGCCTCTTCTCCTTCTTCTGGTCCGTCCCCCTCCCCCTGCCGATCACCAGCGCCGCGGCCACGGCTGAAACGCCAGCGGCGGTGTGGACGACCAAGCCACCAGCGAAATCGAGGACGCCGAGCTGCTTCAGCCAGCCGCCTATGCCCCAGTTCCAGTGCGCTATGGGGACATAGATGAGGGTCGTCCACAACACTATGAAGATGAGCAGTGACTTGAACCTGATCCTTCCGGCAAATGCGCCGATGATTAAGGCCGGGGTGATGGCCGCGAACTTCAACTGGAAAGCCATATACAAGAGGGCAGGGATGGCGGCCGAATAGGCCGCGTTGGCGGCCGTGCCGACGTTGTTGAGGCCTAGATACGAAAGATTGCCGATGATTCCGTCGACCGAAGGGGCGAAGGCCAACGAATAGCCCCATAACGCCCAGATGAGACTGACCACAGCGAAGATGGTCAGGCACTGAACGATGGTCGAGACGAGATTCTTGCGGCCCACGAGGCCGCCATAGAAGAAACCAAGGGCAGGGGTCATGATCATCACCAGGCCGGTCGCGCAGAGCATCCAGGCGATATCTCCGGTGTCTAGCAAATGGGTCCCTTCAACTCAAAGCTTGTTATGAACTGGCTTCCTTGGTTGAATGAGAACATAACCCGTAGGGATGATACCGCATTATTAAATATTATTGAACGAAGTCCCGGTTTGTGTGCAAAGGGCCGCGATGATAAGTCTGTCCCTTGCCTCCGAACGGCTCGGACGGCTCAGCGAATGAGACGTTCACAGATCCTTTTTCTGAAAGACGAAGACGTATTCATGCTTAAAGATGTAGAAGCCACCGGCGAGGGCGCGGTATCTCCATAGCTGCTGCTGGCTTCTCTTCCCCCTGGTCTCGTCGAAGTTCTTCACTACGATGCCTTTGAGCATGAAGTCACCTCTTCGAAGAACCCTCTCCATTGCGAGGAAGCCAAGGGGGATCCATTCGCCTCTCGCGAACTTGTCTCCAATGACCAGAATGAAATAGCGGCCTTGTGCCAGGTAGGGGGCGGCATTGTCGACGGCGCTAGCGAACATACTCAGGAAATCTTCGGTGTCCCGTGCTGAGCTGAGATCGCGAGGGTCGTCGGAGAACTTGATGATGTCATGATAGGGGGGGTGCATAATGACCATCTGGACGCAGCTGATGCCAAATCTAGAGAGAAGGTGGCCAAGGTCTATGCTCGTGCTGTCGCCTTCCAGAATATCGGTCCTCACGCCCTTCGGGTTCGACTCCGTGTTCACGAGCTCCCTTGCAGCCTGGGCAACTCGATGGTTCAGTTCGATGCCTAAACCGTTCCTCCCGAGCTTGCGGCATTCGATCAATGTTGTGCCGCTGCCCGCGAACGCATCAAGCACCCAATCTCCGGACTTGGTGTATCTCAGCATCATCTGGCGGGGGATCTGTGGCACGAAATTCCCCCAGTACCAGCCCTTGTGGGCTCCCGAGCTATCCCTTCTTCCCATGACCCACAGGCTGTCAGTCCAGACATCGTCATACTCCTTCCAGCGACGCAAGTTGATGTCGTTGATGGCGCCGAACTTGGGCTCCTCCAAGCCCGCCTTGAGACGCCGCATGTAGTACTTGGCCCTGGACATCGTGCGCGCCTCATGGGCCTGCCGGAGCTCGCCGAGAAGCACGTCAGAACGAATTCCCAGACTTTCGGTCTCGACCTTGCGGACAGGCATAGCGAAACCGTCCTTTGCAAGCTTGGATATTGTCAACTCCAGCTCTGACAGGCCCTTCCTAAGGGCCTTCTGTTCCTTCTCTTGCAGCAGGACCTCGACACGGTGGCCGAGCTCAACGTCGTCCAGGAAGACCAGCGCCTTGTGGCTCGACTGGGTTCCGTTGGGTGAGAGAAGGCCCGGGCCCGTTTTCCCCCGAGCCGAAGGGCGCCTGCTTGGCAAGTCGCGTCCTATTGGATTCGGCGCGCATATAAGGGAAGAGGAGGGGCCAGGAGCGGCGGGAGGGCTGGTCGTCGGTCTAGACTAGCGTCTTCTTGCCCATCTTCCCGGGTTCCAGGTTGAAAACGATGGTTTTCAGGTTGGTCATTTCGTCTATGCTGTACCCGATCCCCTCCCTTCCGGTGCCCGATTCCTTGGCGCCGCCGAAGGGGAAGAAGCCAGTGCCATGGCGCGGCAGATCGTTCACTACTACCTCGCCCACCTGGATCCTCTTCGCCACCCTCCACATCCTGTAGAAGTCGTTCGAGAAGACGCAGGCGTCCAACCCATATCTGCTTCGAGAAGCGATGTCCAGGGCCTCCTCCTCCCCCTTCGCCCGTATTACGGTGACGACGGGGCCGAAGGTCTCCTCCCAGGCGATGCGTGAGTCCAACGGGACCCTGTCGAGGAAGGTGGGCTGATGGTACGCCTCCTTGAAGTCGCCACCCCTCAGCAGTTGGGCCCCTTTGTGCACGGCGTCGGAGACGAGCAGGTTCACCCGTATCGCTGCCTCCTTGGAAATGAGCGGCCCCACCTGAACCCCTTCGTCGAAGGGATCTCCGAACTTGTAAGAATCGAACGCTTCAAGCGCCTTATCCACGAACGGGTCGGCCACTGAATCCTCTACGATGACGGCGCTCACGGCGTCGCATCGCTGCCCTGCGCTCTTGAGGCTACCCTCCACGGTCTTGGCCGCGGCCAGCTTCAGGTCGGCATCCGACAGCACCACCGCGTAGGCCTTCCCTCCCAGCTCCAAGTGCAGCTTCTTGATGCCAGCCTTCTCGACAATCCTCCTGCCGGCGTCTGTGCTCCCGGTGAGGCTTACCATGGAGACGCGAGGGTCGCTGATCAGGGAGTCACCGACCACCGCACCGCTCCCCGTCACGACGTTGAGCACACCCCGGGGGAGGCCCGCCGCTTCGAGCACCCTTGCGAACAGGAGGGTCGCTATGGGGGTGGCGCTGGCGGGCTTCGCCACCACCGAGTTGCCGGCGAGCAGGGCGGGGATCATCTTGGTGGCAGGGATGAAGAGAGGATAGTTGAAGGGAGATATCGCCGCCACGACGCCGACAGGCTCCCTGATGACGAGGGCAATCTTCGCCAAGGTATCCTTCGACCAGTCGCCTGGGATGTATTCGCCGTATATCCTGCGGGCCTCGTCCAGGGCCAGCGCCATCCTGTTGGCGATCCCTGCGACTTCTCCCCGCGCGTCGGCCGTCGTCTTCCCGCCCTCCAGCATCAGGGCTCCGACGAAGTCTTCCTCGTGGTCTAGGAGTATGTGGCGGCCCTCTTCGATGATGCCGGCTCTCTCGATGCCTGCCAGGTCGCGGATTAGGCGCTGCCGCGTGTGGGCCGATTCGACAGCGTCCGAGACGTCCTGCTGTGTCGCAGCGGCGGCCTTGGCGAAGACTCCACCGTCAACGGGGCTGACTAGGCTGAAGAGCTTGCCGTCGCCACTCTCCCTCCATTCGCCTCCGATAAACAGCCGGAAGACCTGCTGGCCTTCGTACTCCTTGAAGACACCTTCGAAGAATCCCCCAAGCTTCAGGCTTCGACCGCTCTTGTCCAAGACTTGCTCTACCGGAAACTCTCCCCGCGATGGTGAATTTAAGATTAATGCGACTTCGCTTTGCGGAACTGGAATGTAAGTTGACACTTTCGAGCCTGAATTAGTCAACAATAGTTCATCATATGTAAATGCTTGATGATAATTGCATCTTATATCGCTAACAGTTCTGGGTAGCCCTTGCGAGGGAATAGCTTGGAGGCTAGCGGCGGGCGTATACTTTTCGTAGGCGTTGGCACGTCAGGTTGTAGGATAGTGAACCTCCTCCAGGGCCGGGGAGTCGAGGGGGGATATCTGTTCGCCAGTCTGGACGAGGAAGACCTTGCGGGGACCGATGGCGTCAGCATGGAGGGCTGGGACGACGAAGAGATTGAAAGCGTCGTCAGCGGTGCCGTCGCAGGAAGGAACGTCGCCTTCGTCGTCGCCGGCATGGGCGGCTCTTCGGGCAGCAGCCTCGCCCCAAGGCTCGCCAAGGCGGTGAACATGGCGGGGGTGAAGACATTCGGCGTGACGCTTCTTCCGTTCAAGTACCAGAAGTGGATGGAGTACAAGGCAGGGGTCGGCCTCTCCAAGATGAAGAACCACTGCGGGGGCCTCCTCGTCGTCGACAGAGAGCAGTTCGTGGAGGAATCGCTGGAGGAGCTCCCTCTGAACAGGCTCTACGAGATGATCGACAACAAGGTGGCGGACGCCATGGAGGCCCTATTCGGGGGAGACGACGGGATGGCGCCGGCAGTTGAAATCAGGAAGCTCCTGAAGATGTTGGAGCACGGCAGGGCTACGCTCGAAATCAGGGACATGTCCTGCGGCTTCGACGAAAGCCTGGCGGCCCTGGTAAGGCGCGCCTATGCGGCGGGACAGGACGGCGTCGACGAGGTGATAATCTACTCCAGCGGCAATCGGCCCATCACGTTCGAACAGGCGAAGTTCTCGGCCGAAGGTCTAAAGAACCTCCTGGGTACCGAGATGAAGCTCCACTACGGGAGCAAGACTACCAAGAGAGGTTCCTCCGTGATTGCCATGGCCATAGCCCTGAAGGACCAGTCACAGCTAAGAATCTACGACCCCGTCGCGCAGGTGCTCGGCGGGCGGTCCCTCGATGACGAGCCTGAGCAGGGCCTGGCCATCGACCTGGGGATCCCGCTACTCGACTAAGAAACCTTGGCGCCGTTCTCGATTTCAGTATCTGGCCTCAAGACTGCAAGCTTGTCGTTTGCGAACGCAGCCAGGATCATGACATCGCTCACCAAGCCCATCAAGACCCTGGGCTGGAGGTTGGTGACCACGGCCACCTGGGAGCCGGGGAGCTTTTCGACGTCATAGTACGATGCGATGCCGGCCACGGCCCTCCTGATGGTTCCGCCGAGGTCTATCTTCAGCTCGACCAATTTCCTCGAGCCCTCGACCTTCTTGGCCTCCACTATCCTTCCGACCCTAATGTCCAGCTTAGAGAATTCCTCGTAGCTTACCCTGTCGGTCTCCACCCTGGTCACCTGACGGAGATAACGAAAGGCCAACGGTCCATAATAAGGATGTCTGGGCGAGAGGGCTGCTGGCTCAGCCATACAGCCTAGAAGGAAAGCTTTAAGGGGATACGTAGGGAGTCATGGAACGTTAAAGTCGGGTGTTTCGTTGTCAACCAGGCCCTACAAGGAGCTTCTCGACCGGATTAGGCCCGAGCTGCCCAGCGAGGGTTCAAAGCGTGAAAGCCGGCTCGTGCTGCCACAGCCGGTGGTGGTCTTCGTGGGGAGCCGTACGATCTTCCGGAACTTCAAGGACGTCTCCACCGCCGTCCGCCGTGAGCCGTCCAAGATAGTGATGTACCTGGCGAGGGAGCTGGCGACGGCCGCCTCTCTCGACGCCGAGGGAAGGGCCATCTTCATAGGGCGCAGAGGGAAGGACTCGTTCGCAGTCCTCCTGGAGCGCTACGTCAAAGAGAACGTCATCTGTCCGGTGTGCGGCAGCCCCGACACCCACATCGAGAAGCTGAAGAAGATCTCGCTCCTCGTCTGCGAGGCCTGCGGCGCCAAGTCTCCTGCGAAGGGATAGCCTTGGCTGCCGGAAAGAAGGGCTTCGTCAGCAGGGAACTCAGCTACCAGTCAGCGAAGATGGTGAACATCTGCGATGAAGAGCTGGTGGGGAGGACACTCAGGGATGGGATGCTGAAGGTGGACATCAGCTCCGACTATTTCTTCGGCAGCACCGTCGACGAAGAGACGGCGCTAAAACAGATGAAGGAGACCGATATCGTGAACCTGGTGGGCAACAGGATCGTGGCCAAGGCGCTCAAGGAGAAGCTGGCTCACCCTCGTGCTGTGCGCAAGATCGAGGACGTCTCCTTCGTAATGATATACAGGTTCTCGACCTGAAGCGACCGAGGCGCGTGCCCGGCGGGGCAAGAATGTAATGGCAGTCGGGAGCGAAAAAGGTGGAGACGAGTCGTTACAATAAGTTTATTACAGATGTGAATTTGATTCTCTTCGGTCAGGCTTGGGTAAGAGGAAGGTTCTGAGCGAGAAGGCCCTGAAGGAGTTCATGTCACCTTCTGAAGGGGAGATGTTCGGAAGGGTCGTCAAGCTACTCGGCAGCGACCACATAATGGTGCGCGCCAGCGACGGCGTGACCAGGATAGGCAGGATTAGGGGGAAGCTGAAGCGGAAGATTTGGATCCGCGAAGGGGACATCGTCCTCGTGGCCCCCTGGGACTTCAAGGCCGCCGAGCGATGCGACATTCTCTGGCGTTACACTGTGGCTCAGGTGGACCAGCTCAAGGAGAAGGGCCAGATAGCGGCGGAGCTCTAGTCTTGAGCGAGAGCGTCGAACAAGAAGACCAGATCATCCGGAAGCTCTTCAACTCGGACAAGCAGAACAGGTACCTTAGGAACCGCTCGGAGGACAAGGATTCCCGACAGGCGGTGTTCGACAGGGACACCCTCTTCACGCTCTACGACATGATGAATCGCGGCGACCTCGATTACCTCAACGGAGTGGTTCAGGCGGGGTTGGAGGGGAGGGTCTACTGGGGCGTCAGGAAGGGGAAGG
>JBEKZX010000064.1:0-8834 GCA_049509455.1 Conexivisphaerales archaeon
AGATGCCAGAATTCGAGAAGATTTACCTCCCTGATAGCGCAAAGCCCTTCTCATATTTGGACCCAATAGGAACCAAAGAGCTCTTGATTGACGATAATAGAAGCGCCGTAAGCAGGCGACCTTATGTGACCATCGATGGCACCGATTTCTACTTCTCCGTCAAGGGGATTGGGTCAACAACTAGCCCATTCAGCCGTCAACTCTTCACGAAGGAGGAGATCTGCAGCCTCCTGAAGAGCGGCAGCCTGAAGGACAAGGTCATGAATGCGAAGGATAGGGAGAAGTTCCCAAGGTATCTTACCGGGGAGCTGTGGTCGAGGGGATGCCCCTACGGTTCTCAAGGGCTAGAATTCGCGTCCGTTGCCATGAGAGCAACAGAAATGTCGGACGCCAGCACTACTTCGATTCATGGGTTCAGGATTGCACCTTTGGTGAAGATCGTCAAGTTGCCTGATGCCCTTCAAACGGAGTTTACACAGGTGTACTGGTACAGAAGGTTCAAGCAAGAGATGGTTCAGGAAGGGAGGCTACTCCCGTCCAATGTCAGGATCTACTTCCATTCAGATTGGACCATCGGGGATGACACGGGGGAGCTTTTCGACTTCTTCCGCATCGACGACAATGACAAAGCTGTGGAGTTCCTGAGAAACTTCGTCAGAAGTGGAATCGCGATCCTTACTTTGTTCTGTAGGTCAATGAGCGACAATGGTAATGGCACATACAGTGGTCTGGACTTCTACGATGTCTGGCTTGACAAGGATGCGGTGTTAGCTCCTGATGGGACAATCTTTTGGGCAGACCTGGAGGGGCTACAGACGATAACGATTGGAGGGAAGGACAGGGCTGACCTTGAGTTCAACATCGAAGAGAACATGGAGCACCAGATATACAGGTCCCTTTACGAGTTCATGTACGCCTACGAGCAGATCGATAGGGAGCGAGTCAGGAGGTTCGGGCACGCGACAGACCGCAAGATACAGTTCGAATACCTGCTGAGGGACGCGCTGAAGGACGACGAAGTGGTTGACCTTCGTCGGAACAGTGACAGCTTGGAGTTGGTCATAGGCAATATCCTCGGGGAAGAGAAACTAGCGAAGGAATTCACGATCTTGGATTGGTGAATGATGACTACACACGATGGCGACGGCGTTCAGGTCTCGAAGATAAGGACCATCGATGAACAACTTGACGACTTGCCAGGAGGTCTCTCCTTCTTTGACCCATTCCTGCATCATGAGGTCAGAGAAGAAATTGAAGCCGGAGGTGAAGCCTTCATCTCTCATGACTCTCATGGCGTTGCCAATGGTCTGTTCATCTACGATGGCTACGAAGCAACGGGAACCGTCTTCACGAAGTCCAGGGAGGTGTTCGATTATTTCTACAGGCTGAAGCCCTCCAGCTACATTTTCTCAGAGCTTGAGGTGGAAGATCTTCCCAAGGAGAACTGGAACATCTGGCAGTTAGATGTCGACACGGCTCCTCTGGACTATAGGTTCAGGCATCCCGTCAGCATGGAGGGCAACGTGGGAGAAATAGAACGGTTCGTGGCTATTGCACAGCCTGAAACGAACAGACGATGGATTGGCGTCGCGCTTGGGAATGGGGACAAGTGCTTCGTCGTCAAAATTGGAGGCAGAATCGTGGGCATCGCTTGGATGACTATTGTCGACGGAGTAGCGAGGTCGCATGGCCTCTATGTCGAGCCGCAGTTCAGAAGAATGGGAATGACGAGAGATAATCTACAGGCTAGGCTCATCTATCTTAGATCAAGGCGCGTCCATACCCTGGTCAACGAGATCGCCGAGTCCAACATTGCATCCTCTGGGCATGCTGCGAAAATCGGAGAGAAGATTGTCGGCAGGATTTACCTCTATACCACCCCTGACAGTGACGACCCATCCGAATCAGAGTAGATAACGGGTCAGATCCTGAACGGTGGAGACGAACGCCTCTCATTTGACGTTCTTTCAACTGATTCGCCCGCCCCTGTCTCAAGGATCGTCTTGGAGGGTTTGGCCCCCCTAGTACAGTTAAGGTTCTAATTACAAGGGGGCCGTGCTCTTAGCTAAGGATTTGGCCTCGATGGGGGACATCGGCCTCATATTCTCACGCCTTGCCCGACCTTATCTCCGCAGGCATGTGCGGAAATGCACCGACGCTGTGATGTCTCAAGGGATGGCGTCCTCATTACGGTGGTTGATGAGATCGGTAAACGCATTCCAAGGCAAGTGTCGAGGCTGAGATCAAGGCGAGCCTTGCATGTCTCCTAGGTATAGGATTGGTGCTCCGGCCGGGATAGGAGCATAGCATGTTAGGTTCAAACCGGCGAAGACCGGAGGCCCTTCCGGCTACATCCCTTCCCCGCGACGAACCGTCCAGAAATCGCCAGCGACTTTGTGGTCTGCCAGGTACTCGTATGGGATCGTGAAGTAACCTCTTATCCCCCAATCCGGTACCCACGAATTCATGACGGTGAACCTCCGCCGGGAATCGTCGTACCCCACCCCGACCGCGTTGTGCCCATACTTCCGTTTCTCCCCCGGGCGGGGCATCGACAGGATTCCGGTCTTCGCGACTCGATCTGACTCGAAGCTCTCGTAAATCGTGAAGCCGAAGACGAAGGGGTACCCCTCGGCCAAGCACGCCCGCATTTCCTCGACGGTGAGGAGGCGGTGATAGGATGATATCTTGTGCCTGAGCGCCTCCCTGTAGGACGCTGCGCTGGGCTTCATCCGGAACTTGGTGATGACGTACGGCCAAGTCTTCTCCGCGCATACGCCTCGCTTCGCCAGCGCCTTCATGCCGTCACGAAGCATCGCGCCGGAATCCGAATTCACCGAGTTCTCGATGACGCGCTCACCATAGTAGATGAAAAGCCTGCTGAGATACGTCAGCGGAAGCTTGTCCTTCAGTTCGAGGAACTCCAGCTCTGAGGCCAGGGCGCTGGCGGAGCAGCTGTTGAGCTGTCCTTGGTCCGCCACCGGCGGACATAAAGGCCTCAAATCGACCTTCGGAGGCAGCTTCGTCGGCGCCACCCTGATCTCAGAATAATGGAAATCGCGGTGATCGGGGACGTCCGGCACCCAGCCATAGCGACGTTTGAGGGGGCGCAGTTCGCTCATGGAGTGAGCGCTGCTAAGCCACTGTATCTCTTAAGAATATCCACCCCGAAGAAGGAATCGCTGCGAAAATCGGCTGGCGCGTCAGCTTCACTGGACGTAGGCGTAGAACGTAGTTGGAAACCTGTGCAAGCAAAAACCGAAGTGGAGTGTCCACTTTAACTTGCTCTGGTCCAGGTCAGAAAGACCAGATACTCGAACGACCCTGATTGCGGGTCAAGAGACACCTGTGCAGGTTCTCTCCGGCCGGGACTTGAACCCCTGCGAAATTTCAGTCTACAGATAAGTATAAGCAATTGAGCCGAGGTGTCCCGTCCAGCTACAGATGCTATCCAGCCCCATCTGCACCGAATGCGGGTGCAAGGAGGAATCGTGCGAGGGCTGCGAGAACCCCAGCAAGTGCCGGAACTGCGTCTCCTGTTGCTGTTCGCAGGCTCACGCGGCCTGGAGGCGGGACAGGATTCATCAGGGGGTCAGGCTCGAGTACTTCAGCCTCGGATGGATGTCCGTCGAGGTCATCGGCTCGATCGGGATCGGGCTGCTGTCGAGCAGCTTCGCCCTCATCGCGTTCGGGAGCGACAGCCTGGTTGAGATAGCCTCCGCGTTCGCGGTGATGCTTCATCTGAGGGGCGACGCGTCGGGTTCGAACGACTTCGGCGAGAGCACAGAGAGGCTGACGAAGTTCCTCCTCGTCGCCCTCTTCCCGATAATCGGGGTGGGCGCGCTCTACTCCTACTTCACCGGAATCGAGCCCGAGTCCTCCCTCCTGGGCATCGCCGTCTCCCTTGGGGCGGTCATCATCATGCCCGTGCTTTGGATTCGGAAGAGGAAGATAGGGAGGGAGACGAATTGTGCGCCCCTCTCGGTGGACGCCGTCCAATCGGTCACCTGTTTCCTGATGTCTCTCGCTCTGCTCGGAGGCCTGCTCATCAACTATCTCTTCGGCATACACTGGGTGGATTACGCTGCCACGGCCGTGATCCTCGCCTTTGTGGCCAAGGAAGGCATAGAGGCGTTCAGCGAGCGGCCTGGCTCCGGGAGCTATCTAGGTCAACGTCCTCGTAACGCCTAGATTGACATATCTCGTCCCTATGGTGTCATCCTTTGGGGCTCCTCCCTCCTCCCCGACACCGGTGAGACCGTCAGACGGGAGCTAGGGCAGCTGGGGGGACCACGATGGCCGGGCTGAACTCGAGGATTTCCAATCGGTCAGATACGTATCCTATTGCATTCGTGGAGCTACAGCTTCGCGTATGCCTCTACGATGTCGCGGGCCGTGACGATCCCGACGATCCTGCCGTCCGTCGTCAGGGGGAGCCTCTTGATCTTGTTCTTCTTCATCAGGGTCACCGCCTCCTTCACGGAGGACTTCAGTGGGGCGGTTATGATGGGCCTGCTGCAGTGCTTGCCCACCGCTGCTAAGATGTCGGGTGGCTCGGCCGCGAGCACCGGGAGGAGGTCCCTCTCGGTGAAGATGCCGTAGCGCCTGAGATGGCGAGTGACCAAGACGGTGCCGATCCTCTTCTCCCTCATCAGCCGCATTACGTCTTGAAGGGGCGTGTCGTAGTCCACCCTCTGCACGTCCCCGGTCATGGTCGAGGTGAGCTTGGGCTGCGCACCCTGCGTGAAGGGAAGGCTGTAGGCGAGGTCGCTGGCCGTCAGCACGCCGGTTGGCTTCGTCGATACAAGGAGCAGCTTTGCCTTCTCTGACAGCATCAGCTTGGCGGCCCCCCGGATCCCTGTCCTGGGCGATACGGTGAAGGAATGAGACGAAGCCATGGAGCCGGCGGACGCGGTCCTCAGTTGGTCCATCCTCTCAGGGACGATCCCTAGGAAGTCCCGGTCGGCCAGAAGGTTGACGTATTCCCCCTGCCTCTCTATGACCAGATGTCCCACGTGGTGCACGAGCATGCGTTTCAGGGCTTTGAGGACGGGCGTATCGTAGTCCACGGCGACGGGGCGCTTTGTCATTATGTCCCGAACTGTCTGGAGCTTCTCCAAACCACATATGGAGGGGGCCCCGCCTCTAATAACGATTGAGGGCTATCCTCTCCCCCTCGCGGCGCCCTCCATTCCTCTTCTTCCACTCCGAAGACTCGACCGACTTTCACTTGTCGCGTATCGCTGAAGAACGAAGGATCTCGCCGAAGGCGCGATCAAAGTACTTTAGGGACTTCGACAAACTTCCTCGACCCTTTTCGGTAAGCTGGTATACCTGATTTCGTCCTTCAGTATGCGCCACGATAAAGCCGCGTTTCGAAAGGTCCTTCAAAGCAGGATAGATCGTTCCCGGGTTCGGCTTGTCACCCTTGCGCTTCCCAATTTCAGTGGCAAGCTCCTGACCATACATAGGCCGATTGGAAAGCAACCAAAGTATCAAGAAGGAAAGCATCCCTCGCATGTCACACATTTCTGCCTCATCGCTCTTCGCCATTTCGGCTACCACCTGCCATTCCGGGTTCGAACTCTCCAGATATGACTTTATTGGATGCACGATATATTTATGCTCCGCTTGAAATTCCCACAAGACCGTCCGGACAGGATGGTGGAACGGCCCAAAGTCGAAGTCGATTTCTCACCTCAGACATGGCAAAAGATTGGACCAGAGGCCTCCAACGTTCCGGCGTCAGGAGTGCGATGCCTGTATTCATCTTGGTTTGCTCTCTGACCATCTCTTCCCCTTTGCTTCACGTTGTCGCCATGCTTTTTTCCATGGGACTGCTATTCTGCTGAGCCCTGTTCTTATCAATATCGGATATCCAATAGGGTTTATATTCGCGCAACTAATATGGGGCATACGATAATAGAGATGTCTGTCGAAGTGGCGCGAATGAACGAGATCCCTGTCGGGACGATGAAGCGTGTCACCGCATTCAACGAGAGCATACTCCTCTCCAATGTCGGCGGCAAGATATATGCGACGCAGAACGACTGCGGACATCAGAGGGCAAGCCTCGCGAGGGGAAAGCTGGAGGGAAGCGTCGTCACTTGTCCGCTTCATGGAGCCAAGTTCGACGTGACCACGGGGCGCAACGTCGGGGGGCCGCAGATGAGAATGCCTCCTGAGCTCATGCAGAAGATTCCGCCGGAGATAGTTGCCATGTTCCAGAGGACGGGCGAGATAGTCTCCGAGATAGAGGTACACTTACTGAAGACGTACAAGGTCAATGTGAAGGGGGGTTCGGTCCGCCTAAGCGGGGAGGCTTGAGATTGTCCACCCTTTCGAAGATGGGTCAAGGCAACTTCGTGACGGTAGCGAAGGCAGATGAAGTTCCCGAAGGGTCTATGCGCGGCGTTATGGTCACAGGTAATCCTATTCTGTTGTCGAAAATCGGAGGGAAGATCTATGCAATGGACGCCGTGTGCTCCCACTTCTATGGATATCTGCCGAGGGGCGAGCTGAAGGGACATACGGTAGTCTGCCCCGTCCATAAGGCCCAATTTGACATCAATACCGGGAAGGTTGTCAAGAATGTCCCCGCGTTGATGAGGCTCGCAAGCAGCAGGCAAGCTACTGACCTGCGCACCTACGAAGTGGATGTCGTAGGAGATAACGTCCAAATCAAGGTCTAGTCGGCATAGGAGGATTGCTGCGTTGCCAGGGCGACTCAAAGTTGGGGATCCGGCGCCGGACTTCACGCTCCCTTCTCAGACCGGCGAATTCGTCAGCCTGAAGGAGATGATAGGGAAGAAGGAGATTGTGCTGTACTTCTACCCTAAGGACAATACGCCTGGATGCACGACCGAGGCCTGCGCTTTCCGAGACAGTTATGAAGTCTTCAAGGAGTTTGGTGCAGAAGTGATAGGTGTAAGTTCTGATTCGACCGAGTCGCATCGGGGTTTTGCGGCTAGATATGGCCTGCCGTTCACTCTTCTGAGCGATGCGGAAGGCAAAGTCCGCAAGCTCTATTCCGTCCCTTCAACCTTCGGCATCATTCCGGGTAGAGTCACTTACATCATCGATACGAGAGGAATCGTGCGACACATCTTTTCGTCCCAAATGAACCCTAGGAAACACATCGACGAGGCGGTCGGGGTCATGAGGTCGATTAGAGAACAAGAAGAGAGGGAGAAGAAGACTCCCTCGGTCTGAGCGCCACAGCGATCGCAAGTTCGCATTCCATCTTTTCCTGATTTGAAACCTCTGAAGCAGTTCTGGAGAGTCCGAGGATAATAGAAAGCACGCCACGCATGTCCCGATTACTCTCATACCTCGTAGCAGACCCGCTATTCCTTAGTGCTTATGCCAGTACGCCAAGTTACCACCCTGGACTTGTGCCTCTACAGGTCTCGGTTACCGAGCTCTTGCCTCGTAGGCGTTGAGAAGCGGAGACTCGGCGACGCGCCTGAAGTCGGTGAATCCACGTTAAGGGACCTGTATCCGTTCTTCAAGCCCAGGAGGAGAAAGGCAAAGCTGATTAGCACTGAAGTCTATCTAAAGGGATATGGGGAGGTATCCTGGACCAAAGAGAGCCCATCTTACATCGAAGGATTACCTTGAATTTCTTGACGGAACGTTGGGCTTTCCACAAGGGACCCTCTTCAATCTATGTGTCGCGGCTGTAGAGTCGAAAGTTGAGACTAGGGAGGGGACTACGGTGACATATCGGGGAGTGTCTACGAGGCAGAAACGAGTAGCCGCCCGTAGGTTCGTTCAGGTGCGCAAGGCGATATTTCTGATAGAGTTCACGGTGACCAAGGCGGGAGAGCAGTACGACCGGGCGGTTCAGGTTCACTTGGAGCTATGAAGGATGCTCGGATACGTGTTCTTTTGGATGTTGCATTCATCTAACAAGTTGCTAAGCAGTTCGATAGGCGATGTGAAGAAACTGCGTCAACTGACGGAGGTCCGAGTTATGACGCCGGCTCTTGAATCTTCAGCGCCGTCTTCAGCCCCTTGTATCTGTTCCTAATGGTGACCTCCGTGACGGCGGCAGCCTCGGCGATGTCCTTTTGTGTCTTGTTCTCGCCCTCGAGCACACAGGCTACGTAGAGGGCCGCCGCAGCCAGGCCCATGGGGTCCTTCCCGGCGCTCGTCTTGGATTCGATGGCCATCTTCAATATGCCCACAGCGCGCCTCTGCGTCCTCTCAGTCAGGCCTGCCTTGCTGGCGATCCTGGAGACACATTTCACAGGGTCCGTCACTGGCATCCTCAGCTCAAGCTCGCGGAGGAGGAGCCGGTAACACCTGGCTACATCCTTCCTCTTCAGGCCGCTGGCAAGCGCTACATCTTTCAAGGTCCTCGGGGTCTCCGTCACCCTGCAGGCGGCGTAGGTGGACGCCGCTATGATGGCGTTGATGCTCCTTCCCCTCACGAGGCCCTTCTCCAAAGTCTTCCTGTAGATGTAGGCAGACCTTTCGACGACCACGTCGGAGATGTTCAGCTTGTCGGCCAACCTGTCCAGTTCGCTGAAGGCTTGGCGCAGGTTCCTGTCCACAGGTTCGTGGACCTGGCTCCTCCCGTCCCACGTCCTGAGTCTCTCCATGGCCGACCTGACGCTGCCAGCCAGGTTCTTTCCTGAGGCATCCCTGTTCTCCGAGCCGATGACCGTAGCCAAGCCCATGTCGTGCATGGCAAGCGAAGTGGGGATGCCCACCCTGCTCCTGCTTTCCTTCTCTTCGGCGGAGAAGGATCGCCACTCTGGACCCGTCTCCTCGATTCGCTCCTTGGTTACGAACCCGCACGAATTGCAGACCATCTCCCCCTTGGCAGA
>JBEKZX010000065.1:0-8660 GCA_049509455.1 Conexivisphaerales archaeon
TTAGCCAGATAGCTCAAGCAAGCAAGCCCTGGGCACTCATACGCTAGACGTCGCGAACATATTTCGACGTGCTGGCCGGAGAGAGCCCGCTGAAGCAAGATTCCCAGGCATGGCTTGGACCTACGAATGGGCCATTCATCCATCTTCATGTTATTGAAAACAATAGGTTAATTGATGGGGAAAGGGTCGCCCTTCCGTCTTCGGGTAGGGAGGTGGAGGCCCCTCAGATATGATTATTAGGAGACTTGGAGCCGGTGGCAGATGGTAATGAAGATTCTAGCCCATGCGACTTTGGGATGAGCTGGATCTTGAATTCTGAGTCAACCTGCATTCCTGACTTGGCATCCTCTCATCTATGCAACGAACACGAGCGCGAAGCTGGACTAGATCACTTCAGAGGGGCAGACTTGCATGGGCACTTTTCAGGGCACCCAGGCGGAGGTGTCGACGCTACTACGTCCAGCTGGGCCGGCATCATTCCCGAGACGAAGGAGAAGCTGAAACGTGCCGTTCGGTCCCGGGAGTTGCAGCTCTTCCTTTTGGTTTTTGTCTTGCTCTTCATCTCTATCATGCCCCTCTCTGGAAGCAATGAAAAGAGCCACTTTGCGCTGACGGCAGCCATGGTGTCCAACCACTCGTTCGTCATCACGGGGTATGCGCCGTTCGCGACTCCGGACGTCAGCAACTATTCAGGCGCGTCTTTGAGCGCCTTGGATCCCGGATTGTCCGTCCTGCTCTTGGTGCCTTTCGCGATCGGAACCTTCCTGGGGCCGCTGATAAACCCCTTCCTCGGAAGCTTCGCCGTGGCTGGCTACGCGACCGGCGGTCAAGTCCTCCTGGTCCAGCTGTTCTCAGCCATCTGCACCGCGGTCTCTGCGGTCTACGTCTACAAGCTTTGCCTGGCCATCGGCTCGAAGAGGACCTCGGCCACGGCGACCGGTCTGGTCTATGCCTTTGCGACCTTGGTGTGGGTGTATGGCAAGACCAGCTTCGCCCATACCTATTCGGCCCTCTTCCTGGTCGTGGCGTATTATTACCTTTTCAGGGGGACCATTCCGCGCACAAGGGACCTGCTGTTCGCGGGGATCTCAGCGGCCCTGGCCGTCTCCGTCGAGTACACGAACCTCTTGCTGCTTCTCCCCGCCCTGGTGCTCTTGGCTACGAAGCGAGGAAAGAGCGCAAAGGAGTACGTCGCGTTCCTCCCTCCCATCGTCGCCGGGGCCTCTCTCTTGCTCCTTTACAACTACGTCTGCTTTGGCAACCCTCTCGTCTTCCCCGAAAACCACTGGGTCGGCTACGGAGCGCCGGTCTCCGACCTGCTGAAGGAGTTTTCGACGCCCCTTCCCGTGGGACTCCGGGAGCTCCTATTCTCGACGACCAGCGGACTGTTGGTGTACTGCCCTATCCTCGTCCTGGCTGTCCCGTCCTTCTTCCTCCTGGCAAAGACAAGGAGGAAGGAGGCCCTCGTCCTTGCAAGCGTGTTCGTCATCAACTTCGTGGTCTACGCTACATGGCATGAGCCGTCGGGGGGAGGTTCGTACGGTCCAAGATATCTCGTCGCGTCCCTTCCCTTTCTCGTCGTGCCAATGTCTCTATTGATTGAATCGATATACCGCGCGCGCTCCACCATTCCAAGACGTGGAGGGGCCTTCTGCTTGACGGGACTCTTCTCGGCCAGCGCGCTGATCTCGTCTTTGGGGGCGGTCACCTCCGCTACTGGCAGTTTCACCATCGTCTTCCTCCAGATTCTGTTAGGTCACCCCACCGCTCTGTTCGACCCACGTGTCCCTCTCTTTGGCGACCTCGCATATCCGGTATTCTTCGACGCGGCGAGATGCTTGAACGTCTCCGAGCCGGCCGCGGCGGTCGCATTTTGGCTGCTCTTGACGGCGTGCGCCTGCGGCGCGTTTGCCCTGGCCCTCCGGGATGTCAGGATGGAATTGGCTGCCGAAACAAGAGGGCCTCAGGAGGGTTCTTCTTCTCTGGGTCGCTAGGACGACGGCTTGGCCTTCGCCCTCTCAGTCACAACACTGTTTGCCGTCGCCCTGCTCGAAGCCCTCGAAATCGATGTCGGGGATCTTGAGGGAGTAACATCATGGGCCGCCCTCGCCGTCTTCATGGTGCCGACCTATGTTCTCCTCAGAAGGTCCGTGGTCAGAAAGAGTGCATTAACTGAGTCGGCCTTCTGACCGACGCGGCCATCTCCGCCTTAGCCTCTGCAACTCAAGATGACCGCTGTCCGGCCTCATCGAATTAGAGGAAGGCCAGCCTCATTCAATCCTTAAATGCACTGGAAGCCTGCGGGATGGCCAAATGAATCAGGTCGAGGTCCAGTCACGAGACGGACTTTGGGTTCTTCTCAAGCTGGAGCACCTGAAGGCTCAGAGGCTAGGTGTGGGACTTGATGAGGAACAGACGGAATATACGAGCACTTCTGTGGGCGGCTGCAGGCTTACGGTCAGAGCCGACGACAAGATGGATTCGAGCAGGCTGATTTCCCTTTTCAGGGCCGAAATAGACCGGACGAGAGGCGCGGTTCCGGCCGCGATGCGGCCGTTCTACGTATATGGCGTGGTCGTCTTTGAATGGCAAGATAGGAAACAATCCGACGACGACTCTCTCCTCGGTTCCCTGAAGGAACTCGTGATGAAAACGGACCTGAAAAGGAGCGTCGTGGCCCCGCAGTGAGCTGCCGGGCGGATGTCTGGATGGAGCAGTTCGGTCAACATTCTTCACGGCTGTGCGGGTCAAGTTTCTAAGCGAACCTTAGTCGATGTGCGATCGTTGGCCTTCGCTCCGCCACGGAATCGAAATCTTCCGTCTCTAGGATTGGCTCTCTACGACTGCCCTCGTGATTTGTCGGAAGGATGGGGCGGTACCTAGCTGCCGAAGGGTTGGGGCTTGTTGCCCAGGATCGTGTCTATGCGCTCCATTATTCCTGCAGTGAGCTTGGGCGCGACGTCCACGGCCTTCATGTTCTCGACGACCTGCTCCGGCTTGCTGGCGCCGGTAATCACGGAGCTGACGTTCGTGTTCCTGACGCACCACCATCTGCAGCTCCAAAGGGGGGCAATATCCTTTCAACGGAAACTGGCCCCCCCAGGGAGTCTAAGAAACTCTATCATCGACTAACGGGGAGCGGATGCTCCATGTGGAGTGACGGGCTCCTTAGGATTGGCCCTGAGCCAGGACCTGACCACTGAAACCAGCGCCTTTCTGTTCACGGCGTATAGGGATAGGAGGGCAGCCAAGGGGATCAGGGAATAGTAGTAGAGCGGCGTGGAGATGCCAGAGGTGAATATCATCGCGATGAACCCGGCGCCCACGGGAGGATACAGCAGCGAAACGTTCAGCACCATAAAGGAAGCACAGGCAGCCAGACACGACGCCGCCAGGCGGCTCCTGTTGAAGACCAGGAAGAGGGGGAGGCCGAGGGCTGCAAAACGGGGATCGAACGCCCCGAGGGCGAAGACGGCGCCGGAGAGTCCAGGCCTCTCGGATCTGCCCAGGAAGAAGGAGAGCACAAGGAGGAAGGTCTCCAAGACCTTGGCCTGACCCTCGGCCCACTGCCAGTAGTAACTGACCGAAAGCCCCCAATGCGGAAGCGGCGACGGCTGCAAAAGGACCAGCACCATGACGAACCCGACGACGACGGTGCTCTCGCCCTTGAGCAGCCAATAGAGGAGCAGGGCGATCAAGGGGAGAAGGAGGAACTGGACGAGGTCGAAGACCAAGAGCGCCTCCTGGTATCCTCCAAGCAGAGCCGGCGAAACGAGCAGCAAGAAGGAGGGCAAGTACTTGTAGGATTCCGGGGCGGGAGGAATCACGGGGCCGCCGTCGTTCACGGCCCCCTTCGTGTAGAGCTGGGCTGGGTCGTTGAGCAGCCTCCAGGCCCCGACATAGTAGGCCGAGAAGTCCTTCGCCAGGGGCCGGCTCGAGCAGCAACCTCCGTCCACGACCAACGTCTCAGGATAGGCCATGATGAAGGTGAGCCCGTTGAGCAGGATGAGGCCTGCGATGAGAATGATGAGCAGGGCTTTTCGGCTCAAGAAATGGTCTCTCGAAGGATTGTTACAATCATTCTGCGAAAATATAAACCCCTCGACTTCGCCTGGGTCTGGGTCCCCGCTGACAGGTGCTCAGAAGCCTCGACGACGACCATGCTCGTTCATCGCTTCCACGCAAGCGTTGATAACTTCGACCCTTTCATCTTTCACCGTTGAATAAGGAGCTCAGCGACACCTTCGTGATATTCGGGTTCGTCTTAATGGAGATAGCGTTGGTTTTCGACTGGGTCTCAGGCACATCAGGCGGCACCATCTACGAGAACTCCCCTCTCTATGTGATAGTGCTGCTGGCCAATCTCCTTCTCGCGCACGCCCCAGTGAGCGTAACGAACTACTTGTCGTTCGCCGGGAGCCTGCTCTCCGTTGTGGCCTACCTCTCAGGGATGGTCCTGTCCATCATTTCCTGGTGGCGACGCTGGATCTCCTCGGTCGCAGGGTCCCTTGTGATGATTGCCGTGGGCATATGGCTGGTCCTGTTCCTCAGCCCATCCCCAGTGACGGGCATCACGATCGATTCAGGACTCTACTTGGCCGCCGTCGCGGGCCTCCTCCTGATCGGAGCCTACGCATTCGGCCGGGGCGGTCCGACTGAAGGCGGCTTCAACCGGCAAAGCGACCTCTCCAAGGACACGACGAGTTGATTAATCACGTCAAGTTCCTCCTGTCAGGCGTCGTCGCCTCTGGCGGCAGGGCTTCCAGCCTGTAGTCGGCGAACTCGATGAGATATGAGGAGTCGCCTCCGTCGCGTACGAGGTGACGCCTGTCGATGCAATGGCGACGAAAGCTCCTGAAAAGCAGGGCGTTGACGTCGTCGTCGGCATACAGATTGTGGAACTGCGGTCTCAC
This sequence comes from Conexivisphaerales archaeon, assembly GCA_049509455.1. GTDB lineage: Archaea > Thermoproteota > Nitrososphaeria > Conexivisphaerales > DTJL01 > DATKKG01. The sequence continues at coordinate 4,914 of JBEKZX010000065.1, forward strand.
CTAAACATATTCTCCGTACTCACGACATCTGATGTAGGCCACGAAGATGCGATGCGACCCCTCTATTATCGCCCTCCTTCATGAGCCAAGTGTAGCGTGAGCCTGACCACTGCTCAGACGGCACGGAAGCCGACGGCCGAGACTGGGCGGAGTCGCGGCATGTTGCACGATCAGGAAACCGTGATGCCGTGGCCCTTCAAGTCAAGAAGGAGGCGGTCAAATACCCTCGGTTTCATCCCGAGCTCTTCGGGGGTCACCAGGCCCTTTTCCGTGATGAATCCGCCCGCCACCAATTGGGCAACCACGGAGGCGGTATAGGCCGTCGTCCTGGCCATAGCGGTCGTGCCCGTGCTCCTGTCATAGTGGTCCAGGAGCGAGTAGGCAAGCCGCACTCCTTTCCCAGATTTGACGCCCTCCACCATGACCTTCATGGCGAGGAGATCTTCGGCTCCGGGCACCCGAAGAAGGCTTTCGAGAAGCCTGGCGGCGACCTGACGAGGGGCGACCCTGACACCCTCCAAGTCAAGGGGCGTCGAGTTGAACAAACCTATGTCTCTCATCATCTTCACGGCGTCCACGTGCCCAGGGTAGCGGAGGGTCTTTTCCCACATGCTCTTCACGGGCCTCACCGTCTGGAACAACGTCCTCGCACCGTCCGTGTAGAAGGCGTCGAGCGGGCCGACGCCAGGGATGTCGATCCTCTCGACCCCCGTCAGGGCGTCCACCTCTTTGTTCACCCCGTCTTCGATGATGCGAGCCTTCCTAGTGTACTCGTCAATGAGCCCCTCCACGGACCATGTGATGACATAGCCCAGCGGCGGGACGGGCTTAACGGGGAGTCCCCCCACCATGACATGAACGCTCTCGACGGCGTCGAGCTGGGAGACGGCGTGGCCCACCAGGATGTTGCTCAGCCCGGGCGCCACGCCGCAGTCTGGGACTATTATAATGCCCTTCCTAGCGGCTTCTCCCTTGAGCAGGAAGGGATTTTCAGGGGAGAACGAGACATCGACCAGGTCCCTTCCGGCATCGATGCACGCCCGAGCCGCGGCAAAACCTTCGCTCCCGGGCAAGGCACCCATGACCAAGTCGAAGCCTCGTATGAAGGAAACCATCTCTTCTCTGCGCCCGACATCCAACCGAGCGGGTGAGAGGTTCTTGCCTCGGTAGCGTGACACGACTCCCCTGGCCCTGGCGATGTCGATGTCGGCAGACACGACTTCCCACGACGGCATCCCCGAAGCGAAATCTCTCGCTATGACGCCCCCTATGCTGCCGGCGCCAAGGACGACGGCTTTCAAACCAAACCGTCCCGCCATGGAGGCCACCCCGTATTAAAGCGCTCTTGCCTCACGAAAGGTTTCCAGGCGAGCCGCGATTGCAAGGCTGCGTATGCCACCGCTTCCATACACAGACTGGAGACCCTTCGGAGACTGAAGGTTTCCCAGGTCATCGCAATAGAGTCGTCGTCCCTGGGCGGGTACCAGCTCATAGGGGGACCTGGCATTCCTTCGTAGCGAAATCCAAAACTCGACTCTGGACTTTACAGACATCCACGCCTATCGGGCGTGGCGGGAATTTCATCGAGACATCGTAGACGATCATTTAGCTCCAAGGGCACTCGTTACGAATCCCTGATGGGAAGCGGCCCGAAACGGGGCCTCGGATCGCGGGTGAACGGGGGCTTCACCGAGCGGCGGAGAACTTCCCCTTTGTAAAGTTGAGCAGCCCCCCGTCGACGAGGATCTCCCTGTCTCTAGATGTGAAGTCAGCCTTGACGTCGAAGCGACCTCCAGGGTGGACGACGCTCAGGACTTGGTCGCTGCGAGCTAGCGCCTCTGAAACTCCCTCGATGCGCAGGACTGAGCCTATGGTCAAATTGTCGTAGTCCGATTGGTCGACGAAATCGAGCGGGAGGATGCCGAAGTTGATCAGGTTGGCCCTGTGAATCCTCGCGAACGACTTGGCGATGACCGCCTTGACGCCGAGATACATGGGCGCGAGCGCGGCGTGCTCCCGGCTGGAGCCCTGACCGTAATTACCACCGCCTACGATGAAGCCGCCGTGCTTCTCCTGTGCCCTCTTGACGAAACCTGGGTCAATCCAAGCGAACACGTATTCGCTTATGGCAGGGATGTTGCTACGGAGGGGGAGGATCTTGGCACCGGCAGGCATGATGGCGTCGGTGCTGATGTTATCGCCCACCTTGATGAGCACCTCTCCTTGAAGTGAATGCTCGAGTGGTCCCCTTCGGGGGAGCGGTTTGATGTTGGGGCCCCTGATGACGGAGACCTCTGAGTTCGGTGGTGCCGGCGGGAGGATCATGGAGTCATCGATTACGAAGTGCTCGGGCCATTCGATGTGTGGGTACTCGCCCAGCTTCCTCGGGTCCGTAATCTCGCCGTAAAGCGCCGTCGCGACGCAGACCTCCGGGCTGGTGAGATAGACCTTGTCGTCGACCGTTCCGCTCCTTCCGGGCCAGTTCCTGTTGAACGACCGAACGGTCACCCAGTCGGTGCCCGGCGCAGAGCCCATGCCGATGCAGCCGTTGCAGGCGTTCTCGAGAAGTCGGGCGCCGGAGAGCACTATGCTGGACAGGCCTCCGTGCTCCTCGACGGTGGTGAGGACCTGGCGGGAACCGGGGTTGACGGCCATGGTCACGTGGGGGTCGACCTTCCTGCCTTTCAAAGCGGCAGCGACGACCATGAGGTCTTGGAAGCTGGAGTTGGTGCATGAGCCGATGAGTACCTGCTGCGCCTTCGTCCCCTCCACCTCCGAAACCTTCTTGACGTTGTCGGGGGCCCCTGGGCACGCGATCATGGGCTCCAAGGAGCCGAGGTCCATCTCGATGTTCTCGTCATAGAAGGCGTCCTGATCGGCCGACATTGGAACCCAGTCTCCCTTCCTCCCTTGACGCCTGAAATAATCCAGCGTCACCTCGTCCGACGGGAAGATGGAGGTGGTGGCTCCCAGCTCCGCTCCCATATTCGTGACGGTTGATCTTGCAGGCACGGGGATCGTGGATACCGCGGGCCCGTAGTATTCGAAGATCCTTCCGACGCCACCCTTCACGCTGAGGCGACGCAGCATCTCAAGTATGACATCCTTGGTGGAGACCCAAGGCTTCAGGCTTCCCGTCAGCTTGACGCCGACGACCTTTGGCATCTTGAAGTAGAAGGGGGCTCCGCCCATGGCGACGGCGACATCCAGGCCGCCCACGCCGATGGCCAGCATCCCGGCGCCTCCGGATGTGGGGGTGTGACTGTCTGAGCCCAGGAGGGTCTTCCCAGGCACCGAGAACCGCTCCAGGTTCACTTGGTGGCAGATGCCGTTGCCGGGCTTGGAGAAGTAGATGCCGTACTTTGCCCCGAAGGTCTCAAGGAACTTGTGGTCGTCCGGGTTCTCGTAGCCCACCTGCAGTATGTTGTGGTCTACGTAAATTATTGACAGCTCGTTCCTCGCCCTAGGGATGTCGAGGGCCTCGAACTGAAGGCATGCCATGGTGCCAGTGGCGTCCTGCATGAGCGCCCTGTCCACCTTGATGCCTATCTCGCTGCCGGCATCGGGCTTTCCGTCAACCAGGTGGCTTTCGATTATCTTTAGCGCGAGAGGCTTGCCCAATTCACTCCATCAGCTGGTCCTCGAGTTTCGTGCTTAAAATCGCAGCGCCACATCTCGGGCATCTCCCAGACCTTATGTCGAAGTCCTGCAACTTCCCTCCGTCTGTGCCGCAGGAGCCGTCGAACG
>JBEKZX010000066.1:0-8648 GCA_049509455.1 Conexivisphaerales archaeon
AGCGGCCCAACCATGTCACATACAGGAACAAGGACGGCATCTCCGTCGTCGTAGAATCGGAGGCCGAGCTGGCCGGAGAGGAGGACCTCTACCTGGGCTTCGTCCGTTTCGAGGCGCCGCGAGGGAAGGAGGGGGAGCTGGCCGAGCTGCTCCGCGCCTTCAGGGGGCCCGACAGCGCGAAGAAGCCTGGGTGGACCAAGCCAGAGGATTCCGACTTCGTGGCGACATATTTTGGAGAAGAGATCCAGGATCGCGGGTGACCTCGACCGCGTCTCATGGCAGACAAACGGCATCGTTTAGTCCAAGGTGGGTTAGACGCCAATCTAATCCCAGTGCCTGATGGAACAACATGCCGACGTTCCCCTTCCAAAGGCGACGTCTTGATCATGCGAGACTAGTATGGCAGGGACGGGATGTGTCTCGCTGGAGGAAGGCCGCCCACCTGACGATTGTGATGGCGAATTGAGACTAGTACGACTACCTTTAGGCCTTGACGGGCGCGCCTCACAACGAAATCCGCCTCGCAATCACACCCTCGAGTCGGGTTCCCATGCGCCGCCAAATGTGACTATTATTGTGCCAGCCACCGTCTCTCAACAGACATGTGCCTGACGCCGTCTCTCAACAGACATGTGCCTGACGCCGTCTCTCAACAGACATCTCCTTCGGCGGCCGCGAAGGAACGCATGTTGAGACACGGTATCCTCGGTCATCGCGCCTCTAAATAAAAATCGCATGGTACACACGAATATTAGACGATATTTATTCGCGGGCGCTGGTTTCTGGCAAGCTCCACCATTCTATAATGAGTGCAGCACTGCAGTGCTGCACCAGCCCCCTCTCTAGTTATTGACGACATGACGACAGGACCCCTCTGGGGGGTGGGGTTTTGCATTACTTAGTACTCATATACTTTTGGAATAGCAGGCCCAGCCGCCCCCGCCCGCCGACAAAAACGCCGTGCCTGCCGAGGAAAAGTGCCCGTCTCATTGCTTTGTCGTAAACCACTGGGTTTCTGACAGCCTGTGACGACAAGACGACAAAATTTTTTCCCCGGCCGGGCGGCGACCATGAGGTGAACTTGGGACAGGCTTGCGCAGGTTTCCGACAATATATATGCTATGAGAGCGTCATTGACCCACAGAAAGACAGGCTCGGCCGCCGGCCCGGGACAAAAGCCACCGGTTGAGAGCGAGTGGCCTCCTGAGGATGCCCGGAACCCAGAGGCTTTCGGTCGCGACGTATTAGAAAGAGAAGCATTGAGACTAGGTGCGCCGTGCCCATGGGCATTCATCTGCCAACACATCAATTTCAGCTACAACAGCCGCTGTCTCAGCAAGGAATCTGGTTCGGGTGTCTGCCAACGGGTATAGTGGTTGGTGGTTCTCAATGGACATAACGTGCGTCGATTGCCGGGACGAGGATAGGACCACGCCGGAAGCCACTTACTCTCAACTGATGGACACCGGGGAGGGCAGGGATGGGGAGTGTTGAGATGATTACCGTAGCCATTGGTGGTTCTCAATGAGCGAACCCAAGCAGCTGAGCCTCTCCAGCGGAAGAATCGGCGGGATGTCCGCCCGGTTCAATCAGGCCGACATGGAGCAGTCGCCGGCGGCTCTCAAGCTGAAGCTCAAGGTCACGCCGACCACATGGAGCAAGGTGTTCCGGCGGAATCTCGCCCACTATTGCAACTTCCTCGGCATGTCCCCCGACGACATCATACGGGACAGGAAGGTCACCATGAGGAGCGACGAAGAGGACATCCAGCGCTCTCACGAGGAGAAGTTCGACCAGTTCATCAAGTACATGGAGGACCAGCGGCCCACCAACAACCGCAAGAGGAAGCTGGCCCCCAACACGGTGGTCAGCGCCGGCAAGGCGGTCAAATCGTTCTATCATCGTAACTATCATCCACTTTTGGAGGTCGAGCTCCCCACCATATTCACCGACGGAGGCGTCTTAGGGTCGACGGGACACGCGTCTAGCCACTGCCGAGGGGGAGGGATGATTGAGGGTGAGTGGCGCGTCGTCTGAACCCTCCCGCGCGGAACGCCCTAGGGGCCAACTTACGGACGATACCCATCGAAGCGGGTTGGTGGCGCCTCCGGGCCATCGGCTCGGCCCGGAACCATGTTCTCCGGGTGTAGTTTACGTAAGTCGTCAGTTGTCAATGGTTCTAACTCCATGCTCCTGGGTCGCCAAGTCCGGAGAGCTGGTTCACGAACTAAGGTCACCTATCAACTTGGCATTCGAGCTGCCACCTGCTGCGTGGGAGCGCGTAAGGCCTATTCCCTAATGGGAGTCACTTGGTCGAAGCGGGCGAGATATGGGGGTGGAACGTGTTGAAAGGATGTATCTGGCACGCAAGTCCAAACAGACTCACACGGAGCCTATGTGCACCGGCTTCAATGCTGGGGCTCGGGTGTTGACAATAGAATCATTGTTCACTCCCATTCTGCTGGTGTCGCAGGCCAACTCGAGCCTCCGGGCGGACCAAGGCAGCCGCCATGGTTCGGCGGAAGAGATGTGACTCGCCAGACAGTTCGGGCCAGCTTCCTTGGGGGTCGGGAGGAAGGCATTGCTCACAGATACGGCGTCCAGATGTTGGTAACGTAAGGTGGATGCCGGTAAGATGCTGACTAGCGTGGTGAAGCCCCAGCCCGGGGACTTGCCTTCCGCTTCCCCGTAGGCAGGGGAGAAGGGCTATTTATGACAGGCCGCTTGGGCCGCCAGTGGCCTCGAGCTCGGCCTCCAGTATCTCTAGGCCTCTATGGACTTGGAGCCACCGCCAGAAATAGAGCACAGCAAGCAGGTCGTGGTCCCATCGCGACTTCCCCAAGATTCTCTTGATCGGCCCGTCGATGTCGGAGAGGTCCTCCTTACCACCAGCAGCGACGTAGTCCTCCCATAGGCTCCCTGCCTCACTAGCCCCCCAGGCCTGAAGGCGCTCGTACAGCTCGATGCTCCGCTCTTCGAGGGCCCTCCTCCGCCGCCTTATCTGGGCGCGACGAGCGGCATTAGCCTTCGTCTCCTTGTCTGCACCTTCGGACAGGTGCCGCGCCGACCGGTTCCTTCGTATCATTCTGCTACGAGTTGAGATGGGGGGAGCTGAACGACATGTTGGTTTAGCAGTCAAACCTCCGGAAGCTGGCTTTGAGGGTTCCCCTCGGGTGTGTCCTATTGTCAACACGGATTCCCTCCTCACGCGAGCGATTCGTCGTCCGTGTCAGCTGCTGCCTGGACGGATTCCGGATCGGGGTAGGTAACAGCCAGTTCCTCACAGCTCTCCGTGTCACTTGCTTCTACAGGATCCAGTGTCAACTGCAATGAGTGAGGCTGCACTTTGCTTCGCTCATCCTTAACCTTGGCCAGGAATTCTGGAGGAATCTTCAACGAGAGTGCGTTGTCCATGGCGACGGCTTCGTCATAAGTTAACTTCTTCGCGACCAGCGCCAGGTGCTTCGTCCGTTTGTTCACGGAGTCAAACTCGTAGTAGACGACGCGCGCCATCAGGCCAGCCAACCTCAGACTCCCCTCCACTGCAGTCCCAGCATGTGGGCAGGTCCATCGACCTTTTCCAGAAGTACGAGCCAGACCTTTACCTTGATTGTATAATCTGAAGAGGTGATTATGTCAGGTTCGGCCAGCAGCACCGCCCTGAAGGCACTCCCTAGCGGCAAGTTCCGGGCAAGCCCCTTCAAGTGAGAAATATCCACCATAGAGTCAGTCATCGTGAATCAATCCTCCTCCCCCGGTGTCGCATCGGCACGGCGGCTGAAGGCCGGAGCTGATTAGGGCTACCGATTCGTTTCGTCGAGCTGGGCCTCCCAGGGAATTGGTGGCGATGGAATCGCCAATCAGCACCTCTCCAGGTAATTCCTTGGGTACCGCTTTGCTGTGCCATGAGCATCAATGACTTTCGCTGAACGCAGAGTTTAAACAACTGTGGACCTGGTCCATGATACTATCATGGATGATCGACTTTGCATGACATAACCCGACCGCGGATACCTCTGTTCGCCGCCAAGGGAGGCGGCATCCGGAACTTCAGGGTTCCACGAATGCTGTTGGGCCACCTCTACGTTCTAGAAGCTCCCACCACCCCGTACAGGCTTGCTAAATGGTTGAGCCGGGAGAGCGAAGCCTATCCTTCAGGTAAGGAGCCAAGCGACATCCTCACCTATGTCAAGAACATCCTCCGGGAGTTCCAAGCGGGAGGAATGGTTAAGGTCGGCGAGCCCATTCCCTCCAGCAAATCAGGCTCGGACCAACGGTCGTACATGATTACGCCTTTTGGCAGAATGGCAAGCGCCTTCTATCCCCCCCTCTCGCAGGGCGAAGAAGGCGGGAATCCTGAGGCCGACCCATGGACCGAGTGGCTGACCGAGCCTAAGGAGCAAGCCGTCAGGGCGTACGTGGGGAACTTATCGCTGACTAACCCTCAAAGAGCCCAACCCTTTGCGCTGTTGCTAAAACGTGGACTTGTCGAGACAGTGGGAAGATATTACAGGCAGCTGGTGATGGCCACCTGCATCAACCCCGATGAGAACCTCTTGGAGAATAAAGTGCATCTCGAATGGGTAAGCAAGCTATCACCCGAAGAGAAGGACACCTACACGAAGATTATGACTCGACTCGGAACGTGGGAAAGGGTCAATGGCAGGATGCAACAACCGGAGTGATGGCTGATAAATACGTCAGATTCCATAGACTAGGGGTTTGCTCTCCAAGCAATCACCAACTAGTTGGCCCACCGACTACCTAGAGGACGGAGACCGCGATGGTGAGAACCGGTTCGCAGCGAAGACTACAAGGCTTCGCCCCCGAATGAGTACGGAACCTCTAATCTCGCTGTACAAATTTGTACAATGTTTTCTTCGCCGGCACCAAGAGTTGTGTCGGCGCCATCAGATGTGTATTGAGTAGCCCCGAATACGCTGCCAATAGGCCTCGGTTACTCGCTGGCCACTGTAGGAATGGTGGGACCTTCACCCACCCAGAGGGGTGGGTTACCGTGGCTTCGCCTTCTCCCACTAATCGCGGAACAGATCGCTCGCCCACATGGGGGACGAGTCGTCGTTTCCGTGGAGGCCGACGTAATCCACCTTCCTGTCGACTCGCGGGGCGGTAACAAAGTTTGTAAAGCTTAGCGGAGGAGGCATGACCACGAGTAGACCGACCTATCAGAATGAGGGCTGGACGCTCCAAGGAATGGCCCGCAAGAAGTGGGCTAAAGAAAACAGGAAATGCGCGTGGTGTGGTAGACCACTCCCGGGAGGTCGGAGGCTCTATTGTAGCCGAATATGTGGTTGGAAATTCATGGACGACCCCCGATATCACGGCAAATTGTTACTCTGGACTCGGATTCGGGCCGAGGTGTTATGGGAAAACAAGGTGTGCCAGAGATGCGGGATCAATCCATCATCTGAAGTCGATCATATCAAGGAAATTGCTTTGGGAGGCGACCCCTTCGACAAGACCAACCTTCAGGCGCTCTGCCACAGATGCCACAAAGAGAAAACCGCCGAGTTCCTGTCAAAGCGGATGAGGAGTGGTCGTCTGATTGGCAAGAGGCTGCCAACCACCAAGTCCAAGGAAGATCGGACTCGCTTGGGGCATAACCAAAGGTCAATCCTGAGATACCATTAGCAGAGTCCTATTGTGCCGAAAAAGCCACCTATTGACGTCCTCTGGACCTTGGGGTCGAAGATATGGCAAAACCTGAAGGTGATTAGAACAACCTTAAATCAGCCTGAGCATGAAGAGTCAAGATGACGCGCTATGGTCGAGTCGGGTAAGCACGATAAGTTCTGGACCAACCCTTCAGTCAGGGCACTGGCAGCTGACGCCGATCCAATTGCCTTTGTCACCGAGAAGGCAAAATCGCTGGTTTTCCGGGCCGTTGAGGATGGCTGGCAGGGTCCGCCTTTCGATCCATTCTGGTTGGCAAAGTATTGTGGACTGTCCGCAGTTCCTAGGAATGACATCCCGGATGCGAGACTGGTTGCTCTTACAAAGGCTAACACTGTCATCGAATACAACCCCAATCAGCCACGCGCGCGTGTAAGATTCTCCGTGGCGCATGAAATCGGGCACACCTTGTTTCCAGATTATCCCGAAACAACCAGGAATCGTATGCAACTACTCCAAGAACGAGGAAACGAACGGCTTAGACCCGATGAATGGCAACTTGAACTCCTCTGCAATCTTGCTGCTGCGGAGATACTAATGCCCTCCGGTTTCATAGTGGATGAAGTCGATGGCGAAATCAGCATAGAGAGGCTTATGTCGCTCTGGCAGAGATTTGACGTCTCACCAGAGGCATTCCTTATCCGGATTGCAAGTGCGACAAATCAACCGGTCTCGATCTTTGCCGCCGCGCGCTTAGACGACGGAAGCCTATCCGACTTCAGGTTGGACTACTGCATTCCAAGCCCCCTAAGCCCTGTTAGGATGGCCCCAGGCTTACGAATTCCAAACGATACCGTTCTCAAGGAATGTACGGCAATTGGTTTCACAGCTAAGGGTATGGAGAGGTGGGGAGGGACAGAGGTGTTGGTGGAATGTGTCGGGATTCCTCCATATCCAGGGAGAACATACCCTCGAGTCGTAGGTTTCCTTCGCCCAAGAAACCAAGTCGCTAGCGAGCAGTTGGCTATAGCATATGTGAAGGGCGACATAACTCAGCCCAGGGGTACTGGGCAGAGGATCATTGCCCACATAGTCAACGATAAGTCATCCATATGGGGTGCGGGCGCGGCTTTGGCCATAGCCAAACGCTGGCCTGAAGCCCAAAGTGATTTCAAGAATTGGTCCATTGCCAAGAGAGAGGACTTCGATCTGGGAGTAGTTCATGAATGTAAAGTGTCGGACGATTTGTGGGTAGTCAGCATGGTAGCGCAACACGGATTTGGACAATCGACGAAGCCGCGCATTCGATATTTCGCTCTCAGAGACTGCTTGCTGCGGCTGGGCACCTTCGCGTCTGGGCGTCAGGCTTCGGTGCATATGCCTCGGATTGGGACCGGCTTCGCGGGGGGCAACTGGAAGATAATTGAAGATTTGATCATGGAAACACTCATCAGCAGGGGCGTGAGGGTGCTTGTGTACGACCTCCCGCGGAGCAGGGAGGAATCTCAGATGTTCTTGGATTCTGCGTTCGTTGCTTCTCGTTGAATCGTGGTGATTGTTACTGCCTCAATGGATTGTGATTGTCGCAGGACCTATTTCGTCAGGCAAGACGACACTCGCAACAAGCATATCCAAAAAGTTCGGAATGCGAGTAATAAAGACGAAGGAACTAATCAAGAATTCCTTGGGCGATGTTCAGCGCGCCGGCCGTATATCGCTTCAAGATCAAGGAGAGAAGTTGGACAGGGAGACCAAAGGGGAGTGGGTCGTCGATGAATTGGCGAAGATTGCGCTTTCAGATGAGAAAGACGCGGCGTATATCATAGATTCTGCCCGAATTCCCGAGCAGGTCATAGCAATCAAGCGGGCGTTTCCTAGGGTCACGCTCGTGTATTTGACGGCTAGTGACAGCGAGCTCAGGAGAAGGTACAATGAGCGTGCAGCGCGTGAGGGAGACACTGTTCCCTATGACACCGCCAAGCAAAACACCACGGAAAAGCTGGTGGGTAGGCTTGCAGAAATTGCTGACATAGTGATAGACACCGAGCATTGCACAGACGATGACGTTTTCGTTAGAGCCACGAGCAGGATGTCCCTTTACGGACACGACAGTGGCTTCGTCGACGTCCTTGTGGGAGGCCAGTTCGGAAGCGAAGGGAAGGGACAAATCGTGAACTACCTAGCACGCGAATATGACGTGATCGTTAGGGTGGGGGGCCCGAACGCAGGACACACAGTTACTGAGGCTGATGATGCTCCATACGTCTATCATTTGATTCCCTCAGGTGCAAGGACCCATCATGCGCATTATGTTCTCAGCCCCGGCATGGTCATCGATGTTGAGAAACTCCTCAAGGAGATCGCTGAATGCAAACTGGACCTCAAAGACCTTAGCATCGACCCTAACGTCATGACGATTTCTGAGGAAGATCCCCCGTCCGAAGAGGAACTCTTCCGTCGGATAGGCTCCACTAGGCAGGGAGTAGGCGCCGCAACCGCGCGGAGGATAACTGACAGAGGCAAGGACTCCGTAGTTACTGCTGGGAAGGTCAAAGAACTGGAACACTACATTCGGCCGACCTACGAAGTGATGTTCGAAGCCCTATCCCAGAACAAACATATCCTGATTGAGGGCACCCAGGGGACTGGGCTCAGCCTGTATCATGGTGAGTACCCTTATGTCACGTCAAGAGACACAACCGTTGCTGGATGCCTCAGTGAAGTTGGCATCGCACCCGCCCGGGTCAGAAGGGTCGTCATGGTTTGTAGGACTTACCCGATTAGGGTGGAGAGCCCGCCAGCCGCCACCTCCGGCCACTTCTCGAAGGACATCGATTGGGGGATTGTGAGTGAGAGATGCGGTATTCCAAGAAAACAGTTGGAAGACCAAGAGCATACTTCGACAACGGGTCGCAAAAGGAGGGTAGGTGAATTTGACTGGAGACTTCTTAGGCAGGCGACATTCCTGAATGGTCCCACGGATGTGGCGCTCACATTTGCTGACTATCTGTCGG
>JBEKZX010000067.1:0-8631 GCA_049509455.1 Conexivisphaerales archaeon
TTCGCGCCAGTTACAAAGATGATGAATCCCTGTATCTTGGCGATGCCGTCGCCGCGCCTAGAGATCTCCGTGATTTCTACGTCGTATTCCTCGCCAGCCTTCACTGGCTTGGGTGCGAAGCTGCTTGGGCCCCCGAAGCTACCGTAGCTTCTTCGGGCTCCGTATCCTCCACTGCGGTTTCCGTAACTCATGCCTTATGCACTCGTTAGCTAGTCGCCTCCGTAGCTCCCCTTATTAAGGTGCTGGTAAGCTCGCCAGTGCGATCAGCATCCACGCCTCGGGAGGCAGAGGCCGATGCGCCGACTGGGCTGCTCTATGGCGATTGTCTCGCGAATTAGGAAGACCGGGGCCTGGCACTTCCTGTGTCCCCACCAACCTAGGACCGACGAGCGAGGGCGAGTGAATGGGACGTACGCATGGGCCCGGGTGATAGCAACCTCTAATAACCCTGTCATGGCAGGCATTATGTGGAAGAAAAGGCGCCATCCTGCGCAAGGCATAACATTCGAATGATTCGCAATGGAAACGGCTACGAGTGTCCGGTCTGTGTTCACATTGCTGAACAGCAGAGAATGGGTAGAAGACGCCGGTAGATTGGCGAAGGGTTCTTCCCAATCTGGCCTGCTCTTGCTCCATCAACTGCCGCCGGAGAGCGTCTGCGTAAAGCACCAGTGCATCATTTGCTGCCATGGGACCGAGATGGCGCTCTTAGAGGAAGACATTAGGCGGATAGAGGAGCTTGGGTTCGTAAGAGGTCGTTTCTCAGTTGAATACAAGGGGCTCACCGTTCTAATGAACAACAGAGGCCGATGTGTCTTTCACGACGGAGAACGATGCACGATATACTCCAGCAGGCCAGCTGGTTGCAGGCTCTACCCCGTGGTGTTTGACGAGAATATCGGAGCCGCTTCGATAGATATCCTCTGTCCGTACTCAACCGAGTTCCTTCTGACTCCTAGCGCAACGCGTGAGTCTTTGTCACTGTACCGTGCGGTGATCGAAGACGCACGAGCCAGGAAGAAGAAGCGGCGCAAGAATCAGTCGGTTCTGAAGCAAACAGAATGAATGTACTGAAGATCCCAGATGGAGCTCCGAAGGCCAACCGGCATGGAGTGACATGATGAGAGCTCCCTGGGTTTGGTGAATTGTCCCTTCCTGCACCCTCCATTTGATGGAGACGGTGTCTGGAGCTGACCAGATGCAGACGCAGTCCGTCGTAATCGTTGGAGCCACCGCCCAACTCATTAATACCAATGCCGGGGGACGAACGAAGGGCAGGCACTGGTGTGAGTGAATTCAGGTACGGCGCCGAGATGGAGAAGGAGGTGGCTGAGCTCCTCAGGAGTAGGGGGTGGTCCGTCAAGATGTCTCCGGGCAGCCGTGGGCCCTACGACCTGGCGGCGACCAGACGCCGTAGCATATGGCTCGTGCAGGTGAAGGCCACCCGCAAGCCTGTCACATTTGTTGAGAAGCTCGGGACTGCTGAGAGGGAAGCCCTCATAGGCGCCGCCGATGCCAAGGGCGCGACCGCTGTCTTGGCACTCGTCGCAAAGGGTTGGATCTTCTTCCTCTCGGCGCGTAGCTGGCGGCATCTCCACCCCTAGCACAGGTCTGATGTAAGCTGAATCCTGTGGGAGTGCTTTCCTCCAGGCGGTTTGTGGATGCGTTGCCGATTACGAGGTTCGGAGCTCGAAGGACCGCTCTAACGCCTGTATTCGCCCTCTACGTAGTAGAGGAAGGAGCCACGATAGTGGAACGAGCCTCCGGAGCCGTCCAGAGGGTATACGACCAGCTCATCGCCAACTACTTCAAACTCGTAAAGATGGAGGTTGTGCTCGAACTTCCCATAGGGTGTCATCACATGGATGGCCTTCGCCATCCTGACTTGCTCTATCACGTTGTCCGAAAAGTCGGACACCTCGTGGGTGCCGAGGCTGTGCTCCCTCCACTTCGGGCACATGGCCGGCTGGTCCGAACAGTACTGGGATCCCTCCTTGTAGAAAGCGCACTGCAGGAAGAAAGAACAGCGAAGGATCCTATCCTGCCCGCTCTCGGGCTCTTTTCTCTCGACAAACCTCTGCCTTCCACTCGGGGCCAAGCGATTTCAGCAGACGAGCAGGCGGGTTCTGGGTATTTTATGTCTAAAGTAATCCATAGTTGCAAATCTGCACAAGAACTGTTGACAAGTCCATATGTCGGTGGGTATACGTGAACGTCCGACAAATTATTGTAAGAAAGACGTATTGTCAGCTGAATAGCGATGATTCTTACGTGCTGGCGTCCTTCAGTCGCTTCACAATCTCCTCGACCTTGTCGTAGGTGACTTTGGGCTCCTTCTCGATCTCTTCTATGACCTTCGGTATCATTTCTACGGGGGCCCCGGCCATCACGGCGAGGTTCCTGGCGTGGAGCTTCATATGCCCCTTGCTGATGCCTTCGGTAGCCAGGACGCGCAGGGCGGCTAGGTTCTGCGCCAGGCCGACGGATGCCATGACGCAGGCCAGCTCTTGGGCCGACTTCACTCCGAGGATCTTGATGGCTGCTTTGGCTACAGGGTGGGTGGACGTAGCCCCGCCGAGGATGCCCGATGCTATGGGGAGCTCTATGCTCCCCACGATGTCGCCTTCGGCGTTCTTCTCGTATTTGGTAAGAGAGGAGTAACGGCCGCTTCTGGCTGCGTAGGCGTGGGCGCCCGATTCGATGGCACGCGTGTCGTTCCCCGTCGCTAGCGCCACCGAAGAGATTCCGTTCATTATGCCCTTGTTATGCGTGGTGCACCTGAAGGGGTCCGCTTCGGCGAAGGCGTAGGCATCCAATATCCCCTCGACAACGTCGGCTCCGCCCAGCGACTCCTTGTCGAAGGTGGCCCAAGATCGGGCCAGCCTCTTCGTGGCCAGGTTGGAGACGATCCTCAGCCGCACCCTGCCGCCAATGAGGCTTTCTATCAGGGGGGCGACGGTCTCGGCCATGGTATTCACCGTGTTTGCTCCCATGGCGTCCCTGCAGTCGGCTGTAATCTCGGTGATCACCATCTTGCCGCGGCTCGTGTCTATCACACGGGCCTCTATGTCCACCGCCCCGCCGCCGACCTTGACCAGCGTGGGGTTGGTCTCATTGCTTATATCGAGTATCCTTTCAGCGCGGGCCAGGACTTTCTGCACGGCGGCGTAGGGGTCAGCCACCCCCACCGACTGAATCTGGGCGACCATCAGGGGCCTGGTAGCTACGGCATGAAAGCCTCCCTTTCCCCTGGCCATCTTCGCAGCGTTGGAAGCAGCGGCTATCACGCTAGGCTCCTCGATGGCCATGGGCACGACGTACCCCTTGCCGTTAATCACGAAGTTGGTGGCGACGCCCACAGGGAGCTGAATCGCCCCAATGACATTCTCAATCATCCGGTCGGCGACATCTCTCTTCAGGGCGGTCATGGAGTGGATGGAGTCGGCGTCTTCGTCGCTGATGCCCGTCATCTCCTTCACTCGCCTCATTCTCTCAGCCATGTCCAGCTTGTAAAGGCCAGAAAGCGAAGAACTCATCTGGATTGTCGACTAGCCGTTCGTCAATAGCCTATACATAAACTATGTTGGAAGAAGGGTCGTCGTTCGTCAGCCTGAGCCCGAACCGAAAAGGTTTAAATCATTTCTCAAGAGGAGCTAAACGAAGAAGGGCCGATCGTCTAGTCTGGTCTTGGACGTCGCTCTGACTCACACGTTATGTGTGCGGAAAACGGCGAAGATCACAGGTTCGAATCCTGTTCGGCCCACCACAAAACGGGCGAGCGTGGCCCTTGCTGCGGCAGCTGCGACCTTCGCGATAGGGTTCGTCGCTAGGACGTTCTTGGGCATAGCGTTGTAGGACCCACGCACCTGCGTCGGGAAATGAGAGGGGCTGCTTAGACCAGCTCTTCCGGCGCGCCTTGCAGCTGGCAGACGTATCTTGCCAGGACGAAGAGGAGGCTGGAAAGCCTGTTCAGGAACGCGATTTCGGAGCTCTCCTTCTCCTTCCCCAGCTTTATCCTGACCACCCGCCTCTCTGCCCTCCGGCACACCGTCCGCGAAACATGGAGGACGGCGCCCAGGTGGGTACCTCCGGGGAGGATGAACCTCCTCAGCGTGGGAAGCCGAGAGTCGTATTTCAGCGCCTCCTTCTCCAGCCAAGAGACATCGGAAGGCGTCATTTCGTATCCCTTGATTGAAAGGAGGCAGGCGTTGAAGCGGAAGAGGGTCACTTGGACGGCCCTGAGCGTCGCCGAGACATCCTTCAGCTCTCCGGAGAAGGCCCGAGCCAGGCCCAGGTACGCGACGAGCTCATCCACCGTCCCGATCGCCTCCATCAAATTTGAATCCTTCCTGACCCTAGATCTAGCGGTCGCGGTCAGGCCGGCATCTCCGGTGCCGGTGAATGGCTTCGCCTTGACCGTTTTCTCTCTCTCCGACTGGGTGGTCGGCAAAGGATAAGTATGAAGTTTGCTTGGGACTCGACGTCACGCCGAATTCCTAGATTCCGATAGGAGACGACCCGGCTGCGCCCATGGCTGCAAGGCAGAAGGAAATCTTATATGCGTCATAGAAGAGCACTTGAATTCAGCCGTCTAGGTGTAGCTTTTTGGTCCAAGAGCCCGACTATGACATCATCATCGCCGGCGGGGGGATGTCTGGCCTGCTCACCGCCGCTGCCGTCGGCGTGCTTTCGAAGCAGAAGGTCCGGGTCCTCGTCGTGGACAGGAACTCCCCCGCGGAGCCGGGCAAGAAGACGGTCAACGGGTGGACTTGTGGGGACGCTACTTCGAAGAACTCCCTCGATTATCTGGCGAAGAACACGGGCATAAGTTACGGCTCACCGGAGATCGAGCATCGGGTGGAGGGGGTGCTGCTCTTCTCTCCTGACCATGAGACGAAGGTGCTGTTCGAGGGAGAGGGCTTCATGCTCAGCAGGAAGCTGCTCGCCCGACGGCAGGTGGAAGACGCAAGGAAGCTGGGGGTGGAGTTCGCCTTCGGGGTCAACTTGGACGGGCTTCTCGCCGAGGACGGATGGATCAGGGGGGTCGTTGGCAGGAACCAAGATGGATCCGTTTTCAAAGAGACGGCAAAGGTTGTCGTGGACTCGGCCGGCTCCGCGACGAAGCTCAGGCGAACTATCCAAATCAAGAGCAAGATTGAGAAGGAGCTCGACAGGGAGGACCTTGAAAGCACCGGTCGCTACATCTACGACTTCGAACGCGGCGTTGAGGACAAGACCTGGTTCGACCCCAAATACGCAATCATTCACTTTGACCAGTATCTCTCGCCAGGCGGTTATTGCTGGACCTTTGCTAGAGGAGAGAATAAGGTCAACATCGGCTTGGGCGTTCAGAAGTCGGCCCTGGACGCCAGGAACAAGAGGTACGGGAAGAAGGACACCCTCCAGGACCTCATCGACCAGTATGTGGAGTCGAACAAGGCCATTAAGAACCCCGTGTTGTCCTCCTCAGAGAAGGATGAGGGCAACAACAGGGGGAGCTGGCAGGTGCCCGTCAGGAGGCACAACGACTGCCTCGTGGCCAACGGCTACGCCCTCGTGGGCGACGCTGCATGGATGGCGAGGCCCATCGACGCGGGTGGCATCGGCCCCTGCATCTACTCCAGCGTCATCCTGGGAGGCGTCCTGGCACGAGCGCTGGAGGCTAGGGACACCAGCGAAAGCGGCCTCTGGGGATACAACGTGGAATATATGCACTTCTACGGCTACCAGATGGCAAGCTTCGAGATCCTTCGGGCCTATCTGCAGACGCTGACCAACGACCAGATCAGCTACGGCATGAAACACTTCCTGTCGGAGAGCGACGTCGCTCACATCACTCGGCGCCAGCATCCGGAATTCGACAGGGTGAGGATGTTCAACCCCATGATGTGGCTGAGAATCCTCAGTGAGCCCGACCTGGCCAGCAATCTGAGGTTCACGGCCAAGAAGAGTGAATCCCTGATCAACCACAACCTGAAGTACCCCGAGAAGCCTACGGACTGGCTCGAATGGAAGAAGGGATTGGTCACCGAGATGAACGAAGCTTTCAAGAAGTTCCACATTCGGGAAATCCCGCCCTCGTCAGCCTCATGAAAGGGCTGGCGTCCGCTCGAGGCTTGGGCAACGCTTTATACCTTCGCACATGAAATAGGCTACAACATCCTCGGCTGGTGCACAGTGGTTGCTCAGGCGCATCGATCTTGGGGGCGAGCCCTTGAACTTGGACTTCACATTCGAGTCAGGGCAGATATTCCAGTGGAGGAAGGCCGACGGCTGGTGGCTGGGGATAGTGGGCACCCACGCGACGATGCTTAGGACGGAAGGCGGCTCCCTCTTGGTGAGGTCAAACCCGGAGGCCTCCGAAGAAAGAATAAAGGAGTTCATGTGCCTGAATGTCCGCTACGACGATCTCGCCGGTGGAAGGAGCGTTGACGAATTTACCTCCTCTCTCCTTCAAGACTACAGAGGCCTTAGAATCCTTAAGCAGGACCCGTGGAGCTGCCTGATGTCCTACATCGTATCGGCCAGTCTCAGCATCAGAGCCATCGACAGGGTCCTCGGAAGCATTGCGTCCTCCTGCAGGGAGCTGAACGTGGACGGGCTTTCCCTGCGAGAACTGCCCGGCCCCAGTGACTTCTTGAATGTGAGAAGGCCGAGGAAGAGATACCTCGGGAGGAAGTGGAGCTACCTGCGCCAAGCCGCCAGGGACATCGACGACGGTACCTTGGATTTCGATGAGATAAGGTCACTCCCCTACGATGTGGCGTGGAGCTCCCTCGTGATCGCCAAGGAGAGCCATGTGATGGGGGTGGGCCCCAAGGTGGCGGACTGCCTTTTGCTTTTCTCGCTGGACAAGCCAGAGGCCTTCCCCATGGACAGATGGATAATGCGAGGGCTTCAACGGCACTATGGTTGGCTGGTGCCAGAGAGGATAGCGACCAAGCTGAGGAACGAGGGGGAAGCTCTTACCGTAAGAGAGTATGAAGCGGTGTCCCAGAACGTCAGATCACATTTTGGGAAGCTGGGAGGGCTGGTCCAAGAATGCCTTTTCCTTCACATGAGGACGGCTAGGCCTGGGCGGCCTTCGGCTTGATGGACTCAAGGAGCTTGACGTTGTGCTCGTGTGAGGTCTTGCGCCTGCTGTCCACTCGAAGACCCGATCGAAGAGCGAGGCTCTTGGTGACTCCGGCGGCCAGGAGCTCCGGATACGAGAATCCCTTCGCCTCTCGTATCTTCACGTCCCCTTTGTAGGCGATTATGACCGTCGGCGCTGCCTTGCTCAAGATGGGGGCGGGCTTGGGCTTTGCTGTCTTCGCTGCCTTCGGAATCACTGCCTTCTTGGCCTTGAGGGCAGGCTTGGCAACCTTGACCGCTTCGGCGGCCGCCTTGGCTGGCGCCTCCTTCGGGACCGTGACCGTCGGCGCCAAAGGCTTCGCCTGCCGCTCGGCGGCCTTGGGCTGTTTCACAGGTTCAGGAGCTGCCACTGTGGGCTCCTCCTTCGGAAGAGCCGCCCTCCGCTTCGGCTTCGCGACCGCCTTCCGTTTCGGCTTCGCAACTGCCTTCTTCGCCGCCACCTTGGGAGCCTTAGGTGCCCCCTCCTTGATCTCCTTCTTCGCTGCCTTCGGAATCACTGCCTTCTTGGCCTTGAGGGCAGGCTTGGCAACTTTGACCGCTTCGGCGGCCGCCTTGGCTGGCGCCTCCTTCTTGACCTTATGGGCCTTCTCTAAGCGGGCTTCCTCTTTGGCCTCAGCTGGCTTCTTCGCCTTCTTTGAAGTCGCCTTCTTTGAAGGCGCCTTCTTAGCGGTCTTCTTGTCTGCGTTCAATGTGATCAATCAGCAGCTTGCCGGATTACGGCGGATAGGCTTTGCCGATTACCATATAAAAACGCTTCTTGAGACGTAATCAAACTGGATAGGCCTTTAAGGCTAATTTCAAGCTATGCTATCAGATGGAGTCCCCCGTCGACATCGCCATGCAGTTCGTCCGGTCCGAGGTTACGAAGAAGGAATACCGGAGGGTCATCCGCTACTTCTTGGCGTGGGCGGGGCTCTCCGATCAGGAGTTCATCAGGCGGGCGGGGGAGCAGCCGAAGTGGGCGGAGTCCATCATCCTCAACTTCATCGGTTCCATGACGAAGAGGGGCGTCACTCCAGCGTACACGGCCCTGCACGTGGCCGCCATCAAGTCCCTCCTGGACTACAACGACGTCACCGGGCTGAACTGGAAGAAGCTGAAGAAGGCCATGCCTCCTGTGGTCCGCCACGGCAAGGACAGGGCCCCCACGGTGGAGGAGATCAGGAGAATCCTCTCCCACTGCGGCCTGCGGGAGAGGGCCATAGTGCTGGCCATGGCCAGCGGAGGATTCAGGGTCGGCGCTTGGCCCCTCCTCCAGATGCGAGACTTCTCCGTAATCAAGGAAAGGGAAAGGGTCCAGGCCGGACGCCTCCTGATCTACAGGGGCGAACCCGAGGAGTACGTCGCCTTCCTGACTCCCGAAGCCGTCCAGGCCTTCGAAGCCTACTTCGAATTCAGGAGGCAGAGCGGAGAGGGTTTGAACCCCTCCTCTCCCCTAATCAGGGACAGCTGGGACACCTCCCTCTTCGGCAGGGCGGAGGGCCCGCACCCCATGTC
>JBEKZX010000068.1:0-8533 GCA_049509455.1 Conexivisphaerales archaeon
CTTGGATACAACGCTTCCGATCACGAAATCAGGAACGTGCTGGATTTCCTGGCGTCGATGGGAGTCCTGAGCAAGAGAGAGATAGACTACACGGGTGGAGTCCTGTCGATGATAAAGCCCGGAGGGAGGAGGCTCCGCTGTGAAAAGTGCGGGAGGAAGTGCATAGTTCGATTGTATGCAAAGAATGACGGCCGGACATTAGCTTGGGCGGGAAATGTTTGCGCCTGCTGCTATGCCGTGAGGCTGGTCGATGAAAAGATCAGGAACAGCGGGAGAGATACTGTTGATGAAGCCAATCACGGGTAGCAAGAGGCGAAGAAGACCGGTCAGAGCATTAGGCTTGTCATGATCACTCTCCTCGTGGCCGTGCAACCTGATCGAGGTGCGCCTGCAGAAATACTACTCGATGAAGGCGAGGCCCCAGGCATCCAGCTACTCTGAAAAGGCCACGGGAAAGGACCTGTGCGTCCCACCTACTGCCACTCGAGCGCCGAGCAGAAAAGGTGATAACCACGGCGGTGGTGAGATATCATCTTGACACGTTGCATGCGCTCGATGAACCGCTATCGCCAGCCTTTTGTGATCGATATGGCCGCTTCATGTGAAGACTGTCGCCCACATTCATTTCGCGCGGAGAACTGCGGGGGGCTCATTCATGCTGATTCAAACGTATGAACAAGCCCTTGCGGACAGAGAGAGAATCCTAAGCAAGATCGATGCCACTGCCAACGCCGAACTGCTCGGCAAAGCCAAGAGCATGTGGAACGCCTATGCTCCCCAGAACGGCAACTCCACCGTTGCTGGCATCGACAGCAGCTGGAACTTGGTCATGTTCCAAGGCTACTACCTTTACGCCGTCGAGGCCGTCTCCTCGTTGGCAGACAACTCGTTCCTAGTCCCACCCCGATATACCGTAGACCTGAGCACTCTCGGGGCGATGGAAGGCAGTCAGGTTGTTTTCAATCCCAGGCTCTACCTCGAAAGCCTCGGCATGGAGTTTGAATATGGATTGGCAACCGAAAGCGCGAAGAAGATAGACTTTGTCTTGGTGGATGGCTCGGTCCTCGCCAGATTCTACGATCGCAGGCTTAAGAAGCCGATCAGGTTTTATGAATTCGCTAGGGATCTCATGGCCAAGGAGAACATCGTTTTCGTATCCAAGACATCGGAGAGCAACGTGATACTGGAAGGAGGGGTGGGAGACTTGTTCTACTTCAACAAGGCTTCGCGCTCTCCAGGCTTCTCGAGCCCATACTACGATAAGATCGGCGTCTCCGTGTTCTATGCCCGGCTGGCGGAGTTCACTCCATGCGTCAAGGTCGAGGTCCCCGGCGATGTCGACAATCAGCGTGCTGAGCGACTTCTTGATCTGATGAGCGCGAAGAGCTACTCCGGATACCCTTACGTGTTGAGGCTCGCTCACGAAAGGTGTAAGGTGGCAAACGAAGACATGAGCAGGCTGGCCAACGTGCTAGGTCTCGAGATTGAGACAGGAGGGAGAGAAGTACTTGGCGAGTGAAGGCCGACGCAATCTTGTGGGCATCGTTTCGGGCGAGGCGAGCCCATCTGGGTTCGATTACCTCGCGGAGAAACCTTCTAGAGTAGGCGAGTACGTCACAGTCGAGGCACTTGAGGGCAACGTACTGGGGCTAGTTGAAGCGAGCCGAGTAAGCAGCGACCTACTCAACTCGGCCACCAACTTTCAGTCTGCCCAGGAGGCCAAGAAAGTCGCCTCAAGCAACCCGCGAGACAAAAGGAACCTCGCTTCGGTGAGGGTGCTGGGCCTTCTGGACTACCTTAGGAAAGGGGGGTCGAACCTTCCATCGTTGCCACCCGAGCCCGGGTCGGAGGTCTTCGCTGCTACGCCCTCCGAGCTCAAGGACGTGTTCAGCAGGGACGACAAGGGATGGGCGAAGGTCGGTACCCTGTTGCGAAATGAAAATGTCCCCGTGTCCGTCAATGTCAATCGCCTAGCTTCTAGACACCTGGGGATCCTGGCCGCAACGGGCAGTGGCAAGTCGAACCTTCTCGCGCTGCTCGCCAAGCGCCTATCAGATGTGAAGGGCACTCTGGTGATATTCGACTATCAGGGCGAGTATTCGGACCTGAAGCTCTCCAGCATCGTCCACCTCAAGGCCAGGATAAACCCCAGACTTCTGGACGTGGAGATGTTCGCCGACGTCTTGGACGTGAGGACAAAGGCCGAAAGGCAAAGATCGGTCTTGAACAGGGTCTTCACCGAAGGAGTCAGGCAGGCCAAGGACTTCTGGGGAGCCCTGCTTGAAAGCCTGACGAACCTGATCGCGAGTGACACATCGAAGGCGGAGGAGAAGAGGATCGCCGAGAGGCTAACTGAGATCGTGGAGAGGGCCCGGAGGAGGAAGGGAGCGATACTCGACCCAGACATAGGTGACCCTGTGGATCAGCTCAAGCCGAATCAGGTCAACGTCTTGAACATGCTGGAGCTGACCGAGATGCAGGCCTCCATCGTCATATCCTATTACCTCGATGAAGTGCTTGAAGACAGGAAGAAGGCCCGCAGATACAGGCTGTCCGGAAGAGAGGACAAGAGCGAGAGGATACGGTTCATGGCCCCTGTCGTCTTCGCGATCGAAGAGGCGCATTCGTTCCTTCCGAACGACAGAGACACAGATGCCAAGTACGTCGCCTCAAAGGTCGCGCGGGAGGGGCGCAAGTTCGGGGTCGCGTTGATTGTCGTGTCGCAGAGGCCCAGCAGGCTGGACTCAGATGTCCTGAGCCAGATGGGCTCATTGGCAGTGTCCAGGATCACGCAGCCGAAAGACCAGAGCTACATCATCGAGTCGAGCGAGCTCGTCAGCGAAGAGCTGGCCAGTTACCTGCCTTCCCTGAACGTGGGTGAAACGGTCCTCCTTGGCCAGTGGGTGACTCTTCCGTCATTGGCCAAGATTGACAAGGTTGAGGAGAAACTGATGGGGGCAGACATAGATGCCGTGGCGGAATGGTCTGAGCGAGCAAAGGTGGAAAGCATAGCGGCAGGGACCACTTCTGACTCGATCAGGGAAGAGTGAGAGAGCCAATGCTTGTCGGCCACCTCTCTGATACTCATCTCGGCGCCTCTCCTTATGGACTCAGGGAGAGGGAGGACGACTTCTATGAAGCCTTCGAGGAATCGATGCAGGTGATGATCAAAGACAGGGTAGACATCATCATCCACGCCGGAGACATCTTCGATGTCCCGAGGCCTAGTGGAACCGCCCTCGTGAAGCTCGTGGGACTCCTGAAGCAATTGAACGAGAAGGGCATCAGGTTCTACTATACGCTTGGGGAGCACGACATCAGCAGGCTCTACGAAACACCCTCCGCGATGCTGTACCAGCGAGCGGGACTTGCGACCTACCTGGAGGACGGGAAGCCATTGACCGTTGACGGGCTGACCCTCGTCGGGTTCCACAAGCGAAGAAGGACGGAGATCTCCGAACTGCAGCAGAAGCTCAACGCGATAGACGCCATGGTCCAAGGGCTGAGCGGAAAGAAGGTATTGGTGCTGCACCAGGCGCTCACGGAATTCCACCAGTTTGCCGGCGAACTGACGTCTGCGGACTTGCCGAAGAGGTTCGACTACTACGCCATGGGGCACCTCCACGATAGGTTTGAAAAGAAGTTTGAGGACCTGGGAGGCCCTCTGTGTTATCCCGGGTCCACCGATGCGACCGGGAACGAAGGGATCAAGGACTCCAGAAAGGGATTCTACATCGTCGACTTCACGGGATCTGGAGCGAAGCCCGAATGGGTCGAGCTCACGTCTTCGCGCAGGCGGCTCAACAGAGAGATTCAGTACGAGGAGCTGAAGGAACAGGTGGCCAGACTTCTCATTAAGATCGCAGAACTCAAGAAGAAGCCTCTCTTGAACCTGGCGATTAAGGGGCTAGATATCGACAGCGCCAAGGTCACCAGCGCGATTCGGGCCCTTCAAGAGAAGTGCCTGTACTGTCAATGGGAACCTGTCGAAGAAAGGGTAACCTCGGCGAAGGACTACCAAGAGCGCCCTTCAGACATCGACGAAGAGATGGAGAATATCGCGCTCAAGGTCCTAGGTGAGAAGAAGAAGGCAGCCTTTGCTCTTGAAGAGTTCCTGCCTTTGGCCCAGTCAGGCAAATCTGAAGAGGTAACGGACCTGCTGTGGTCAGCCTTCGTCGAAGGGAGGTTCGAGGAACAGTAAATGATTGAAACCGTGCGGCTAGTTAACTTCATTTCGCATGGTGATACGACTCTCGATCTTGATGAGGGCGTCAACATATTCATAGGGAAGAACGGGGCAGGCAAGTCCTCCGTCATAGACGCCATCACCTACGCTCTCTACGGCGAACACACGAGAGAACAAGCGAAGAACTTGGTCAAACGGGGTGCTTCGTCTGGTGGCGTGTCGGTCAGGTTTACTCTGGGGAACAAGGAGTATCTGGCGGAGAGGAGGTTCGGGAAGGCCGGCAGCTTGGAGTCAGGCGTGCTCAGGGAGCTTTCCGGCGGCGCTCGCGTGATAGTCCAGGGTGAGAGGAAGCAGTTCGGCGAATCGATGACATCCAAGGCATCCGAGATAATCGGGTTGGACTACGACAAAATGAGGGTCTCGACAATAGTCCAACAGGGCGAACTAGACGAGATCATCAAGTACAGTCCAAAGGACTTCAAGGAGCTCATCAACGGCGTCATCGGTATCGACAGGTTGGACATAGCATTCAGTAACTCGAGCGATGCGATCACAGGCTTCAGACAGCATCTCAGAAACGACTGCGGATTTGACGACACGGAGATCGAGCAAGTGGAGAATATGAAAGCCGATCGCCAGACGAGGAAGGACGAAGCCGATACGAAACTGCATTCCCTCGCTCAGGAGCTAGCCGGGCTGAAGTCGAGAGAGGAATTGGTCAAGAACGACCTGACTTCATACGAGCTGATGAAATCAAAGCTCGGCCAACTCGAGGCCCGCAGACGGGACCTGACTACCTATGTAGAAGAACAACGGAAGCAGCTCAAAGCCGAGCTGCTCTCACTCGAAGAAGACATTGGCATGGCGAGCGGGTACCTCGTGCAGGCCAGCCGGAAAGAGGACATCGAAGCAAAGGAGAACGAATACAACTCAAAGGAAAGCACTCTAAGCGAAACACAGAAGCATATTCGCGGCGAACTATCCGAGCTTAAGCCACTCCAAGTTCAGCTGGAGGAATACGGAAAGGACATCACTGATACGAAGAAGAAGATCGAGGTATCCGGGAGAAAGATCTCCGACCTGGAGCCGCAGATTGCCAACCTGGCCTCGATTCAGAAACCCTGCGAAGAGCCGCAGGAAGCGCTGGAAGAGCAGACAAAGAGGCTCAACAAATCGATCCTCGACTCCACCGACAGAAAAGGCAGCATCAAAGTCCAATTCGAGAACTACGTGAAGATTCGGGATGCTGGAGTCTGCCCCACCTGCGACAGGCCCTTCTCTTCTTCAGAGATATCGAACAAGATCGGAGCCAAGGAGGAAGAACTCAAGGTTGTGGACGGCGAACTCGATGGATACGCGAAGTCTCTTCAGCTGACGCAAAGCCTTCTGAAAGACAGACGCAGCTATGACCAAGCTCAGGAACGCCTCACGGGGCTTCTGGAGAAGAAGGAGGGGCACGAAGGGGACGTCCAATCAAATGAGGGAAAACTGAAAGAGCTCCTCACAAAGCAGGAAAGGGTCTCTTCGAGGCTCGGAAGACGCGAGGAACTGGAAGATTCCCTGTCTAAGGTTGACGCTGACCTCGCGGCGACGAAGAAACTCCAGAAACAGGTTCAGAATGAGAAAGCGAATTTGCATACGGCGCTATCATGGCTGGCGGAACACAAGATTTCCAGTCAAGATGATTTGGAGAAGCTTGGCGAGGAGAAAAACACGCTGCAAAAGGTCATCGGGGGCATTCCTACCGATATCAGCAGGGCTCCCGTCGGAAGCCTAGCCATAGATTCCTTCTCCCAAGGTATCGTTTCGGACATCCTGACTCTGCAAACGGAGACCGTGAGCTATGATGAGTCGAGGCACGCAGAGTTGCAGTCGGACTTCACTGAAATCGGGCGGAGGCTCCAAGACAAAGCGAGGGAGCAAGGCAGTCTGGCCAAAGAACTCGAAACCGCCAAGGCCGAACTGTTGACGCTCACGCAAGCCGAGGCTAAACTGAGCAGGGCTTCGAGATACGTCAAGCTCTTCGAAACCATTCGTGCCGACCTGTTCAACAGAGACGGCGCTTTGGCTACGAGCCTCCGCTCCTGGGCGTTGAAGCAGATCTCTAGCAAGGCGTCCGAGTACATCAGGAATTTCGGAGTTGGACTCTCCATGATAACCCTCCAGGAAGGCAGAAGGGAAGTGGATATCGAATGCTACGGTGCCTCCGGTACGGTCGACGTCGCCTCCATGAGCGGTGGGGAGAAGGTCGCGGTCGCCTTGGCCCTTCGCTTCGCGATGGCCAGCCTCATGAGCAAAGGCAGAGTGGACTTCATCATACTGGATGAGCCCACGGCGCACCTGGACGTCGACCGCAGAAAGTCCCTGGTCAAACTCATTTCGGACTTCAATTCATCGCCCGAAAGCGTCTCCCTTAGCCAAATCATCGTCATCACACACGATTCCGAAATCTTCGAAGATTCGGAAGTGAATGCACTCTTCAGGTTTGAGTCGTCTCCTGAAGGTACCATAGTTGTCAAGTCCTAACATTTCTCGAACTGACCCATCTGGTTCTCTTCCCCAGATACCATGGTGCCTCCGTCCGGAGTCATAGTACTGGTAGACTCTGGCCTAGGCCGACGTTTGGTGCTCGGAACGTTATACCATTGCGGACATTGCTGCATGTCGTCCCATGTGTGTTTTTTGTCTCATGCGTGTTAGTATAACGTTCTTGGTTCGCCGCCCTCCTTGCTCTCTGTTGCAACGTTGTTGACCGTCGTCCCCGACTTGGGCTGTGAGCTGAACGAGCTTTGCCCCAGCGCCAAGCCAGGCCCGGCCCGTCTCATCAAGTGAAGTCTCATGAAACATGCTTGGTCTAGCCCAGCTTCGTTGCCGAGTCAGACAGGCCTCTTCCTCCATTCACCGAGCTCGTCGAATCGATGCCCCTCGAATCGTGACAATTCATCGCCGTGCGGATGCCGGCCCATCATAACACCCTCGCTTCATCAGGGCTCGTCCGTGGATTGATGGAATGGTTCAGCGGGGCAAGTGGCCCGTGGCGGGGCAAGGAGAGGAAAGGTGCTTAGACTCAACCCGTTCCGCAAATCCAGCAGCCCGCGCGCGTCGATGCATGTTTCAGCGCTCCAAGAGCGATAGAGCGTCGTTTGCCGGAAAGGACAATGGGTGCGAGCTTACGTCCTCGTCTCGCAACGCTTGCCGATAGCCTATTCGATGGCCCTCAAACAGCTTTGCAGGATTCAGCCCAAGGTCGCAGGGATCGCCCCCGCGGAGCCGGCCGAAGTACTCCTTGACGCCGTCCTTGGGGTCGTCGTAGCCATGGGTCGCCTCATCGAACCTGTCGTAAAGCAGCCTCTGGAGCTCGAAGCCGGGGCCGCTCCTGTCGATGACGACGTCGACGTCCGCGTCTCTGGGGCGATCCTTGTTCCTGAAGTAGCTTCCATAACCCCATACCGAGACGACGCGAGCCGGAAGCAGAGTGCCCGACGAAGCGCGTTCGCAGAGAGTCTTCAGCCTTTCAAGGAGGACCTTCTGGCGTGGTGTCATGTCTTTTTCGGGACGACCAGTTCAATTCACCTCGGCATTGAATAAAAGGTTGGCTGAAGCGCTCACATTGAAACGTGCTCATGATGCGTCGAGGAGCACTGCAACGCTCGGCCGTGGAAGCGTCACAAATGGAGGGGCGGCGCCGCCGACGTCCGCAACAGACGGAGGCGCAGTCGCCAACTCCGTCCTAGGCCTCAGCCGGGGACGCGGACTAGATGACTTTCATGACGGGCGTGACGCAAATTGTCTTTGGGAGTAGGCGGAAGCCGTTGCAGGGACCTGGGGCCCAAGTATGGCGCGGAGTGTGACCAATCGGGACAGGAGCCCTTCAGATGGCGTCGCGTAAGTTAAGGTCGTTGCAGCAGGAAGCTCGCTCGGCGTCAACCAAGATTTCCCAGAATTCGCTCCAGCTTGTCCCAATAAGTGTTCGCTTCCTTCTCACTGAAGAAAGGTTTCTTCTCGAGAAGGACGTGGATTATGTCCTCTTTCGTGGCGCCGCAGCGTTCGCCTTGAGTGCGAAGGAAATGCAGCGAGACAAGAAGCTCCAAGTGATCGGAGGAATCGACGTCGGCGCCTAGGAAGTCTCGCAACGTTCCCAAACGTTGGATGTCCAATGGGCTCAAGGCATCGGCTGGTGTAGCCAAGTCTCCGGTGCTTTCGTACAGGTCTCTGGTAAGAACTGGACTGTATGGTCCGCGAACGTACCAACCGAATTCATATCCCAGCTGGACTCCGCAAGCCTCTTGAATAAGATAAGCGAGCTTCTGCATCCGCTTGCGGTCTGAGAAGGTTTCGATGTTGGGC
>JBEKZX010000069.1:0-8480 GCA_049509455.1 Conexivisphaerales archaeon
CTGAGGGTCGAGCCCGTGAGGCTGGCCGTGGCGAAGGTCCCCTGAAAGATGAAGAACTCCGAGATGAAGCCGGCGGTCGGAGGGACTCCCATTATCGTGAGAAACCCGATGAGCGCCAGGGTGGCCGTCAGGGGCATCTTCTTTGCCAGGCCGCCCAGCTTGCTGATCGAACGCGTCCCAGTCTGCATTATGAGGATACCCGCCATCATGAAGAGGGTCCCCTTACCGAGGCCGTGGGCGACGTACTGCATGATGGCGCCGCTGTACCCGAGGACGTTCGCCGAGGCAATCCCCACCAGGATGTAGCCCATCTGGCTGATGCTCGAGTATGCCAAGAGGCGCTTGATGTCATCTTGGGCAAGAGCCATGAGCCCGCCGTAGAGTATGGAAATGAAGCCCCAGAAGAGCAGATAGGGCGAGACGATGGCGTATCCCGCAGGCAAGAGCGTCACCATGAACCTGAGGAGCGCATAGCCGCCTATGCCGATCATGGCGGGTGAGAGGAGGGCGCTGATGGGGGTAGGCGCCTCGGCGTGAGCGTGTGGAAGCCAGACGTGCAGGCCGAAGGCGGCCATCTTCACGGAAAGGCCGATGGAGAGGGCTACCGAGACGAAGAGTTGGACGATCGCGGGGAGCAGCTTAGCCTGGGTCGACAGCACGGATAGGTCGAAGGATCCAGCGGAGAATCCAAGGTAGATGAGGCCCGCCAGCATCACCAGGGCCCCGAAGTGGGTCCAAATGAAGTACATGAAGGAGATCTTCCCCTTCTCCCCGTAGCCGAACTCGGCGATTAGGAAGTAGGACGGCACGAGCATCAGCTCGAAGAAGATGTAAAATTCGATGAGATTAGTGGCCAGGACGGCGCCCACCATGCCGGAGAAGTAGAGCTGGTAGAGCGTGAAGAAGAGGCCCCACTTCTCGGCCCCGTCCTCGTGGAACTTGTGGGCCATATATGGGGACGAATAGAAGGTGATTACGAAAGACAGGACGCCTATGATCAGGGCGAAGGGAAGGCTCAGGCCGTCCAGCTTGAACCCTGCCGTCCCCATGGGCGCCCAGTCGTAGAGCTCCGAATAGACGGAGCTCCCAGAGGAGAGGACGTTCCCCGTCCAGGCGGCCACGAGGAGGAAGAGAAGAGAGATGCCCGTGCTGAGGGCCGAAACGGATAGAGCCGTCCTCTTCCCCCTCGACATCGAGGCGGCTACGGCGCCGAGCACAGGCAGGAATACGGCCAACGCGAGCCAGAAGCCCATTTCACTCGACCTATCCCTTGAGCTCGTCCATTTCGTCGACGTCGACATTGCCCCTGAGTCGGAAGGCCTCTATGATCAGGGCCAGGCCCGCGGCCGCTTCGGCGGCGGCCAGCGCGATGATGAATATGGCCACCGACTGCGCCTCCCCTAGGTTGTACGGAGAGAACCGGGCGAAGGCGGCGATGTTCAAGCTAGCGGCGTTGATGATGATCTCTATGGAGAAGAGTATCCTGATGGCGCTCTTCTTGGAAAGGAGGCCGTAGACGCCGATGGCGAAGAGAAGCACCGATGCGGCGACGAAGAACTGAAGCTCATTCACGGCTCTTCCGCCTCCTTCTTTGCCAGCGCGACGGCACCGTAGGCCGCCGCGGCCAGGAGAAGCCCCAACACCACCATCAGGAGGCCATACTGGTTGAGGAGGCTGTCCGCCAGATCGACGAGGTTGAACGTCACTCTGCCAGTGAACGACGGAATGGAGCCCAAGTATGAGAGGACCCCCACGAAGCTGGCGAATACTAATGAGGCGCCCAGGACGCCGAAGGCCCTGAACCTGTACCGACTCCTATGGCGCGACTCCCCCCTGAAGAGAATTACGAAAGCGAAGAAGACCGCTATGGGGCCTATGTACAAGATGGAATTGAAGATGGGATCCAGCGGGACGTTAAGGTATGAGAAGAGGAGGACCAGCCCCACGAAGACGGCCGACAGCGCCAGGAGGAGGCCTCCCAGGAAGCCCAGGCCCCCCGGACGACCGTGCGGGGGCCTCACGGAAGGCTCGCCGATGACCATGATGGCGAAGAGTATCAGGACTGAGATCGCCCCCACGTACACCAGAAGCTGGAAGACCGCTAGGTAGTACAGGTTCAGGTAGAAGAAGAACAAGGAGAGGCCGATAAAGAAACCCCCGAGCGAGATAGCGCCGTAGACCAGGGACCTGCTCTCCAGGGCCAGGAGGGCCATGAGTAAAGTGAAGGCGAGGATGATGAGCGGGACGAGATAGTCCATTCCATGTCACCTCAGGAAGGCCAGAAGGCCCAGATACCGGAGGAAGACGAGTATCACGATGCTGAGCACCGCCAGGGGGATGAGCTTCGTCCATCCAGCGTTCAGCAGCTGATCCATCCTGATCCTGGGGAAGAATGCCCGAGTCGATATGAGGACCAGGACGACGAACGCCACCTTGATCACCATCCACCACTCGCCTGGAAGGAAGGAGAAGCCGCTCCAGCCACCGAGGAACAGGACGGCGAAGAGCCCGGCGTAGGCAACCATCTTGATGTAGGCGGCGAACTGGTAAAGAAGATAGGTGACGCCCGAATACTCCGTAAGCCAACCCGCGACTAGCTCGCTGTCGGCCTCGGGTATGTCGAACGGAAACTTCTCCAGCTCCGCAAGGAGAGCGGTGAAGAAGACAATGGCCGAGATGGGCGCGACGAAAACGTACCAGATGCTGCTCTGGGCGTTGCCGATGTCGACGAGCCGGAAGGAGCCCGCCAGCATCACCGGCGCCAGGGCGGACAGGAAGAGCGGCACCTCATAGGAGGCCTGCTGGTAGAGGGCGCGAAGGCTACCGATGAAGGAGAACTTGTTGTTGCTGCTCCATCCAGCCAGGAGGAGGACCAGCGGGTAGAAGGCCGTGAAGACGAAGAAGAGAAGGAGCCCCACGGGGAAGTCGAAGATGACGTAGGTAGGGGAGTAGGGGACCAGGACGACAGGGAGGGCGCCGATGATGAAGGCCGCGAGGGGCGCCATGATGAAGATGGGCTTGTCCGTCTCGCGCGGAATGATGACCTCCTTGAAGAGTATCTTAACCAGGTCAGCTACGTTCTGAAGTATGCCCTCGGGGAGGGCGCCGGCGTAGAGCGGCCCCACCCTGTTCTGGACCTTCGCCGCGAATTTCCTTTCTCCCCAGATGGCCAAGTAGGCCACTAGGCCGGCATAGACGAGCCCGGGGAAGACGAGGGTCTTGAAGAGGGGGTCTACCAAGAGTCTTCCGGGGCTCTTGAGAATGTAGGAGAGGATGGTGAGCAGGGGCTGATACACCAGCAACAGGAGGATGGCGACGCCGGCCAACAGTGCGATCGAGGCGAACACCAGGAAGGTATTCAGAAAGTCGCCTCGCTGTGTCTCACCCATATCTACCACATGTCCAGTGCCTTGGACAGCTTGACCGTGTAGATCAGGGGTGGGATGAGGACGAGTATGAGGAGGAGCGGGTAGACGAAACTGTACTGGCCGGCCGAGGCGAAGGCGTATCCCCAGATGAACAGAAACATGATCGTGACGTCGAAGACGAGGAAGAGGAGAAGGTAGGCGTAGTATTGCAGGGCGAAACGGATCCTCTTGGCCCCCGGAGGGAGCTGGCCGGCCTCAAAGCTCTCCTCCTTGAGGGCGCTCCGCCTGCGCGGCGCGAATACCATCGGGGTTATCAGGAGCAGCAGGCCGGACACGAGTGCGAGCAGGGCGAAGACGACGAACCAGTAAAGGCCTTGGTCAGCTCCAAACAACCTTGGGCAGTCCTCCCCGAGACTCTGTCACGGAGTCATCGCCAAGACTCATTTAAATTTATCAGGCAATAAAAGCACGATATCATAATATATATAATGGGTCTCCTTTCGGACTTTGCATCGAGGAAAGGCTTGAATTGAAGATCGCCATCGCGGGGCTGGGCCCATCCGGAAGTTACCTTGCGGCCCTCCTGCGTCAGAAGCATGAAGTGGAGATCTTCGAAGGCCAGACGAGAGAGAGGTTCTCTAGCACATGCGCCTGGGCCACGGGCTACGCCGGGATCAAGCCTCTGCTGAAGGACATCGGGCTCGACTACGACGACTACCTCTTACACAGAGGGAAGAAGCTCTACGTTTACGCCCACGACAGAATCACTCTGATGAGGGCCCCACACCTCTCTACCTTCGACAAGCCGAAGCTCCTCCTGGACATGGCTGACGGTGCAAACGTGCACTTCGGGACCTATGTCAGGCAGGGCGACCTGGAGGCCAAGTATGACATGGTCATCGACGCGACGGGCCCCTACAGGAGGATCGTCGGGCCAGCCGATACTGGCAAGGACATGGTGATCCCCTGCGTCCAGTACCTTGTGAAGTACGATGAAATGCCCTTCGACGACTTCTACGTGGAGCCCTTCGATAGCTACACGGGCTACCTCTGGTACTTCCCACTCAGAGACGGAGAAGCTTACGTAGGCGCTGGCGACGCCGCGAAACACCACGAAGCTAGAGTGCGGACCTTCTTCGACCACTACCCGGAGAGCAAGATGATCAAGAAGATGGGGAAGCCCATTCGCGTGGCCTCGCCGAAGGCGGTCACCCCCTTTAGGAGGAGCAACGTCGTCGGGGTGGGAGAGGCCGTCGGGACCGTGTTCCCCATCCTCGGCGAGGGCATCCTCCCAAGCATGATCTGCGCCCGACTCCTTGCGGACAACTTGGGAGACCTAGAGGCCTACGAGAGAGAGGTCAAGAAGAAGTTCGGCGTCTACGATGACGCCTACAACTTTATCCTGAAGAAGATGAACCACACGGCCAACCTCTTTAACACCCTAGGACCCATGTTCAGGATCTTCATTTTCTTCCGGAGGCACCAAGAGCTCACGGGCGTGGACCCGGGGCTCAAGGAGACCCTGGAGATCCTGAAACCTTTCGGTTGAGATGCCTAGATCTGGCTTCTCTTGCAGTTGGGGCAGAAGGGATTGCCCTTGGTCAGCACGTCGCCGCAGAACTTGCACCTGGCGGGGAGGACCAGGGCCGGCGTAGGTGCCGCAGCCTCAGCCGTCTCCTTCTTTTCGGGCTTCTCGTATCTCCTTGATACCAAAATGGCGATCTCGGTGAGCGCCGCAAGAGGGAGGAATAGGGCAAGGTCGGCCCAGATGCCGCCGTCAGGCGTGATCAAGGCGGCCACTATGTAGAGCGCAGCGTAGTAGTACCTCCTGTTCTTGGTGATGATCGAAGTATGGAGTATGTGGAACCTTACGAGCAGAACGAAGAACACCGGCAGGGTGAACGCCAGCCCGGTTATCGCCAGGAAGAGCAGCACCAGAGTGTAGAAGTCCATGACGAAGATGACCGGCTGCGCGTTCACGAACCCGAAGAACGGTAACAGGCCCCAGAACATGAACGGGATCAAGACGAACCAGCCGAAGAGGAAGCCTATCAGGAAGAGCGTGGTGAAAGAGAAGACGACCGGGTACACCGCCTTCCTCTCGCTCGGGTAGAGGGCGGGATCGACGAAGCGGTACAGCTGATAGGCGAATACTGGCGCGGTGACGATGCCGCCCATCAGGGCGGCGGCGATGACCCAGAGCTCGAGGGGCGCCGTTATCGATCCGGCGATGAGGATGAGCGACTTGGGCCTTTCGGTCTGGTTGATCAGGTCGAGGAGCAAGATTGCGGGCGTCCTGTAGAACGCGCTGTTCTTCAGGAAGCTCAGGTCGACGGGCATCGCCAATGCGACCAGGGTGGACACGATGAAAGTGATGACCACTATCTTCATCCGTTTGATAAGCTCGGAAATGTGGTCCCATATGGGCATCGACCTGTCGCTCCGACCGCTCAAACGCTAATCACGTGCTCGAGGAGACGCGCTTCTCCGACTACTGGCACCGGCCATACTATTATAAGAGTTAACTCCACCCGAGATGAGAGCAGGCCGTGAGCCCTAGGAGCTCTCCGTCTTCGGCTGCGGCGCCGACCTAGAGAAAATCTCCTCCGATATCTCATCCCTCGTCTTGCCATCGGTGGAGATGCCCATCCGGTGGGCGAGCTTCAGCATCGCGTCGGCATCCACCTCGCTCGTCTGCGGAGATGCGGCTCGCTCAGGGGAGGCGACCGATGCAGGAGCAGGCGACACGGGAGGCGGAACGGCGGAGGCCCCAACGGGAGCGGATGCCGTGGCGGACTTGGCGCCGGCCCCGGGTGCACTAAGGGACGACCTCATCTCGTTGGCCGTGGACTCGAAAGAAGACATCATGTCCTTGCCAACGGAACCAACCGAATTCGCAACAGAATTGATCGAGGCGGTCGCAGCCGAAGCCTCCTGGTCGATGCTCTTCATGGCGGTGTCCATCATGGACCGCGCTTCGGTGGAGGCCTTGTCGAACTCTGCCTTCGCCCTCCCGACCTGCTTGGCCAACTGCGGTATCTTTTCAGGGCCGAAAACCAACAGAGCTCCGATTATCACCACTACGACGAGCCACTCCGAACCCTCTAGGAGCATTGGGCTGGCGAGCATCTTGAATCTCCGGAATGCCGAGCCGCTCGGTCTAATTAAAGCTTATCGAGCAGTTCCGCGCAACTTTCGCCGGGCGTGGAGAGCGTGGAGGATACACGGGAGAAACGAGATGAAGCAAGAAGGAAGAAGAGGGCGGCGCAGGAGCGAAAGGTCCTCGTGTTCACCCTGCTCATGGGCGTTCTTGTAGCCGTGGGCGGCCTGGGCGGCCTATTTCTGGGGATCCTGTTGGTTGGAGGCTCCATAGAAAACGATGTAGCACTCCCGCTGTCCCTCTCCGTGGTGGGCCTGGCGCTTTCGCTGGTCGCCGCGGATAGGATGACAAAGAAACTGCTGACGAAATGGATAGCCTAGACGACCTTGCCGAGTATCAAAAGCGCAACGACGATACCGTATATGGCTATTGCTTCGCCCAAAGCGGAGATGATGACGGCCGT
The DNA here is from genome assembly GCA_049509455.1 of Conexivisphaerales archaeon. GTDB lineage: Archaea > Thermoproteota > Nitrososphaeria > Conexivisphaerales > DTJL01 > DATKKG01. The sequence goes on from JBEKZX010000069.1 coordinate 6,932, forward strand.
CGTCTTTAATTCTGGCCTTTCAGCGGAACCGGCAAGGCCTGCGGAACCAGCCCTGCTGATGGCCCATCCGGCAGAGAGCGCCGATACACAAAACGCAGCGGCGGCGGAGAGGTAGTCAACGGCATTGTCACTGATAGTTGCAGATTGAGCGTGGACGGGCACGACAAACAAAGCACCAGCCAGGACCAGTAAAGATAACAAAGCTACGAACTTCATGGTCTTCTGCGCAACCATGGCTAAGAAACAATGTTATAAGTCTTTAAGTTATGGGTTCTGGGAAGTTGTCGGTTAACGGGCAAAGTTCAGGGTGCTGGGAAAAGTCGGTTGATGGACGGGTTAACGTCTGCCTATGACAGCCTGCGGCGGCAGAGGCTTGGCTAGGACGCCATAGATAAGAAGTGCCGAACCCATGATTAGGAACGCGACCCCGAATACAAAGAGAAGCACTTCAAAATCCAGCTCCGAATGCCATTCAAGGCGACTGTTGAACCACAAGGCTGTGACCCCAATAACCAATGAGACCAAGCCAAGATCGATGTAGAAGCGGCGAACCATTGAGTTATTGACGAAACGACTTACTTTAAGGGTTAGCGTTCATGGCGGCGTTCTGGAGTAGTCAGATGCCGCATCTCTGAGGGCTTCGGACTTCAATGTTTTGAAATCCAGACTCATTTCTCCTCACAGGCAACATTTGCTATGAAGCAGTTAAGAATTAGCGTGGCCGTGAAATAGTCAGAGAAAGGACCATGCAGAAGCATGTAATCGAGTGGCTTCTTGAGAGGGACCAGCCGGCCGTGCGATACAGGGCGCTCTTGGACCTCCTCGACCGCAAAGAAAGCGACGAGGAAGTGAGACAAGCCCGAGCCGACATCCCAAGAAGAGGGTGGTGTCCTGAAGTCTTGAGTAGTCAGAAGGCGGCCGGCTTCTGGGAAGATCGCCAGAACCTTTACCGACCCAAGTACACTGCCACAATCTGGCGGCTGATCGTCCTAGCAGACCTCGGGATGACAGCCGAAGATGAACGAATCAAGAAGCCGTGCGAACTCTTTCTCAACGAATACTCAAGAAGCGACGGTGGCTTTGATTCTCCCCCCAGCGGACAGAGACGGAGCGAGCTCTGCGTCACCGGCAACTTGGCTAGGACTCTGCAGCTGTGTGGATATGGGGAGGACGCTCGGGTCAGGTCCGCATATGATTGGCTGGTCAAGAATCAGATGAAAGATGGAGGATGGCATTGCGACTACTGGAAGGCCTTCGGATGGGGGACCCTCGACTGCTGGGAAGGCCTAAGCGCATTCGCAGCACTTCCAAGGGAGAAGTGGAGCCGGCAGTTGAAGCGTTCCGTTGAGAGAGGGGCCGAGTTCTATCTTGAACGGAGACTCCTTCAGCAAGGAAGGCACCGCTATCTACCCTGGTTTCGGCTCCATTACCCCGTGCATTACTACTATGACTTCCTAGTGGGTCTCGACGTTATCACGAAGCTCGGGTATGCAGGGGACAGACGGTTAGAACCGGCGATTGACCTCCTGAAGAGAAAGAGGACGCGGAG
>JBEKZX010000007.1:0-49560 GCA_049509455.1 Conexivisphaerales archaeon
CCCGACGACAAATCCCTAGCTCACCCCTCCTCACCCCCTCCCTCACCTACTCCTGAGCCCATCGTGGCCCAGAGAGAGCGGAAACCTGCGGAGGCTGGGCGGCATTTTCAAGGGATTCTTCGCCGTCGGTCTGAGCACAGGCTCGACTGCCAGGTGGCTGATGACGAACTCGAGTCAAGGAGACTAGGGCGACAACGACCCGCCTAATGAGACGGATAACATCCCGAACGGGCGTTCAAGACACTTTGATTTGGAGCGTCTCAGGGAAGCGCTGATCATGATCAACCAAGGCATCCTCGACCGCCGGCGCGTGCTAAAGGGGGAGGTGACTGTGTCAGAGGTCGGCCTCAGAGGTCCTCGGTATCGGCACGACATCTTGGCTGCGACTCCTTTGAATCAAAGCCCATCCTTCTGGCGGTGAGACGTCCTCCCGGAGCGAGTTAACGTGAGATAACGAACACATCCACAATTGTTGGCTATTCACATACAAATTCTCGCGACGCGACCGGTGGTAACGCGGACGGGAAATTGCAGGCCCCCGAGATGGCCCTGGCGGACAGGTTGTCCCTCGCTTTCGAGACCAACGGGAGAGGATGCCTAGGATTCATCGTGCAGCTCCCCGGCGCCTACGTTCGTGCGCCTACGGAGAGGGAGGCCCTGACCAAGGTCAGGTCCGAGATGAAATCATACAGCCGCTGGTTGGAGGCCAAGCCTTCTCCGTCAGTACGAACCATGATCGTCCAATGGCACCGGAGCCAGCTCCAAGTGGAAGATGCTGACAGCGAAATCCTCCTCGACGCCGACAGGAGGCCCTTCCTTGAAGGTGAGTTCGCCACGCTACTTGACTTCGTCAGATATTCTGGAGAGACCATCTTCAAGGCCTACGAAGAGGCGGAACTGAAGGAGTGGGTCGACGAGAGCAGGCGGCGGAGCACCTTCTACGGCACCGTCCCCTCCACCATCCAGGAGGTGTTGGGACATGTCAGCAGCTCCCAGCATTTCTACATGGCGAGGCTGGGCGTCCACCTTGAGAATGACACCAACGACTTCTTGGAGATCAGGCGGCGATGCGCCGATGAGCTCGCCCGGCTGCATGACCGCGGCATCAACTCCAACCTCTTCTCCTCGGAGAACGAGCTCTGGACGCTCAAGAAGGTCCTCAGGCGGCTCGTCTGGCACGACCGCATCCATGGCAAGGCGATGATCAGGATGCTGGACAAGCAGAAGAGAATGAGGCTCATAGACGACTACTCGGATCCTTTTCGTTTCCTCAAGGCTTCCTTGTAACCTTGCTCAGAACTCTAGCAAGGTTAATGCCTCTGTATGCCCGCTATTCTTTATGATGACTCTTAAGGTGGGGGACAAGGCGCCCCAGTTCAGCGCTCAGGCCGACGATGGAAGTCAAGTCGATCTTCTGGGGGCTCTGAAAGAAGGCAACATCGTGCTGTACTTCTATCCCAAGGACGAGACCATGGGCTGCACGGCCGAGGCCTGTTCGTTCAGGGACAATTGGAGCGAAGTCCGAGCCGAGAAGGCTGTCGTAATCGGGGTGAGCTCTGACAGCGTGGAATCGCACGCGTCTTTCAAGAAGCATCATGACCTCCCGTTCAGGCTGATGAGCGACCCAGACAAGCGGATAAGGGAGTCCTACGGCGTCCGGGGGAGACTCATGCCGCCGAGGGTGACTTTCGTCATCGACCAGTCAGGGGTCATAAGGCATGTGTACGACTCCAACTTGGCACCCACTCACCATGTCAGGGAGGCCCTGGCAGCCCTCCGAAGGATCAATGAAGGCATCAAGTCGGATACGCATCCCCTGGGCAACACGTCGCCCGACTGAGTTCTCCAAGGTCCAGGATTCACAATAGGCTTATGAAAGGCGCCGGCGTGTGCTAGGCCATCTTGAAGGAAACGAGCATGAAGGGCCGCATGGTCTCGGAGTCGTCGGAGACCCTCCTCCACCTGATGATGCCCACAGATGCCAATCCGTTGGGAAATGTGTTCGGTGGCACTATCCTCCGGCTCATGGACGAGGCCGCAGGGATCGTTGCCGCTCGGCACGCGAGAGCGAACACCGTTACAGCTTCCGTGGACCGAATGGACTTCTGGGCGCCCGTTTACGTGGGCGACCTCCTCATATTGAAGGCCGCAGTGAACTTCGTCGGGAGGACTTCGATGGAGATAGGCGTAAGGATAGAGGCCGAAGATCTGAAGACCGGCAGGACTACGCACACGGGCTCCTGCTACCTGACCTATGTGGCCCTCGATGGGGATAGGCAGCCCATGCCCGTCCCCCCGATCATTCCGGTGACGCCTGCTGAGAAGCAGCGGTATAGGGACGCCCAGGAGAGAAGGGAGCGGAGGATGAGTGACCTTGCAGAGGCCGCGAAGGAAGGCGGGCCCCGTCGTCGCGGCCGATGAGCATGCCGTCTGCCGCGCGGGTCGAAGGTTCAAGACCCTGAGAGGATCTCTTTAGTGAAGAGAGACATGAGGAAACTCAATCTGAGAAAGGACTTGCGTTTCTACAACTCTTTTCCAAGGCATGTTGAGTTCATCCAAGTCCCCTTCATGAAGTTCATCATGATCGACGGAAAGGGCGACCCGAACACAAGCAAAGCCTACCTTGACGCCATCAAGGAGCCGGTATCTGTTGTCGCCCTTCCGTAAAGCTGTCATCCTTCGTAGGGCGGGCAACCCATATCTCCAACCTCGTCGGGGCCTCCTCTGAGGGTCTTCCTTGCTGCGCATCGTGGTCCTTGTGAAGATGGTGCCCGACGTGACGCAGCTACGTTTTGATGCTTCAACCAGGACGCTGGTGCGCGATGGCGTGAAGAGCATGGTCAACCCCTTCGACAGGAGGGCGGTCGAGGCCGCGGTGGTCATTAAGGAGGCCGCCGGAGCGGAGGTCATCACCGTCAGCATGGGCCCTCCTTCGGCGACCGAGATACTTCGCGCGACTCTTGCGGCCGGTGCCGATCGGTCCGTGCTCCTCTCCGACGCTGCCTTCGCCGGGTCCGACACGCTAGCTACTTCGACGGCACTCTCCATGGCCGCCAGGCGGATGGGCTTCGACTTGATCCTCGGAGGGGTCGCCAGTGTGGATGCCGAGACTTCGCAGGTCATGCCGGAGGTGTCTCAGCTCCTCTGCGCCAGCCTGGTCACGAACGTGCGCAGGATTGACGTCACCGGCGAATCCTCCCTGACCGTTGAACGCGACTTCGAAGAGGGGACAGAGACCTTCGAAGTGGGCCTCCCCGCCGTCATCAGCGTTAATGAGAAGATCAACAGGCCTCGCTCCCCCTCGGAAGAGGACAGGGCCCGATCCCTCCAGAAGCCGCTGGAGACCTGGTCGGCCTCTGACCTATCGCCCGACCTCAGCCATTTTGGTGCGCTGGGCTCTCCGACATATGTGAAGTCCATTTTCGACGCCTCCTTCGACAGGAGTCCCGTGGTCTTCGACGGCAGGGTGGACCTCCCGTCGGCCGTCGAGGGGTGCCTGGCGGAGTTGGAGAAGCGGTCGAGGGAGAATCCCTCCGAGGCGACCGACATGTCCAGAGACACGGAGCCGAAGCCCGTCTGGGTGGTCGCCCTTCCCGGAGGGGAAGAGACTCGCACCACCTTCGAAATGCTGGGGAAGGTGAGAACCCTCGGCCTCAGGGCGGTGGCGGTCATAACTCCAGACGTCGTCTCAGAGAACATGGCAGTGCAGGCGGCGAGGGCTGGAGCGGATGACGTGCTGCTTCTGAAGGACGGAACGAGCCCTCTTTCGTCCCTCGCATACGCCACGTTGTTGCAACAGGCCATCGAAGGCACCAAGCCGTTCGCAGTTCTGATCCCATCCACCGTCAAGGGAAGGGAGGTCGCTGGGCGTCTCGCCGCGAGCATGCGATTGGGCCTGACCGGCGACGCGACGGACCTTGCGCTCCATCGCAGAGGGGAGCTCATCCAGGTCAAGCCGGCCTTCGGGGGAAGCGTGATGGCGGAAGTGATTTCGAAGACGAGCCCACGCCTTGCCACCGTAAGGCCTGGCGTCTTCCCCCTCCTGTCCTATCCCGAAAGCTTACCCGCGACAACCAGCCTTGAAGTCAAGCCTGGGCCCGTCGAATCCGTGAAGCTGGTGCTTAGGACCATAACCGTCGACCCAAAGGTGGGAGACCTAAACAGGTCAAGGGTCATCCTCTGTGGAGGCTTCGGCGTCGGCTCCAAGGAGGGCTTCGGCCGGCTGGCGTCCTTCGCCACCGGAATCGGCGCCGCCCTGGCTGCAACGCGCAAGGCCGTCGACGCCGGCTGGGCGCCACCACAGATCCAAATCGGGCTCACCGGGAAGTCCGTCCACCCCTGCTTAATCATCGAAGCAGGCGTGTCCGGCTCGGTCAACCATACCATCGGCTTGCGGAGGGCCCGCTTAGTCTTCTCGATAAACAAGGACCCCGTAGCTGCCTCTCTGAGGGCCTGTGACGTCGGCCTCGTGGCCGAACTCGGTCCGGCCTTGGAAGCACTGGAAGACGGTCTGCGCAGCCTAGTATCGTACTTCGAGGCTGGGACGTAGACGGAGTTGCCATGTGGCGACATCTCCTTGGCCCCAGGGCGCACCTGTTCAGGAGAGGAGCGCCTACGTTTATGAGCCGGACGTACGGGAAGGACTGAGCGTTGGACCCTGCAGTAGTCAGCTGGAGGTTCGGAAGGAGATTCGCTCCTAAGGAAATTGACAGGGCTGTTCGCCATCTCTCCCAAGCGGACCCCAAACTCAATGCCCTCATCGAGAAGGTGGGGAAATTGCGGATTCGCAGCGGCCTTGAACCGTTCGAAGCCCTCGTCCTGAGCATCCTCTTTCAGCAACTTGCCGGCTCAGCAGCTCAAGTTATCACCAACCGCTTCAAGGTGCTCTTCAGGGGCCGGTTCCCCACGCCCGCCCAGCTTTTGCGCGAGCCCGACTCGCAGCTGAGGAAGGCGGGGCTGTCACGAAGGAAGGTGCAATACCTGAAGGACCTTTCGAGACGAATCGTCGACGGCTCCCTGGATCTCGCATCCCTGCAATCAAAGGGCGACGAGGAGGTCATCTCCATCCTAGACGAAGTGAAGGGCATCGGAAGGTGGACGGCCCAGATGTTCCTGATCTTCCCACTCTGCCGCCTCGACGTCCTCCCCACGGGGGACCTCGGAATCCGGGCTGCCGTCAAGGGGCTCTACGGGCTCGAGGAGCTCCCTTCCGAGGATGAGGTGCACGAGATTGCCTCCAAGTGGCATCCGTACTGCACCGTGGCCTCCCTCTATCTCTGGAGCCTTAGTGAAGTCGAGGACGGAAAGGCTGATGGTTGACGCGAGCTAGCCCTTGCATGCCTTGACGGCCTTGGCATAGGCTCCCCGGTCGCTGGCCCCTCCCCACACCCCTCTCAGCTTGAAGTCGGTCTCGCCCAGCAAGACTCCGTCAGACTTCTTGTAGAACTCCTTCACGTTGGCGAGGCCTATGCCGCTCCCAATCAGGACGGGCAGCTTGATGGCGTCCTTCACCGTCTTCAGGGTCTCGAAGGACGGAGGGACCGGGCTTCTGGCTCCAGACACGAGGACCGCGTCTGCCCCTCCCCTTTCAGCTAGGTCCCGGGCAGCGTCGTCAATCGGGACGTTGAAGAGTGGGTAGGCGTGCTTGACGTGGACGTCTCCGAAGACCAGTATGTCCCGCTTCAGCCCCATCCTTAGCCTGGCCAGCCTCGCCGCGCACCCCTGGATTATCCCCTGGTCGGTCGCGTACGCCCCAATCATGACGTTGCATCGGATAAAATCTGCACCTGATACATAGGCCACCGACATCGCCTCCTCGCACGCGTTCCTCAGCATGTTGACCCCCACCTTCATCTTCGTGCGTGCCTTAACCTCCTTGACGATATTGGCCATGGCAGCCACCGTCATCGGAGGGACATGGTCTCGGAAGAAGGGGTAGTCTCCCACGTTCTCGACTATGGCCCCGTCGATCCCCACCGATTCCAGCTTCCTCGACTCAGAAAGGGCGAACTCGACGAGCTCCTCCATGGAGAGCCTGTTCTTGGGCGCCCCAGGCAGGGCTGGCATGTGAATCATACCCAGGACGGGTTTCTTCGGGAAGATGTCTTGGAACTGCACAGTGAACGCTAGGTGAACATATGAGATAAAGAGTTCTCTTGGTCAACAGCTCTAGGAGGAGTTTTCACGGGCTATGGCGTCCTTAACGACTTCCAGGGCCTCGTCAGCTAGGTCCTCGTCGATGATCAGGGGAGGGATGAGCCTCAGCGTCGAGCGCCCACAGCTGATGAGCAGCACGCCATGCTTCCAAGTGTAGTCCAGGATGTTGTTCACGTGTTCGGTCCCGTACTCCTTGGTCCTCCTGTCGTTCACGATCTCCGCCCCCACCATCAGACCCTTCCCGCGGACGTCTCCGATGATTTCGTACTTCTCCTTCATCTCCTCGAGCCTCTTCTTGATGTGTCCTCCCACCTTTGTGGCGTTTGCCATGAGCTTCTCGTTCTCGATCATGGAGATGGTCGCCAGCGCAGCCGCCGTCGCGACAGGGTTTGCGCCGAACGTGGAAGCGTGAGATCCGGGCCCCCATGTCATTATTTCCTTTTTCGCCACCATGGCGCTCAAAGGAAGGCCGGCCGCGATCGCCTTGGATATTAACATGATGTCTGGCTCCACCCCAAAATGCTGTATAGCGAACCACTTACCCGTCCTCCCCATGCCCGACTGCACCTCGTCGTCCACCATCAGGATTCCGTGCGGCTTCAGCAGCTTCTCTAGACGCCTGAAGTAATCGTCAGGGGGGACGACGTAGCCCCCCTCCCCTTGTATGCTTTCGAAGAACATGGCGGATACCTCCTCCGGAGGGACGTATTTGTCCAGCACCTGCTCGCCGATGAAGTCGACGCAGTAGTAGTCGCATTCTGGGAACTTGAGGTGGAAGGGGCATCTATAGCAGTAGGGGTAAGGCACGTGTGTAACGCCAGGCACAAGCGGCATGAAGCCCTTCAACTGCCTAGTCTTGCTGGCGGTCAAGGAGAGGGAGCCCATCGTCCTGCCATGGAACCCTCCCGCGAAGGCGAGGAAACGGGGCCTCTTGGTATGGTAGCGTGCTAGCTTCATGGCGGATTCGATGGCCTCGGCCCCGCTGTTTCCGAAGTAGACCTGCTTTTCGAACTTGCCGGGGGTGATCTTCGAGAGCTTCTCGGCTAGCTCCACTATGTTCCGATAGTAGAAGTCGGTGTAGGAGTAGTGGAGGAACTTATCAGCCTGCCCCTTGATGGCCTTGACGACGGGCTCGGGTGTCGAGCCCACGCCTAGTACCCCCAGCCCTGCGTTCATGTCAATGTAGGTGTTCCCGTCCACGTCCTTGACGAGGCAACCGTGGGCAGACTCCAGGACCAGAGGGTAGAACCTCGCGAAAGACGGGGAGATCGCCTTTTCCGTCCGATTCACGATCTCCCTTGCCTTGGGTCCAGGTGGCGCTACGCGAATGTCGATGCGCTTCGCTTTCAAACTAGCTTACAGGAGCCGACTCCATAGAAAAACGTTGTCGTGAAGAAGCCGCATGGTCTCGGCTCGAAAATCGGCGTCTCACTTACTTTTTCCGTACCCTTCCAGGCGCCCACCGGCGCTGACTGTCGAGGCCTGTGCGGATACATCCTCGACGAACCGCAGAGATCCCTTCAGCCGAACCTGTAGGAGATTCCCGTGCCGCCCAATGGGTTCACCCAGTTGATGAAGGGACAGGCGATCCTGCAGGTGCCGCATTCGACGCAGTTCTCGAAGGCGATGAACACCTTTGAGCCGTTGTACGAGTAAACGTTAGCTGGACAGATGTCGAGGCAGAACTTATCCTTGCACTGGGCGCACTTTTGCTCGTCCACGCTGATGTGAGACTTCTCATCCACGACGTGGCGGAGCAGGTAAAGCTTCTCTTCTAGCCTCAAAGTATCTTCCTCCCGAAAGTGTAGACGTCCCTGACTATTTTGGCCGGCCTCCGCTTCGATATAATGCTGCCTTCGATTCTCCTGATCTTCTCTCCCCTGCTGGCGCCGTCCATCCTGAACCATTCCTCCAGCGCCGCGTTGATGGCCTCGGGGTAGCGGTCGATGATGTCTATGTTCTCCTCTATGTAGCGAAGCAGGCCGGCCTGCTTCTTCATGTCTCTGATGACGAACGAACTGGAGAGCGTCCTCCTGTAAATGTCTAGGTATCTCGCGGAGAAGTCGCCCGACTTCCTGGCGAGGGCCACGGTCTCTCCGGCCAGCCTCCCTGAAAGCACAGCGAGGTCGGCGCCCTCGCCCGTGATCGGATTGGAGAGCATCGCGGAATCGCCCGCCACCAACACGCCGTCCGCTGCCAGCTTGGGCATCCCGCTGTAGCCTCCCTCGGGTATCATGTGAGCCTGATACTCTTTAACGAGGCCGTTCGCGATGTACGGGGCCACGGACGGCTCCTCCTTGAAGCTCTCCATGAGGTCGTATGGCTTGATCTTCGCCTTCATCATGGTGGAGAGGGTCGCCCCCAGCCCGACGGAGAGGGAGTCCCTGTTGGTGTAGACGAATCCGAAGCCGACGAGCCCCTTGAACGCGGATCCGATGTAATGTATTGCGGCGCCCTCGCTCTCCCTGAGCCCGAACCTTTCCTGTATCCTGTCGGCTGGGAGGGAGATGATTTCTCTGACGGCGAGGGCCATCTGGTCGGGCCTCGGCTTCGTGATGAGGCCCGCCTTCTCACACAGCATGGTGTTCGCTCCCTCAGACACGATGGTCACGTCTGCCTTCAGATCGCCCCTGTCCGTCCTCACGCCGACTACTCTCCCCCCTTCCTGGAGGAGCTCGGTTACGTTGGTCCTCATGATGAAGGTGGCTCCCACGTCCTCGGCCTTCTTCGCAAACCAACGGTCGAACTTGGACCTCAGGACCGTAAACCCGTTGGGCGCTCCCTTCGAGCCCACACTCCTATAACTGATCGTAGAGAAGTCCCTCTTCCCCATAAGGCAATACGAATGCTGCACCACGTTCCTTTCCAACGGGGCCTCCTTCCAGAAGCCTGGGAGGATGTCGTTGATGGTCTTGATGTAGAGGACGCCCCCGATCACATTCTTACTGCCGGGGAACTCGCCTCTTTCGATGACCACTGCGTTGACGCCGCCCCTGGCCATCATGTAGGCCGCCGATACGCCGGCGGGTCCCGCCCCGACGACGATGGCGTCGAACTTATCCGTCAACCGGAAAGCCTCCTGAGGCCGGGGTACTTCGTCTTGATGACCTCCACCAGGATGGGAACTACCTTCAAGGCGTCTCCCACGACACCGTAGTTACAGGAGTTGAAGATGGGCGCTTCGGGGTCCAGGTTGAGCGCAATCACTATCTCCGCCCCCTGCATCCCCACAAGGTGCTGTATCGCTCCGGAGATGCCGACGGCTAGGTAGAGCTTAGGCCTCACCGTCTTCCCCGTCTGGCCCACCTGGCTCTCCTTGTCAGCGAATCCCGATTCCACGGCCTTCCTAGATGCACCCACCGCCCCACCGAGAGCCTCGGCGAGCTCCTCCACCATGTGAAAGTTCTTGGAGGAGGTGAGGCCCATCCCTCCCGAGACGACGACGTCTGCCTCCTGGACCATCCCCTGCCTCTCTATCCATTTGAAGTCCAGCAGCTTCGTGGGGATCTCATCCTCCTTCAGATCGATCTTGAACTCGACGATCTCCCCCTTCGCCGCGCCCTTCGAGGGCTTCGCGAAGACGCCGGGCCTTACCGTGCTCATCTGAGGAACGTGCTTTGGCGTCATAATCACCGCCAGCTGGCTTCCCCCGAAGGTGGGCCTGATCTGCAGCATGAGGCCCGTCCCCGGCTCCACATCCATCATCGTGCAGTCCGCCGTCAGCCCCGTCCCAAGGTTGGTGGCCACCATCCCGGCAAGGTCTCGGCCGTTGCGTGTCGCGCCGATAAATATCACCTGCGGCTTCTTCTCAGAGGCGACTTGCGAAAAGGCCCTCGCATAGGGGAAAGTCCGGTAGTGCCTGAGGAGCGGGTGTTGCACGAGGTAGACCCTCGATGCACCGTATCGAAGGGCCTCCTCCGCTATGGCGTGCGCATCGTCGCCTATGACGATGGCTTCAAGCTGCGTGTCCAGCTTTCTAGCCACCCTGGCACCTTCGCCTAGGAGCTCCCAAGAGACGTCGGCCACGCGACCCTCGTTCTGTTCCACGTAAGCCCAGACGCCGCTATAGGCCATCTTGGGGTCGTGCTTCACCACGGGCTGGACCTCTTCGCGTGCCGATGCAGCCCCTTCTGCCGCCTCCTTGCCCCCGAAGATCTTGAGGGTAGCGAGCCTCTCAGCCAACCATTCGGCCGCCTTCGCAGGGTCCCCCCTCCCGTCGAAGATCTCGCCCCTCCCACGGGGTTTTGGGATAAACATCCTCTTCACGATCGTGGGCGAGCCGGCGAGCCCCGTCTTGGCAGGATCAGCCTGAATAGCCTCCTTGTTCCACAGATCCACCTTGGCCGCCCTCCCCCTGAAAAGCCCTTCCAGCGTCGCCCTGCGTGGGTGATTCGTCTCTTCGAGCACGGAGATGGCGGCAGGCATGGAGACCTTGATGGTCTCCACCAAGTCCTCCGCCTTGCGGACTGCCACGGCGAACATCTCCTTCGGGTTAACTTCTTCGACCTTGATGGTGTAGGTAATAATGGGGATGCCCATCCTCGCGGCAACGCCCGGCCCAACCTGGCCGGTCTCACCGTCGAGGGCCTTGTTGCCGAAGAAGAGGAGGTCAATCGCTCCCTCCTCTCGCTCCAGCTTGCTCAAGGCGGCGTGCAGGGTGTAGCTGGTGGCATAGGTGTCCGCCCCGGCCATAGCTCGATCGGTTATCAGGATGGCCCTGTCGACGCCCATGGAGACGAGCTCCCTGAGGGCAGCGTCCGCCTGAGGAGGGCCCATGGTCATGGCCACGACCCTAGCCCCGAACATATCCTTCAGTCTCAAGGCCTCCTCCGCGGCGTTCAAGTCCGTCGGATTGATCACCGCGGGTATGCCCTCCCGCACCAAGGTCCCCTTCTCTGGATCGATCTTGATCTCCGTCGTGTCAGGGACTTGTTTGATGCAGACTACGGCGAGCAAGACCTCATGCCTTTGGACGGCCTACCGGATGTGACGTATATAATAGGTTCTGAAATCGCGCATACTTACGGGACGCTAGAGGCTGCCAAGGAGCTCCTCTCTCTTGACCCGCTCTTCCTTCCTCGTGTCCATATCGCGGACCACCAGTTTGCCATGAGAATACTCCGCGGGTCCCACTATGACCACCTTCGAGGCGTTAGCCCGAGCCGACTCCTGAAGCTGCCTAGCGAGGGTCCGCCTCTGGAGGTCTGTCACCGTCGCAACACCCTGTTCGCGCAGCTCGGCCGCGACCGCCAGAGCCTCCCGGACCAGGCCGCCTGCAGCAGCCACATAGACCGGCCTGGCCGACGCCGCCCCTTGAGACCGGCCCTTCTCTAAGGATATCATGAGCCTCTCGGCCCCGCCTGCCACGCCAGTTGCAGGGAGGTCCTTTCTCCCGAATATGCTCGGGAGCAGGTCGTAGCGGCCTCCCCCGGCTAGGGCACCGAGGCTGGGGTCTTTCAAATCGAACGCCTCATACACGGTTGAAGTGTAATAGTCGATCCCGCGCACGATCTTGACGCTGAGCCCGATCTTCGCGTGGCCGCCCGAGAGCTCATCCAGAAGTTCGGCGAGGCCGGAGGCCGACTCCAGCGATTCCTCTTGCAGCTTGGACATGACCTCGGAAGGGCTCCCCTCGAGGGCCCCGAAGTCCAAGAGGTGGTCAATGGCATCTTCCGAGAAGCCCTTCGCTCCGTACTCTTCCTCCAGCTCCGTCCTAGTCTTCTTGTCGATTTTGTCGAGGGCCCTCATGAGCTCTACGGCCCGGTCGCCAGTGAAGCCCAGCTTCTTCTCGATGAACTCCTGCACGAGCCGCCTGTCGCCGATCTTCACGACGTGCTCTCGGACCCCAGCCTTCCTGAGGAGGTGACTGGTGAACTCGATCATCTCAGCATCCGCCTCGGGGTTGGCGCTGCCGTAGGTCTCCACGTCCCACTGGTAGAACCATCGATACCGGGCGTGCTGCGGCTCGTCGTACCTGAACACGCCGCCGAAGCTCCCCAGCCTGATGGGGAGGGCGGCCGCCCTGTCGAAACACGCGTACCTGGTGAGGCCCACGGTAAGGTCAAAACGAAGGCCAATCTCCCTGTCGCCCTTGTCTTTGAAGTTATAGATCTCATCTCGGATCCCGGGGCCGCTCTTCTCCTCAAGAGTCTCGATGGGCTCCAGCGGGGCGGGCTCCATCAGCTTGAAACCGTACAGCTTAGACAGCTCCACGAAGATCTCTCTCAGCCCTTCGAGCCTCTCGAACTCCTCGGGCGAATAGTCCTTTATCCCACGCAAAGGCTTCAATCTTGGCAACTCCACTAGGCCGTCAATGAAGAAAGCTCGGCCAGAAGGGCCGTCAGCTGAATCTCGGCGTGGGCACCTTCTAGAAGCCTGAAGTCGTAGTCGGCCATGAGCTTGGCCGCCTTCGTCTGGTCCACCCCCTTAATGTCTGAAAGATCCTGGTAGACGTATTTCAGCACGTCCGTCTCGGGCATCCCATAAACCTTCAGGAGCTCGACCAGTATCTCGCGGGCCTTCTTGAATTCGCCCTTTACGGCCAGCTGCACCATCTCCTTGACGGAAGCCCTCTTTGATACGCCGTACACACGTTTCACGTTAGCCTCGTTGACCTCTCCCACAGAAGCCGTCGTCTGCAGCTGGTTAATGGCCTGACGGAGGTCTCCGTCGCTCAGCTCATAGATTATCTTAAGGGCTCCTTCCGTGGCCTTTACGCCTTCATGTTTGCATATGTTTCCAAGGCAGTTTACAACGTCGGAATCAGGGAGCCTCGTGAACCTGAAGACGGCGCATCGACTCTGGATGGGTTCGATTATGCCCGTGGAGTAGTTGGCGGTCAGCACGAAACGGGTGGTCTTCGAGTACTCCTCCATTATCCTCCTCAAGGCTGTCTGAGAGTCGTTCGTCATGGAATCTGCCTCGTCGAGTATGACAAGCCTGAAGGGGATGTCAGCCCTCTTGTCCGTGTGCCGGGCGAAGACCTTCACTTTCATGCGGACGTCGTCTATCCTGCGCTCATCCGAAGCGTTGAGCTCCAGGGTGAAATCGCGCCAATACTCCTTCAAGAGCTGTCTGGCCATGCAGTTGGCGACGGTAGTCTTCCCCGAACCTGGGGGACCAGTGAAAAGTAGATGGGGCATGTCGTCGGGCTTCTTGATGATGGCCGAGAGCCTCTCCACGATGTCCGCCTGGTCCACGAGATCGCTCAGGACCTGTGGTCGATATTTCTCGACCCACATCAGTGTCTCGTCGTATTCCATCTCGTCTCGCAGCCGCCGTCTATAGCAACCCCCGACCGTTATTAAAGATAGGTGATTTGTGCTACGGGTAATCATTAATTAACCCTGACACTTATGACCATAAGAAAAGGAGTTGCCAAAGGATTCCTTGCAGCAATTCCGGACCTTCGTGATCAACAGGGAGGCATCCTTCTTGATGTCCCCCGTAAAGGTCACCGCAAGGACTGACATCCCCGAGGCCAAGCTGAGCACCTTCGAGCTTCCGGAGGTGGGCGAAGGGGAGGTCGTCGAGGTCCCACGGTGGGTGGCGGAGGTCCTGGAGGAGAACAACCTAGTCAACCTCGGGGAGGAAGGCGTCGAACCGGAGCTGTTCAGGGCACTGCAGCGCGAGAAGCTCCAGGGGCCGACGCAGCCGTCACAGCTCTCCAAGGACCTATACCTCAAGCTTCGCAGACACCTCATGATCCTCCGCAAGAGGAATCCGCATGATCCGCATTACGAGAAGGTCAAGGTAAGCACCCAAGACCTTGTGACTACGAGGATGGTCAAGATGGTCATCATGGCAGGCTACACTTCGCAGCCCGACCCGGCCAACCTCCTCTCTCCCGAGGAGCTCCTCCTGTACAGCGAGATTAGGGACCTCATATCGGAGTGGCGCTCGCTGGTGCTGGGTGAAGTGGAATCTTGACGTCCCTGTCGCAGGCCAAGGTCTCAGAGCAGCTCGAGTTCTTCCTTAAGAGCTTCCAGGCGCCGGACGGCACTCCAAAATACCGCACCAGGATAAGCCAAATGATAGCCGAAGGGAAGGCCTCGGTCTTGGTCGACTACGAAGACCTCCTCGCCTTCGACACCGACCTCGCCATCACTTTCATCCAGAGGCCCGACTCCATCTTCCCGGCCTTCAGGGAGGCCGCTTACGAGGCTGTGAAGACAGAGAACCTCACCTACGCCGACGACGTCAGGGACGCCTTGGAAGTCAGAATCAAGGGGATCACCGACAAGCTCCCCCTAAGGGCCGTCGCGGCGAAGTACCTCGACAGGCTGGTGGCCATCAACGGCATGGTCGTGAGGACGTCCGAGGTCCAGCCTCTGGCCCTGGTGGCCGCGTTCAGGTGCCCCAACGGCCACATCACTCTCGTCCCCCAGCCGGGCCCCCTGCTGAAGACGCCTACAAAATGCGGCGAATGCGAGGAGTCAAGAAACTTGGAGCTGGACAAGGCCTATTCGAAGTTCACCGACTACCAAGTCATCCGCATACAGGAGCTGCCAGAAGAGCTTCCGCCCGGCCAGCTTCCCACCTCCATCGACGCGGAGATCGTCGGGGAGATCGTTAGCAAGGCCCGGCCTGGCGACAGGGTAGTGGTCACCGGCGTGGTGAGGGCCGAGCCAGAGACCGCCATCGGCAGAGGGAAGTTGACCGTCTTCAGGACCAGGCTTCAGACCAATTACGTCGACGTGAGCGGCAAAGAGGCCGATCAGATCCAGATCAACGCGGAGGACGAAGCCGAGATTAAGCGGATCGCCGCCCTCCCCGACGCCTACGAGAGGCTCATCAACTCGATAGCCCCATCGATATACGGGTTCGAAACGCAGAAGGAGGCGGTGCTCCTGATGATAACGGGCGCACCGCAGGGAGTCCTCCCCGATGGGACCACAATCAGGGGAGATCTCAACATTCTCATGGTCGGAGATCCTGGGACTGCTAAGAGTGAGCTGCTGAAGTACGTGTCGCGGGTCTCGCCACGGGGCCTCTACACTACGGGGAGAGGCTCGACCGCAGCTGGGTTGACGGCCGCGGTTGTGAAAGAGAAGTCTGGGCTCATGATGCTGGAAGCAGGAGCGGTCGTTCTGGCTGATCAAGGAGTTGCCTGCATCGACGAGTTTGACAAGATGAGGGTAGAAGACAGGGGCGTCCTCCATGAAGTAATGGAGCAGCAGACCGTGAGCGTCGCCAAGGGAGGGATCGTCGCTACTCTGAACGCCCGCACCTCGATACTCGCAGCGGCCAATCCGGTTTTCGGGAAGTACGACCCCTACAAGAACATCTACGAGAACGTCAACCTTCCCACTCCGCTTCTCACTAGGTTCGACCTAGTCTTCATAATTAGAGACATACCGGACAGGGCAAAGGACGAGAAGCTGGCCTCTCACATACTCGAGACCCACAGGGCCGAGGCCTTCGTCGTGCAGCCGCCCCTGAACTTCGACATGCTGCGCAAATACCTGATTTACGCTAAGAAGGTGGAACCCAAGCTCACCAAAGACGTCCAGGAGCGTCTCCTTCAGTTCTACCTCGATCTGAGGGGCTCCAGCACAGAAGGGACCATAGCCATCACCCCTCGCCAGCTAGAGGGGATGATAAGGATCGCGACAGCGCGCGCCCGGCTCCTTCTCAGGGACAAGGTCATCGTCGAAGACGCGCTACAAGCTATCAACCTGATGCGCAAGATGCTCGAGTCGGTGGGCATCGACGTAAAGACGGGGAAGGTGGACTTGGGCGTTCTCCAAGGTCGCCCTGCCAGCGAGCGCACCGTCCTCGAGAAGGCCATGGACGTCTTCAGGCAGCTCCACGGCCCCGACAAGAAGCCGGTGGAGGCTAAGGCCTTTGTGGACGAGCTCGTCAAGACTGGAGACTTCAGCTCCGAAGAGGCCAAGCGCGTCATCACCACCCTCTACAAGCTGGGTCAGATCTACGAGATAAGGTCAGGCTACTACAGCAAAATATCATAAACCGCCCGGCCTAGGGTCTAGAGGGGTTCTTGGACGGCATGGAGGTCTACGAGCTGCCATTGGCGGAGGAGGTCAGGGACCTCCTTGGCCGCCTGGGATATTCCAAGCTCTATCCCACCCAGAGTGCCGCGGTGGATGCAGGCCTGCTGGACGGCCAGAACCTCCTTCTTTCGACCCCCACCGCCAGCGGAAAGACACTCGTGGCCATGATGGCCGCTGCCCGCCTGCTGACCGAAAGGGAGAGCAAGGTGGTCTACCTGGCGCCCCTCCGCGCCCTGGCCTACGAGAAGTACGAGGAGATGTCGGCCCTTACGGCGCTCAAGAACCCCGCCGGCAGGAACGTCAGGGTCGCCATTTCTACGGGCGACTATGACTCTAACGGCGAAGAGCTGGGATATGCTGACCTCCTCATCCTCACCAACGAGAAGTTCGACTCCCTCGCTCGCCACCATCCCTCTTGGATGAAGAAGGTGGGCCTTTTCGTCTTCGATGAAGTGCACCTCCTAGGTGAGGCCGACAGGGGGCCCACGCTCGAAGTCGTCATAACTAGGGTGCTTTCGGAGGGCGGCAGGGCCCAGCTCCTGGCTCTTTCGGCCACCGTAGCTAACGCCAACCAGGTGGCTGACTGGCTTCACGCCAAATCGGTCTCAATGGTCTGGAGGCCCGTTCCGCTCAAGCAGGGGGTAGGCTACGAGAACAGGATATACTTTGAGGACGGAGGAGTGCGGCAGCTGAAGTCGTCTTGGGAGATGCCGGCCATCGACCTAGCCCTGGACAGCATCGCCGACGGCGGCCAGGCCATGATCTTCGCAGAGACGAGGAGGAGGGCCGTCAGCATCGCCACGAAGGCCTCCCCCTACATGGCAAAGACCCTCTCCTTCGACGAAAGCGCCCGGCTCAGGCTGTACGCTAAGAAGCTCATGGCGGAGGCCGAGGAGACGGAGGTCAGCCGGATCCTAGCGGACTGCGTGCGCTCCGGCGTAGCCTTCCACCACGCCGGCCTGGCCATGCCCCACAGGAGGGCGGTCGAATCGGCCTTCAAAGAGGGCCTGGTGAAGCTGCTCGTGGCCACCCCGACCATGGCTGCCGGGGTCAACGTGCCCGCGCGCCGGGTCATATTGGCCAGCCTCTACAGGTACGACTCAAGTTTCGGTGAGAACCGGCCCATCAGCGTGATGGACTACAAGCAGATGTGCGGCAGGGCTGGACGGCCCAAGTTCGACGAGTATGGAGAGGCCATCACCGTCGCCCAGAGCGAAGAAGAGGTGGACGCCATCATGGACGCCTACGTGAGGGGCCAGCCCGAGCCCGTCAGGTCGCAGCTGGCCTCCCCCGGCAGCTTCCGGACGCACGCCCTGGGCGTCATCGCCTCGACCCCACGGGCCAAAATGGAGATGCTGAAGACATTCTTCCTTTCAACCCTGCTCGCCCAGCAGTACAAGGAGTTCTCAGTCCTCTCCCGACTCCAGAGCTCCATCAGGTACCTGGAGGGCAACGAGCTGGTTACCATCGATGGCGAAGAAGTCAGGGCCACCCCGCTGGGGAAGAGAATCTCCACCCTCTACATAGACCCCGAATCGGGTCTGATGTTCATCAAGGCGCTGAAGGACAGGACGGACACGTCCAACGACCTGACGCCCGGCCTCTTGCAGCTGATAACCATGGTGCCCGATTACCAGCCGAAGATGGCCCTCCGCGCCAAGGACCAAGGAGACGCCGAGGCCTTCACGGAGGAGTATTCCCAGTTCATGTTCTTCCCCGAAGACTTCGAGTCGGGCTTTAGCGAGAGCTTCAGGAGCCTCCTTGTCCTGCACGCCTGGATCAACGAATGGAGCGAAGACAAGATTCTCAATGCCTACGGAGCAGAGCCGGGCGACCTCCACAGGTGCGTCGACGTGGCTGAATGGCTCGCCTACGCGTTCGGCGAGCTGGCCAGGCTCGAGGGATACAGAAAAATCGCCAATAGCCTTTCGCTGCTTAGGACGCGCATCGACGTCGGGTGCAAGGCGGAGCTACTCCCTCTGGTCCAGCTGAAGGGAGTGGGGCGGGTGAGGGCCAGGAACCTCTTCCAGGCCGACTTCCGCACCATCAGCTCGATCGCCTCAGCCTCCGTCAAGGACCTCGGCCGCGTCTCCACCATCGGCGAGACCATCGCCGCCAACATCAGGCAGCAGTCGCAGGCGCTGATGGCCAACGCGAGGGGCGAGGGTTGAAGGGGAAAGCCTCGGCGGTCTTCGGGATCTCGGCGGCGCCAGGTCATCGCATCGACTTGGACCCAGCTCGTGCCCTGCTGGAGAAGGAGAGGCGGGGGCGGTTCGTCTCGGACCGACGTAAAGTGGAAGGAGGGACGCTGGTAGTTGGCGGCCTCGCTCACTCCGCCAGCGAAATGATCATGCACGGCTGCATCGACGCAGAGCTCAATGGCGCCGGCGGCGTCGAAACGGCCTTAGACAATGGCGTCTCCGGTGAATTCGCGTTCGCCTCCCTCCAAGAAGGCTGCGTCTTGGCGGCCAGAGACCCGCTCGGCGCAAAGCCCCTCTACATGGGAACCGCCGCAGGGCTGGCCGTCGTCTCGACGGAACCCTCCGTCATCAGGGGATATTCCATGCAGCCCTCCCCGGCGGGGCCAGGAGACGTCATCAAAATGGAGCGAGGAGGCCTTGTGTCAAAAAGATACTGTGGAGACTTGGTCGGGGAACCCTTCGAAGGGGACCTTGAAAGATCCTCACGAGCGGTGGGCGAGCTGCTCAAGGCGTCGCTCAGGACGCGAATCGGGGAAGCCGGAGCCGTGGGCGTAGCGTTCTCCGGTGGCCTCGACAGCTCCCTGCTGGCGCTCTTCGCCTCCGCGAAGCATCGTGTCCTTCTGGTCTCCGTCTTCGCCGGTGGCTCCAAGGACTCGTCTTCCGTGTCGAAGGCCGCCGACGAGATGGGGCTAGAGCTCTTGAAGGTCAGGGTGGGCATGATCGAAGTGGAGGGGGCCAGCCACGCGGCCCTAGACTCCGGCACCAGCTGGTCCCGCATGGACAAGGCCCTTTCGGCTGGCTTCTACCTTGCGTCGTCTGGGGCCAGGGAGCAGGGGATGGAGCTATTGCTCGCAGGACAGGGAGCCGACGAAATCTTCGGCGGCTACCACCGCCACCTGAGGCTCGCATCTCATGAACCTGGAAGGCTCAATTCGCAGCTGGTCGACGAGCTTCCCCGCTTGGAGGTGGGTCTCCGGCGCGACGAACGGGCCATCGCTCGCGGAGGTTGCGAGGCCTCCTTCCCCTATGCCGATTTTCCGCTGGCCCGCTTCGCTCTCAGCCTTCCTTCCGACCATCTTATCTCAGGCGGCATCCGCAAGGTCGTCCTCCGGAGGCTTGCGGAAAAGTCGGGGCTTCCGGCCTCCATCGTCAACGCTGAGAAGAAGGCGTTCCAGTACAGCAGCGGCATCCAGGCTCTCCTCTAGCGGGCCTACGAGGGAGCCGTCAGGGAGGGACCTTCCGCACACTTTACCCTTTGGCCTGAAGCCCGCCGGCCTCACCTTCATCGAGGCTGGGCTGGCTCTCTGCAGGCACCCCCTTGAACGGCGACGTCAAGGCCTTGACGATCTTCTCGGCCCTAGCCCTTCCCACTCCCGGAACCATGGCCAGCTGCGGCACGCCGGCAGCGAAGACGCCTCGCGGGGTTCCGAATCGTTCTAGCAGCCTCTTCGCTAGGTTGGAGCCGACCCCCGGAAGCGAAGAGACGACGTAGACCTGCTGCTTGTGGAGCTCCGCGCTCTTCAGCGGCGCCTGGTAGATGATAGAGGGCCTAGCTTCGCCTTTCCTGCTCAAGCGGGCAGCCATGGCCTCCAGGGCCAGCGCCGTGTCGGCCGGAGAGGGAGTGAACAATGTCTTGGCGTTGAATGTCAGCGTAAGGGCGGCCATCGCGCCGTAGTAGCTCTTGGGGTTGCGAGAAATCATGGAGATCTCGCCGGGGTCCCCCTCGACAAGGACGAAGGCGTTCGGGAAGGTCTTGGTCAGCTCATTCACCTGGTTGAAGAGCCTCCCGTCATACAGGGAGGAAACGAAGTCCATGACGCTCTTCCTCTCCACGGCCGTGCTGGGGGACAGGATGTAGTCGCCAAGCTTCAGCTGGCTGAAGTCCACGGCGACCCCCAGCTCGAGAAGCTCCTGGGGGACCCCGCTGGCCCTCTCCCTTTCATCACAGACTATCCTTAGCCGCGCTTCGGTCAACTCATCCACCCAATCCCTTGACCAGCAGCTTGTACTCTCTCTCCAGGGCGTTGGCGGCCTTTTCGTCTAGGCCTCCCCGCTCGCAGACCCTGCGGAGAAGGGATGGATCGCGGCCGTATATGAGGACCGCCGAATGCAAGAAGTAAGCCGCGGCGTCGGCCCTCGAAACGTGGTATCGCCTGGCGAGGTAGAGTTCGAAGGCCCTTAGGTAGCGGCCGTCGTTCCATATCCTGATCTTCACCGGCCACGCTATGTCGTCGGAGACGTAGCCCGAATGGAGCCCGAAGAGGGCGCCAGCCAGGAGCTGGTCGAAGTATCGGAGCTGCCTCCACCTTTGGGTGCGCAATATGTGGCCGAGGAGGACGTTCGCCTCCGTCAAGGCCCGCAGGGCCTCCCTCTTCCGCTCCAGAGGGATGTCGGCCGCCACGATGGAGGTGAATGCCGCCTGGAGCCTCTCGTCGGGCTGGCCGTCGCATTCTCGGAGGGCCTTGACAGCATCCTCGCGCCGGGAGGCGGACGTGGCCACGCCGATGGCCTCCGGAAGACCCACCTGTTGGTTGCGCATGGTCTCGACGGGCTTTCCCGAAAGGAAGGCCGACTGGATGTTGTTTATGGCCGCCCGGACGTCTCCTCTGGCCCCTATGACGGCCCGGAGAACGGCTTCGTCGGAAAGCTTAGCGCCTTCGCGGCCGAGGATGTCCCGGATGTACATCTCCAGCAGCCTCTCCGAAACACGCCTCATGGGCATCGTCACGGAGATCTTCGAGAGCTTCTTCACCTGCTCCACCTCTCCGAAGTTGGCCGCCATGGCCACGGGCAGAGTCATCTCGCCCACCGTGTCAAGCACGAACTCCAGCCCTCCGAAGTCGGCACGGCCGAAGAGGCCGTCCACCTCGTCCAGGAAGAGGAGCCGTTTCTCATCGACTAGGCTTTCCGAAGCGAGCGCGCCCAGCCTCCCCTGAAGGGCCTCCTTGGTGCGCAGATCGCTGGCGTTGAGCTCTATCACAAAGTACCCCAGCTGGGCCGCCGTCACGTGGACGAGGGTAGTCTTCCCGGTGCCGGGGGGTCCCACGAGGAGCGCAGGCTTGGCGCCCTGCTCCCAACCCTCCAGCCAGGAGAAGAACCTGCCGCGGATGTCCTCGTTGCCCACCATCTCTGACACCTTCCCCGGCCTATACTTTTCGACCCACATCAAATCAGGTCAACCCCTCAGGAGGCCCTGCAGGATGAAGCCCACCATGCCCGTGAACATGCCTATGAGCGCGAACCTCTTCGCCTGGCGGGCGTCCTCCTTCCCGTTCCTCCGGACGACGAAGTAGGCCAGGTAAATGAAGAGGATGTCGGTGGCACCTATGACCAAGTCGTAGGCCACCGAGGTTTTCAGAAGAAGCGGCGGGACCAAGCTGCTTCCCACGGCGGCCAGGAAGAAGGCGGCGCCCACGGCTCCGGCCAGTTTCTCTCCGTTGGTCCTGGCGATGCTCCTGACGTGCCGGAGGGAGTCTCCCTCCACATCCGTTATCCCCTTGACCACCTCCCTCCCGACGCCGGCTAGGAAGGCGGTGAGAGCCATCATGTCCAGGAGGGGGTTCCACTTCAGCCCCTCGCCGAGGACGCCTCCGTACATGAACGGTATCATCATGGAGAGGGCCACGGCGATGTTACCTGAGAAGCCCCTCTCCTTCAGCTTCCAGTTATAGAGCGTGGCGACGCCGGCGAAGGCGGCGGCGATGGCGAAGGTGCTCATCCCCGAATAGGCCGAAGCGACGAGGCCGGCGGCCAGCAGAAGGAGGGAGAGGACCTCCGCTCCTAACATGGAGACGGTGCCCATGACGAGTGGCCTCTTCGCCCCGTTGGCCCTGTCCACGTCGAAGTCCAGCAAGTCGTTGATGACCATCGAGAAGGCCGTTATGAAGACCCCCGTCATGTAGCCGGCGACGGTGCCGAGGTCCAGCCGGATCGTCGATATGGCCACCGCTTCGCCCACGAGCACTGCGAGGCCGATCATCAGGGAGTTGACGGGCCTTGTGATGGCAATGTAGCCTGATACGGTCAAGGGCCTTCGAACACCATCTTCGAGGCCCTATAATAAATCGCTTCTCCGCGTCTCTCCACCACCGCGATGATGGGCTCCTTGCCCATCCTGTAGACGGTGTCGATGATCTTCTGCAGCCTTGACATCCTGACGTCGCCGCCTTCGTTGATGGGGATGACCACGTACTTCGCCGGATTCTTGCCGTACTCCCCTCTGGGGTAGATCCTTAGGTCGGCCGCCAGGCTGTAGCCTTCCCGGACGACATATCCTCGGCTTCGCAGGTCCCTGTAGACCAGGAACTTGGTCCAGCCCATGGAGTTCTCAGCGAGGGACCTCTTCACGAGGTCTTCGAAGGAGACCTCCTTGGTCCGGGGCCCCTTGACCGACAGCCAGCCGAGCCTCACAAGATGGAGGGCTTCGTAGAGCTTCAGGGAGAGCAGCTTTCCCTCCCTGTCGCCGTAGCCCTTCCGTGAGAGCTCCCCGACGATGGCTTCGTCGTCGATGGACACCGTGTGCCTGACGAGGCGACCCTCGAACTTGCGCGAGAACTGCTCGCCACCTGCCTCCGTCCCCAGGAACTCTCCTTCCTCCGATTCGCCCTCCGCCATGACCGGCTTCGGACTTCCCTTCAGGCCATAATAAACTCTCGTACGGCCTAGCCCTTTACCACGCCCATGGGGGTGAGCCGGGCGACCTTTTCGGCCAGCCCCACCGCGTGCGTAACCTCCACTACCCTGTCGACGTCTTTGTAGGCGAGTGGTGCCTCCTCCGTCACGGTCTCCCGGCTGGCTGCCCTGACCAGTATCCCCTTCTCCTGGAGTGTCCACAGGAGCTCTTCATAACCGTAGGCCCTCTTTGCTGCGGCCCTGCTCATGGAGCGGCCCGCTCCGTGGGCGGCCGTCCCGAAGCTCATCTCCATGCTCTTCTTGGTCCCCTTCAGCACCCAAGAGGAGGTCCCCATGCTCCCCGGGATGAGCACCGGCTGACCGATGTTGCGGTACTCCTCGGTGAGGTACGGAGAGCCCGGAGGGAAGGCCCTAGTGGCACCCTTTCGGTGGACGTAGACCTTGCGCCTGACGCCGTCTACGTCATGCTCCTCAAGCTTCACGATGTTGTGGGCGACGTCGTAGATCACGTGCATATCCAGCTTCTCCGCGTCGGTCTTGAACACCTTCTCGAACCCTTCGCGGACCCAATGGGTGATCATCTGGCGGTTAGCCCAGGCGAAGTTCGCGGCGCAGGCCATGGCGCCCAGGTAGTCCTCCGTCTCCTTCGCAGTCACGGGCCCAGCAGCCAACTCTCTGTCGGGCAGATGAATCCCTACCTTGGGCATGAGCACCTCCATCACGCGGAGATAGTCGCTGCAGACCTGATGGCCGAATCCCCTGCTTCCGGTGTGTATGAGGACGAGGACCTGGTCCTTCCGGGCCATGCCCATGGCCTGGGCCGCTTCTTCGTCGAATATGCTGTCGACGGTCTCGATCTCCATGAAATGGTTTCCGCTGCCCAGTGTGCCCAGCTGGCCCGCGCCCCTCTTCAGCGCCGTGGGTGATACCTTCTCGGGCTTTGAAGAGACGAGCTTCCCCCCCTCCTCGGCGTGCCTTGCGTCGTCGTCCCAACCGTAGCCCTTCGCTACGGCCCATTCCACCCCTCCCGAGGTGACGTTGAACAGCTCGCTGTGGGAGACGCGGAGCTGCCCTTCGCTCCCGACTCCGCTCGGCACCATCCTGAACAGCGTGTCCAGGAGGAGAGGGAGGTGTGGTCGGACGTCTGCCTGCGAAAGGTTGGTCCTGATGAGACGGACGCCGCAGTTCGACACCACGAAGCCGTCGGCGGCGAAGTTGTGGGCTTCGTCGTCCACCGTAATGTCGCAGACGACGCCGTCGTAATCATCCACTTCGACTTCGGTCACTACATCCCAAATGACCTCTTCTTCTAAGGAGTCCTCCAGCCATGCCTCGAAGGCCGGGAGCAGCTGGCCCATATCCCTTCCCTCGCAGGTGCTCCTCTCCATGGATCCAGAATCAACGGACGGAGATCTCACGACCCCCACGAGCGAAGTGATGTATTGGCTCCCGTCGTAGAGCTCGGACGCCAACAGGGGAACATCCTCCCTTCTGGCGACGACCGAGGCTTTCCACTTCAACCAGCTGTGTGCCGCAGCGGCTAGCCTCTGTTTTCGAGGGTCGTAAGCGTAGCCGACCCTTGACCAGAGGTTCTGAAGAGACGTCGTCCCCTCCGAAAGCCGTAGCTCGAGGCTGACCTTCCCTCCGGTATCCTCCCGCCGGATGCCGCAGGGCTCCACGCCCAGCTCTCTGAAGAGCCCCGACAGCCCTTTCAGAAACACGATGCCGCTCCCCGCAGCCTCCGGCGTCTTCGTAGTAGAAATGACGGGCGGCTTGAAGTTGTAGCCGTCGACGGTCTGAGGTCCATCCATGCCCGCCCCGCAGTAGGCGGCCAGGAAGAGCCGTTTCATCCAGAGGGGGAGCGTGACGAGCCAGCTGGGGACTTCATATTCGCATTCCGCCTTGTCCCCGTGGGGGGCGCCCAGCTTTTCCAACAATTCCTTGAAACTCCCACCCGAGACGCAGACCGAACACTCTTTGCCGTCCGCCAATGAAGGCTTGCCCGTCTGGACGACCCTCGAAGGCGCGTATCCGACGGACTCAATGTCCCGCTTGAGCTCGTCCATCCCGTTCAAGGTCCCGTAGAACCAGGTCTTCTCTCCGTCGAAGGCGCCCTTCTCCATGAAATAGCCCAGTAGCTTCAGCATGAAAGGAAGGCCGGTGCTGTCCGCCTGAAGCGGGAGGAGGCCTCTTTCCGAAAGCTCGGCGCCCACGGAAGGCCTGAAATCGGCCTCCCGGAGGATCAAGTGGGAGCCGGGCCTCACGAAGTCGGCGCCCACGAAGGGATGCGTCCCGACCACGTCGCCGGGGTGGATGAGACCAGAGTACTTCATCCCGCCCGGCGTCAGGATAGGATGGTCGCGCGTGGCCCTAAGATCGAGGCCAGACCGGGTCCTGATCCTGACGAGCTGCTTTTCACCTCTCGACATCGTCAGGGCGATCCTGGTGGGCTTGGCCAAAAAGGAGCTAAAGGAAATGACCCCGTCGCCCACACAAAGCTCCTCGATGGGGATGCGATAGCCCAAAGGCGTGAGCACGCGCGTCCCGGAAGGGAGGCAGTTAATGTCATATCCTACTCCCCCAGGAGATATCACGCCTTCCTCGTCGTCAACGGCCGCGACGCCTCCTATGGGAAAGCCGTACCCTTCGTGCGCGTCGGGCATGGCAAAGGCGCTCTTGTATATCCCGGGCAGGGTTGCCACATTGGCAGCCTGGAACAGGGAGCGGTCGGTCTTCATCTTGGCCAGGAGCACGTCGTCGGCGAATATCCTCGCCGGGACCCTCATGTCCTCTCGGTAGATCTTGGGGATTTCCCAGATGTTCTCGGCCACCTTCACCAACGGGACGCTCAATGCTGTTTGAATCTCTCTGACCCGGGCCCGGCAATCAAAATGACATGCTCGGACCCTTGAATGGTCTAACCTCAACTTCATCGGAGATTTGTATTTAAGTTGTACGGACCTTTGCCTCCGGCTATCCCAACTGAAGGGCGACCCGCAAGGTCTCGTCGCGGCTCTTCAGCCCTGAGCCCGTCAGGACGACGACGGTGTCTCGCTCAGCGGACCCCTGTTCTTTCCTCTTCTTCAAGCAGGCATAGGCCACCGCCGACGAAGGCTCCACATAGAATCCCTTCTTCGCCAGCTCCTTCCAGGCCTTCAGTATCTCCGCTTCGGTGGCGGCCTCCGCGTCGCCACCAGCCTCCTTCAGCCTGGACACCATGTGATTCAGCAGTGGAGGCGAGATCGATACCAGCGCGTCAGCTATCGTCTTAGTGGCAGATGGTGGGCTGTAAGACCTCCCAGTCATCTTGGAATAGAGAGGAGAGACGGACAGCGACTGGCAGGCTACGACGTGCGGAAGCTCGCGCACGGCTCCGGAGGACCTCAGATGTTGCACGCCCTCCAAGAAACCCAGCAAGAGGGTTCCCGCAGACACGGGGAGGAAGACCGACTCAGGGAGGCGTCTCCCGCTCTGCTCGAAGAGCTCATATGCCAGCGTCCTCATCCCGTCCCTAAAGAAAGGATGCCAGATGTGTCCTACGTAGACGCTTCCCCCTTTCTCGGCCTGGGCGGCCTTGGTTACATAACCCCTCGACCCCTGTACCCTCACCATACTGGCGCCATACATCTGGATCTGCAGTGCCTTGGGGCCCGACACGGCCGCAGGGACGTACACTTCGCACTTGATGCCGGCCCTGGCGCTGTAGGCGGCGATGCTGGCCCCTGCGTTGCCGGAGGAGTCCTCCTTGACGAGGCCAACGTGCCTCCTGAGTAGCTCCTGCCTGATTCCCGACAAGAGCGCGCAGGACCCGCGGTCCTTGAAGGAGCCCGTCGGGAGGAGGTATTCGAGCTTGTAGGACGCGTCGTCTCCCTTTACCAGCGGAGTCTCGGATTCGCCAAGGCTCACCAAGTCGGCGGCGTCAAGGTAGGGATACTGCGACGAAAATCTTCCGAACGTGCTTCCGCTCCGGGTAGGCGAGCCATAATCCACTCTAACCTTGGTCTCCAACGGCCCTCTGCACTCACACCGCCAAGACAAGGGGTCCTTCGTGGCGCGGCCACAGTCAATGCAAGATGTAGCCCAGGTCATAGAGGTCATTGAGGAGAGAGCCCCCTCTTTAGCCTTGCCGGGTCAGGCCAGACCCGCCAGGTCGGTCTCCAAAGGCTTCCGCACGTCAAAACCCTCTCTCCTTCCGTGCCAGTAGGAGACCTTGGTCTCGCCCACTCGCCAGCAGAGCCACACCTCCTCGCCGAAACGCTTAGCAGGGAAGTCAACTAAACCGTGTGCCAGATCCTTCAGGGCGCACCCCAGTTCCTCCAGATTCTCGACGGACCTATGCATGTCGCTGAGGGCTTTGTTTAGCCTTTTCTTGGCCTCTAGGAACTCAAGCAGGTTGGAGTCGTCAGCGAGAGAGCGCTCGAGGTCCTTTGTTAGGCGGACGACGGCCTCGTTGGCGATGGTCACCACCCTCAGCCTCTTTTCGACTTCAGGGAGGATCCCGTCCACCTCCTCAGGGGTGAAGTACTTCGCTCTCATCGGCAAACTCTAAGAGGACCGGCCGCATCCGGTTCTTTATCCTTTGTCGTCGAAATTCACCCGTTATAGGAGAAAGGATATAATATTGTGAGATAAGTCGGTGCTTGGGAGTGACTGAGAAGTTGAAAGAACAGCCCGACCTGACCATCAGGCTGGGCGCCGCCGCAGGAGACGGTGTTCAGAGCGGCGGCGAAATGATTGCGAGGGTTCTGTCCAGGAGCGGCCTCTACATCTCAACATACAACGGCAACCAGTCGGTTATCAGGGGCGGTCTGGTCTGGTTCCACATACACGCTGCTACCTGGCGGGTGTCCTCTCTGGGGTTCGGCGACGACTTCCTCATACCGCTCACCCAGCTCTGCTACGACGAGCACTATAAGCAGCTCAGGACCGGTGGCGCGGTCATATTTGACCCGCGCACTGTCAAGGCCCACGACCTCCCCTCCTACGTCACGCCTCTGGAGGTCCCACTGAGCGAGATCGCCCTAAAGTACGACAAGAGGCCCATCATGCGGAACACGGTCGCCACGGGGGCCTTGGCCGCGGCCACGGGGTTGGACTTCAGAGTCCTAGCCGAGGCGATCGGCGACCAGTTCGGAAAGAAGAACCCAGAAGTAGCCGAAAGCAATGTCTTCGCGGCCAAGGAAGGGTTCGACCTCACGGCCACGAAGTACGGCATCGTCAAGAAGCTCCAATACGACTATGCGACTCGTAGGCCCTTCATGCACGCCGATTTCACTGTCGCCCTGGGGGCTGCTGCCGCAGGCTGCAGGTTCTACGCAGCCTATCCCATGTCCCCCGCTAGCTCGATCGTACACTGGATGGCCGCCAACGCCAAGAAGCTGGGCATAACGGTCTTCCTGGGCGAAGACGAGATCTCCGTCGTGAACTCGACCATAGGAGCTTCGTACGCCGGCGCCAGGGCCATGTGTGCCACCAGCGGCGGCGGCTTCTCTCTTATGCAGGAGGCCATAGGCGAGGCTGCCATGACCGAGACCCCTCTGGTCGTGGTGGACGTCATGAGGGCGGGCCCCAGCACGGGGCTGCCGACGAAGACCGCCCAGGGGGATCTCAACATGATGCTCGGCATATCGCATGACGACTTCCCCAGGGTCATCTATTCGCCCAGGACGCCGCAGGAGGCCTTCTACACGGCAGGGATAGCGTTCAACGTCGCCGACCGCTTCCAGGTCCCGGCTCTGATACTGCTGGACTTCGCCATCGGCGACGGTGGGTACCAGTCCATCGACCCCCTGGACTTCAGCCTGCCCATCGACAGGGGCAAGGTGCTCAAGACACCGGACCCGGCCCTCACCAACGGCACTTGGTTCAAGAGGTTCGCACTCACCGCCGACAACGTTTCACCTCGGGCCTTCCCGGGCACGCCCGGCATGATGTTCGTCACCAAGACCGACGAGCATGACGAGTTCGGCCATGACTTGAGCGACATGCTATCCGGGCTGGAGGACGCGGTAAAGTTGAGAGAGAGGATGCATGAGAAGAGGATGAAGAAGATGGAGCAGATGGCGAGAGAGATGCTCCTCCCAGAGCTCTTCGGCCCCGACCATGCGGACCTGACCATCGTCAGCTGGGGGAGCACTGCCAACCCAGTGAGGGAGGCGCTCACTCGCCTCTGGGGAGAGGGGCTCCTGGTGAATTCCCTCGAATTCAGCCAGCTCTATCCGCTTAACGTTGCCGAAGTCGCAAAGGTGTTGAAGTCCGCCGACGCCCTACTGGACATCGAGGCCAACTATACGGCCCAGTTCGCTGGCCTTCTGAGGAGGGAGACTGGCGTAGATATTGAGCGTCGCTTCCTGAAGTACAACGGCGAGCCCATATACCCCGCGGAGGTGGTGGGCGCGGTCCACCAGGCGATTTCAAAGGAGGTGCAGGGCCTTGTTTAACCCCAAGGCCTTCGAAAGCGACGTCAAGGCCGACTGGTGCCCCGGGTGCGGCGACTTCGGCGTCCTGGCCGCGCTCAAGGACGCCCTGACCACGCTGAAGCTGGACCCCCACAACGTCGTGATCGTGTCGGGCATAGGCTGCTCTTCCAACCTCCCCGGCTACATCAGGACCTACGGCTTCCATGGGCTCCATGGCAGGCCTGTCCCCGTAGCCATCGGCATCAAGGACGCCAACCCCAAGCTCACGGTCGTCGCCACGGCTGGCGACGGTGATGAATACGGCATCGGCTTCAACCATGTGGTCCACGCCGCGAGGCGCAACGACGACATCAAGCTCATCGTCATGAACAACGAGATATATGGCCTCACGACGGGCCAGCTCTCGCCCACTTCGAAACTCGGCCAGAAGACCAAGACCACGCCCGACGGCAGCATAATCTACCCCCTGAGGCCGCTGCCCACCCTCCTGGGTGCTGGGGCGACCTTCGTAGCCAGAGGGTTCAGCGGGGACCCTAAGCACCTGTCGCGACTCTTCCAGGAGGCCATAGGCCACAGAGGCTTCGCGCTGGTGGATACCATCAGCCCCTGCGTTACCTGGCACAACATATTCGACGAAGTGAGGAAACGGGTGTACAGGCTGGAGGACAGGGGATACCAGCCCGACAGCGAGGTCGAAGCCTTGAAAGCCATCAACGACGAAACGGGGATACCCATCGGCATAGTCTACAGGACGGAGGAGAAGGCCACCTTCCAGGAGATGATGGCGGAGGTCAACGGCGGGAAGTGGCCGTCGTACGAGGTCAGGGGGCTCACCCCCAAAGAGGCCGAAGAGGTTATGCACCCCTACCTCTGATATGTAGCCACATGAGCACCTGTTCCATCGACTACGCCGTCCTCAGGAAGTTCTTAGACGGAAACAAGAACGAATACTCAGTCAAAGAGGACGACAGGGAGATAGTCATCACCTTCTCTCCGGCCTCCGGCGCAGCGAGGGGGAAGTTGGGCTCCTCGACCTACATTCGCGTCCTAGGTGAGAAGAAGGGATCCTCCGTGGAGATAGTCAGGTTGACCGTGATCGAGGATGACGAGGCGAACGACGTTAGCGTGGAATCCCTGGACGGCTGGCTGAACTTCGTGAAAAACGTCTTCTGAACCGACTAGGAGGCGGCCCCTTCGAAGTAGGGCTCCCGCCTGTTGCCGTCCTCCATCGACTCCGAAAGGTCCTCGAGGAACTCCTCCGTAAGCTGCATGAGCTCGCTGACCTTCTTCCCTATGAGCTCCTTCGCTTCGCCTAAGGCGATGGTGTTCGATTCCAGCTTGTTAGTTAGCGCTATCACGCCGTCGCACCTGTAGATGAGGGTATGGACCCTAGGGGCCATCTCGGGCCTGGCCATGTAAACGTCGCGCAGGATGCCGACCAGCGCATCCCGGTAGCGATGCATATCGGTCCTGACATCCATCGCAAACGTCGATTCGTCTTGGTCTTCAGTCATCTTAATCTGCTCCGACCGCCCACAGCGGCTGGTTTAGAGAACCCCCTTTTATCATTTAACAACTCGTCGCACCAAAGTGCTGCATCAAAAGGTCAACATGCGCTACTCTGTCGTCAGCCGAACTCCCCGTGCTCCCAGGGGAATACGACCCACTTGTCCGTGATGTCCACGAAGAAGTCAGGACGGAAGTTGCTCCAGGGCTTGATGAAGAGGGTCGCCGTCATCACCTTGCTGGGGTGGTACTTCTCCAAGAAGGCCAGGATGGTGCCCATCGTCTCCCCCTGGTCCACAAGGTCGTCCACCACCAGGACGTCCTTCATACTGGCGTCCTCGAACAGGGTCGAGATTATCTTCACCCTCCCGCGCTGCTGGACCCCCGTGTATGACTTCACGTTGATGAAGTCGATCGGAACGCGGAGCCTGTCGGCCACCACCATGGCAGGCGGGATGCCTCCTCGGGCGATGCCGACCACGAGGTCCACCTTCTTCCCGCTGCCCGTGATCGAGCCGGCCAGACTCTCGCACAGCCTCCCGAACTCCAGCCATTCTACATGTCTCTTGCTCGGCATTGGCGACGTGTTGGACAACTGGGCGCCCTCGCTCAGATGAGTAGTTGTCTCCCCGTGTACTACTTAATTCTTTGGTGGTCATGAAGAGGCCCCCAGGACGTCGCCTCGTCCGTTGTTGCCTTCGTCCCGGCCGCCGTGAAATCGCCATACCGTTATATTGATGGAGTCCTTTCCCGCGCCTAATGTCAAAGCCCGCGGAGGCTTCCTCCTCGACGCCCCCCAACCAGAAGTACATCAAGCAGTTCATCTTCTACGGGGCTTTGGGCGTGCCGGAAGTGGACATCTCTTCGTACAGGCTAAGGGTTAAAGGCCTCGTCGAGCGTCCCCTGGAGCTCACCTACGACCAGCTCAAGGCTCGCCCGCAGGTGACGGTGGCGAAGCCCTCCCACTGCGTCACTGGGTGGTCGGTAGCCGACACCGTCTGGCGGGGGCCCTCCCTACCAGCCCTCCTGAAGGAGGCCGGCATGAAGCCTGAGGCTCATTTCATCATGTTTAGGTCCCTGGACGGCTACGGCACCCCCATCCCCCTCGAAGACGGGATGGTCGAGGACGCCATCGTGGCCATTATGCTGAATGGCCAACCCATCAGCCTAGAGATGGGCTTCCCCGCGCGGCCCTTTATGCCGCACATATACCTGTGGAAGTCGGCGAAGTGGCTCACGGAGATCGAAGCCCTCGCCGAATACGTGGATGGATACTGGGAGACCAGGGGCTACAACGAACGCGGGAACATCTGGGAGGAGGAGCGCTTCAAGTCGTGGGGAAAGCACGAGCGCCACTCCGTCATCCGCCGCGCCATGGGATTGTAGCATTTAATATCCTCCTGGGCGGTATCTTTCGCACACGAGCGAAGATGCTGGGGTGTCTAGAAACAGGAACGGGCTATTCTTCTTGGACGCTTCCGTGTTCTTTTCCTCCCTAGGCCTGGGCCTCACAGCGTATTTCATCCCCACGTACGTCCAGTCCATCGGAGGCTCCATGTTCGATGTCGGCCTCGTGGGCTCGGCGAAGTCGGCGCTCTACGCCTTCCTCCCCTTCTTCCTCGGATACCTCTCCGACAGGGGGATTCGGCGCCAGCTCTACATCTTCGGCATCTTCGTTAACCTGGCCTCGACGGCGTTATTGGTGGCGGCGAAGACCGTTCCATACGTCATCGTCACCCAACTCCTGGCCAGCGTCGGATACTCCCTCCTGTGGCCCATCACCGAAGCCATGGTGGCCGAGTCCGTTGAGAGCGACCGGCGGGTCGCCGCCATGGGGTGGTACAGCGTCTCCTGGGCCCTGGGCTTCCTGATCGGCCCGGGGATAGGCGGCCCGCTCGTGGCATGGCGAGGGTACTTGTCGCTTTTCATGATTTCGTCCGCCGTGCTGCTCTTCACCATCGCCTTCACACTTCTGACGCTCGGCAAGTCCTACCGGCCGAAGGCGATGCCGGCCAAGACGAGTCCCATGCTCCCCAGCAGGGCCTTAGCACCGGCCTATGTGGCGGTGCTGGCCTATGGCATCATCTTCGGCATCATCGTCTCCCTATTCCCAGGGTACCTTGGGGCTTTCGCCTACGACAAGACTACCATCGGCCTCCTCTTTTCGCTCTTCGGCCTGGCCAGGATCGTCGCATTCGTCAGCGTCAACAGGCTCAACCGGGCGCTTCCGAGGGCCGCGCTCTACCTCTCCGTCGCCTTCATGTTCGCCGGCTGCGCGCTCGTGGGGGTGCTCCAATCGACCTCCCTTCCGGTCATGGCGGCCCTGCTTCTCGTATCAGGCTACGGGTTCGGCGTGTTCTACCCCGTGACCTTGGTCGTCGTGTCCAACAGTACGAAGCAGGAGCGCCTGGGGGCAGCTGTCGGCGCCCTAGAGGCCTTCTACGGCGTAGGCGTCGTGGTCGGGCCCATCATTGGAGGCTACATCTCCTCCGTCAGCTTGGCGACTCCCTACCTCCTATGCTGCGCCGTTTCCTTGGTGATCCCTCCCCTCATAGCGGCACAGGATAAGATACTGCGGAGGTAGGTCCTCCGACGGTCGTCCCGGGTCGGATGACTTACTGGCTCGGGGTGGGCTGTGCGGGGATCTCTATGAGCTGGGCACCTGACTCTCTGAGCATGTCGGCAGGCTTGATCTTGAGGATGAAGGCCTCGGACCCGCCACCTGCATACACGTGCTCCATGTCGAGGAGCCGCCTGTCCATATAGACCCTGTCGCGACACAGGTTGGCGATGGGGCTCACCCCTCCGGCGGGGAAACCGGTGAACTTGAGGACTTCGTCGTGGGTCGCCAACCTTAGCTTGGTGGCCCCCACCTTCCTCGAGAACTCGTTCTGCCTGACCCTCACCGCTCCTCTGACGATAGCTAGCACGGGGCCCCCGTCCTCGTCCACGAAGACGATGGTCTTGGCCACCTCCTCGAGCCGGATGTCCAGGGAGTCGGCCGCCTTCCCCGAGGTGTGACCCTCCGCCACGGGGAGGAGCTCGGCCTCGATCTCCCTCTCCCGGATGTAACGCCGGAGGTCGTCCGGTCCCAGCATGTAGCTCTATCTACCTCGAAATCTTGGTGACCGCCGACTCGCCGCCGAGCCTGGATACCTGGTATATGTTATCCACGAAACTCTCCAGCTCCTTCTCATGTGACACCATTATGATCTGCTCGCAGCCGGTCTCCTGAAGCACGTCCCTCAGCTTGAGGAGCTGGCCGGAGCTGAATCCGTCGGTGGGCTCGTCGAGGATCAGCAGCCCACTCTTCGAGGAGCTCTGCTGCTTCACCATGGTGTTTAGGGCCAGGCGGTACGCGAGGGCCAGCGACGTCCTCTCGCCGCCGCTCAAGGACCCCACGTCGATTTCGTAGCCATCTTGTTCGACCACGGGGGAGAAGGACTCGTCAATCCTCACTGAGATGTCTCCTCCCTCCATGAGGGTCGAAAACCACTGCTGGAAGTGCTCGTCGAACTGCTCGTTTATGGAGGCCAGCACCTCCCTCTCGATGGCCGACACGCAGGGTATGAAGAGCTCCTTGAGCCATCTCTTGGTCTGCTCTAGCCTCACCATCTCGGCCCTCTTCGTCTCCATTCCACCCACCTCCTCCTCCAGGCTCCGGGCCCTCCCCCTGACTTCCTCCAGCTTGGAGCGCGTCCCGGCGAGCTCCTCCCTCACGTCGGCGAGCTGGGATTCGGCAGACTTGCGGGAGGCCTCCGCTTCCTCGAGCTTGGCGAGGAAGGGCTCCTCGACGCTCAGCTGGGCCGACTTCTCCTTCAAGTCCCTTTCTTTGTCGGCGATATGTTTCAGGGCCTCCCCTTCGTCCTCCCGGAACCTGGCCAGCCGGCCTTCTAGCACCACCCTCTTTGTCGCGACCAGTCTCAGTCGGATGAACTCGGCGGCGACGCGCTTGTCCTCTAGCTCGGCGATCCTCTTCTTGTATTCGTCGAGCTCCTCCATCAGGGGATGGAGCGTCGCCAGGTGGGCCTCGGCCCTTTTCAGCGCTTCCCTCTCCACTGCAGCATACGCCTCTTTGGCGAGGAGCTCCCTCTTGGCCGTAAGCTCTGCGGCAGCACCCTCAAGTTTCGCGCGCTCCTCTTTGAGCTCTTCAAGCTTGTTCTCCGCCCTCCCAATCCTCCCCTCCAGCTCGCGGGCTTCTGACCTCAGTGATAGAAGAGACTCGTGGCACTTCTTCCCGTTGTCCACGGCCGAGGCCGCCATCTCCATCCTTCTGGCGATCCCCTCCTGAGCCTCTTCCAGCGACTTCAGCCTCAAAGAGTATTCTTCGAGCACGTCCCTGTAGTGCTCTGGCGTTAGCGTCTGCCTGCACAGGGGGCACGGGCCACCCGCCCCAATGTCCCGCATCTTGGTCCATTCTTCTCCCACCTTACTGAGCTCTCGTTCTCCGGTCGCCCTTTCGGCCTCCAGGCGGGTCATCTCCTTCTCAGACTCCTTGAGCTCGGCCTCCTCCTTCTCGAGGGCCGTGACCTCCTCCGCCATTTCATCCCTCCTCCCCAAGAGGGCCTTCAGGTGCACCTCGGCGGTCTCTATGCGCTCCGAGACATCCTTGACCCTCTTAACATCGCCTTCGAGGTCGGCTGCCTCCTTCTCTAGAACCCTCCTCTCGACCTCGATGCGCCCCTTGGCATCCCTAGCCGCGCCCGTCAGCTCCGAATACTCTTCGCTGGAGGATTCAAGCTCCAGCAGCCTGGCCTTCTTGGCGGCGTATTCGTCGTAGTTGGGTCGCAGCGCCTCTAGGGCGTCTCCAGCCTCGGAGGCCTCTGTGAGCTCCGCCTCCGTCGCCCTTTGGTCTTCAGCGATCCGGGCAGCGCGTTGCCGGGACTCCTTAAGGTCCAATTCGATGGCAGGGATCTCGCGCCTGAGTACAGCGACGGCGAGCTTCCTGGGCTCTAGCTCCCTGATCTGCTCCTGGACGCGACTGTAAAGTGACGAGGCTTCGGCCTCCTCCTTCGTCAGCTTCTCCACGCTACCATGGAGGTCGACGAGGGCCCCTCCTAGCGCTCCCAGCTCCGCCTTCTTCTTGGGGAGGTCGGCCACTTCCCCCTCCAGCACGTCCAGGCGCCTGTTCAGCCACTCGCGTATGACCGCGTCTTCAGCGTTTGCCACGACCCAGCTGTAGAGCTCGATTCCGAACGCCCTTCTCAGGGTGTCGAGGCGCTGGGCATCGCCCATGGAGAGCACTTCCTTCATCGACTCCTGCGGCGTGTAGATGGCGTACCTGAAGATGCGGGAGGTGGACTTGGTGTCGGGCTTCTCGTTGAACCCCAATATTTCCAGCATCCTGGGCTTGAGCTCGGACGGGGAGTACGAGGTGACGACTCCGTCGCCCTCGAGCCGGCAGTCCTCCTGCTGTATGCCCCTCCCCGACTTCGCCAGGGTCCTGCTCACCGCGTAATGGCGGCCCCCTGCCTCGAAGGCGACCTTCACACTGCCCTTCTTGGCGCCGTGCCTCAGGAGGTGCTTGGCCTCAAAGTCGCCTAGGCCGAAGAGCCCGAACTCAACCGCGGCGAGGATGGTGGACTTCCCGCTGCCGATGTCCCCTTCGAAGAGGGTCAGGCCGGGACGAAGGTCGATGGAGGTCTCCTCATTCCCATAGCTGCGTATGTTCCTCAGGGAGATCCCGGTGAGCAGCAATCAGGCCCCCTCCATCCCCAGGACCTCCTTCGCCTCCTTGATCATCCGGGTCCGGAACTCCTCCTTCCTTTCGTTCTCTCGGGCCTCTTGCTCAAGGGAGGTCAGCAACTTCCTCGCTGTGCGAAGGCCGCCCTCGGCAGCGAGCTGCCCTGCGATCTGTTCCCTCAGGCCCGCTTCGACGGCAGGGTCCACTGAATAGGAGGAGAGCGCCCCCCTCAGCGTCCCCTCCTCGATCTCCTCCTTCGTCTTCCCGCTGAGCCTCGCCGATGACCGCTCGGCGCTGGTGAGAGACGCCCGGTTGACCCTGACCATGATCGCCCCGCCGTCTTCGAGCCGCTTCCTGATGCGGTCGAAGGGGACCTCCGACGTTCGCCCGGAGGAGAGCCTCCCGCTCACCTTCACTAGTACGATCGCGTCTCGAGATTCGAGCTCCCCCGCGAGCCTCTCCAGGCTCTCGGTCACCTGCGAAGGCGTCCTGCCGTCGGCGTCGACGCTTGTATAGACCACCTTGGGGAGCGGGACCTCGACGAACGACACCTTCTCCACCCGCTCCGCGAAGTCCACCAAGAAGAAGCCCCTCCTGGTGCCTCGGGCGATCTCCTCCAGGTCGCTAAAGCCGTGGCCGAACAAGGGGCCAGGAAAGGCGATGAAGCCGTAGCCCTCCACCTCCTTCAGGATGGTCGAATGGACGTGGCCGCCTGCATAGTAGTCGAAACCTTTCGGGAACAGGGAAAGGGGAATGCTCTGGCCGTAAGCGTAGCCGGGGGGCCTGAGCTCATCGATGGCGCTGTGGAAGACGAAGACCTTGAAGCCCTTCTCTCGCTCGAGGGAGGAGCGGTCCAGCATGGCGTAGTACTCGGACTCCAAACCGTTCTTGCGTCCGTAGAGCCCGGCGAGCTTGGCGCCGGTGGGGCCGTCTACGACGAAATCCAGCTTGACCGTGTCTCCCTCCGAGGAGGGCTTCAACCGCACGACCTTGGTGAAGAGGCCTGCGCCGTCCAGGACATCGATGATCGAGGTGGCGCTGACGCTGTAGTCATGAGAGCCGTAGGTGACATAGATCCTCACGCCTAGGTCCTTCACCTTCCTCATGGCCTCCGCCGCCTCCCTTGCGGCCTGGAGGTCGGGGACGTTGCTGTCGAAGAGGTCTCCCGAGATCACGATAAAGTCGACCCCCTCCTCTATGCACCGATCCAACATCCATTCGAATGCCTTCATGCTGAGCCCGGCGAGCCTGGCCTCGCGCCACGCTCCAACGTGGACGTCGGACAGATGGGCGAACCTGTGCCTGGCCCTGAAGGACTGCATCTTGCATTCCTCCAGCTTCTCCGTTTAAAAAGATGTGGCGGAGCCGCCGAGGCGGCCACAGCCCATTCGTCCGTTGGCTACGGATCTTGAGGGCCTCCGCAAGATGCGCGGGCTTGGGCGTTGGAAAGAACGGAGGGGGAACAATTCTACCGCTCAGGATAGTCCCCTCCCCGCCCCTTCAAAATCCTGAACGTGCGTTCCTAGATTATAATGAGTATTACATGAGAATTCGCGGGAAGTATTATATGTAGCTTGGGCCTGCTGAAGGCGTTCGTGCCATGGAGATGCCTGAAGGAAGGGTGGACAAGGCCTACGCTCGGCTCAGGAAGCTCGGCCTCAGGCTGACTCCTCAGCGGATGGCCATAGCGAAGTGTGTCCTCGACATCGACACCCATCCGACGGCGGAGGAGGTCTATCATAAGATCAGACCGGACTATCCCACAATCAGCCTGGCCACAGTATACTCAACCCTCGATACCTTGGTCCGCGCCGGCGTGCTGCAGGCCGTCAGCACTAGAGAGGTGGTCCGCTACGACGCCAACGCCTCCGAGCACATCAACCTGATCTGCCTGAACTGCAGCAAGGTGCTCGACGTGGCCGACGACGTCGTTGTGGGGGTCGCCAAGGGGAAGGCTGCCAAGTATGGATTCCATATAGTGGGACAGCAGTTCATGGTATACGGATACTGCGAAGATTGCCAGGCCGAGGTATCCTAGGGCCGGCTTCGATAGGCTTATACATCGATTCAGCGAAAGTGATCGGCCAGCGATTGGAAGGAACCATAGTGCGCAAGGCCCGGCCGGAGGACCGGGAAGAAGTCCTCTCGTTCTGCATAGACACTTTCGACTGGGGAGACTACATAGACGAAGTCTTTGACATCTGGTTAAAGGCGCCGGACTCCCTCCTCCTTGTGGCCGAGACCCAAGGGAAGCCGGTGGGCATCATCCATGCGCGCCTGATGGACCATGGAGCGGCGTGGCTGGAGGGCCTGCGGGTGCGCCCCAGCCACCGCCGCCTAGGCGCAGGGCGCGCCATGACCCGGAAGGCGCTGGAGCTCTTGGGCGAATTGGGGCACCATAACGTGCGGCTGCTCACTGAATCTAACAACGAGGCCTCTATGTCGTTGGTTGCTGCCGAGGGTTTCACGGAGGAGACCCGCTGGGCCTTCTATCATGGAAAGGAGCCGACCCAGCTTCCGTCGGTGGGTTCACGCTGGGTCACCCCGGCCACAGCCATGAAGCTTTGGGCGGAGGTGGACTCCTCAGACCTCTTCAACAGGGGGGGCCGTATCCAGGAATACGACTGGGCCCTCTACCCCCTGGAGGCCGACGACTTCGCCGCCCTGGTGAAGCGTCGGATGGTGGCGGTCTCGGGGAAGGGTGCGGCTTCGTCAATGGCCATCGTCCATAACGGACCCGAGGAGAGGCGGATGGCCAAGGCTTGTTTCCTTCTGGGCGACGCGCCTCAGGTGGCCGACCTAGCCTTATTTGTCATATGCGAATCGGCGAAGGCGGGGGCGCACAAGCTCAACGTTTCATGCCCGAACCACGCCGGCACAGTGGAGGGGCTTAAGGCCGCCGGCTTCAGGCCCGCCTTCAGATCTTCGATCGTTTATCTGAGGAAGATCTGAACGGTTATCTCGGCAAGGCATTTGAGCTGGTCCTCCTCACCGATAGACCGAGATGGAGGCCAAGTGCCCGCGATGCGCAGAGAAAGGCGACTTCGACCCCGCGACGCAGGTCTTCACGTGTCACCACTGCGGGACCGTACTGGGCTTCGACGACTTCGTCGCTGAGTTCCAGGGGATAACTGACGAGAAGGCCCTGGACTACATCGGCAGGGGGAACCCGACGCCGTAGGGCCTATTCGTCGGACGGCGGAGAGCCTCCGCCGAAATGGGCTTGAAGGACCGCGGCCGAGAGGAAGACCAGGATACCCCCTACGAAGAAGGTCATGGGATAGCCCAGATAGTAGGAGATGTACCCAGAGGCCAGAGAGCCTAGGAAGAGAGCCGTACCATTGAAGGCGCTGTAGACGCCGAGGAGGCCTCCCTGGCGCCCGGCCGGTAGGGCCCTGAAGAAGAGAGAGTTCAGGTTGACCGCTATGATGGTGTAGGCCAGGCCGATCAGCGTGAAGGTTAGTAGCGTCGTGAAGAGGGTGGCCCCGCCCACGATGAAGATGGCCAGGGCCGCCGCCAGCAGCATCCCCAGGGCCCGTGCCGCCAGGGCAGCGCTGGTTATGAACGGGGTCACCGAGCCCTTGAGCCTCTTGAGAACGAACCAGGAGGCCACGCCGTTCATCGCGTTCACGTAAAGAGACGTCAGATAGACTTCCCAGTCCGTAAGCTGGTTAGCCTTCAGGTACGGCGTATAGCTAGTGTAGAATACGTTGAGGGACGCTGAAAAGAGGACAGACGAAACGATTATGATCGGTATGTCCCTGGTCAGCTCCTCCCTGGCCAGGCGCATGACTGAGGCGAAGTCCGATGGCCTCGGCATCTTCTCGAAGAGGAGTGGGAGTTGGGAGAGGCGCGTGATGAACGCCTGAGGGTTGATGAACAGCGTCCTCCTCTCCACCGTCATCAGAGGGTCTCTGGTGAGGAAGACGGTCAGCGCGAGGGAGGCCGCGGCGAAGGCGGCGCATATGATGAGGAAGGTTGTGAGCGGAAAGAAGAGCTCCCAGACCAGGCCAGCCGCGAGGCCGAAGACGGTCCCGGCGGTCGAGTACCATGATGATGTCACGTAGCCTCTGTCCCACTCGGATTTGGGCAGGCTCTCTATGATGAGGAGGGTCAGGGGCGGGCTGAGCATCCCCGCCGCATGGGCGATGGCAGCGTAGGCCAGGACGATGGTGATGATGGAGTTCGAAAGGAACATCGCCACCGTGGCCATGAGCAGGATGGAGGCCGCCAGCACCATGACCTTCCTCCTGGAGGCCGTCACATCGC
Organism: Conexivisphaerales archaeon; assembly: GCA_049509455.1. Lineage (GTDB taxonomy): Archaea > Thermoproteota > Nitrososphaeria > Conexivisphaerales > DTJL01 > DATKKG01. Next base: position 40,880 of record JBEKZX010000007.1, read on the forward strand.
AAATATGGCCCCAGATTAGTGGCGCCGGGATGAGCGCGAGATTGTAGGCGACCGAAGCGAAGCCAACTTCGATCACCGAACCCCCTAGAGCCAGGATCGATAGGGGGACCAAAGTCGAAATCGCCGAGACGGCGGCGTTGAACGGCACCGTCGGCAGGAAGATGCCTCTCTTCGCCGCGACGACGTCCCCATTCAATGCCACTCCCTCACCTCGCTGACAAGCTCCCTAGGTGTTCAAGATTTAATAGTTGCGTGGAGCTGGGCTGGAATCATCGGGTCCAGGAAGGTCAACATGCAGCTCCCCCAGGCCGCCGACGTCGAGTATTACCTCCTAGTGGTGCTCATCGGGGGAGTCGTCGGGGTCGCCATCTCCTTCTACTATGCAGCCTTCTCCTTCCTCTGGGGCTTGGCCCTTCCGGTCATGCAGGACACGCATCGCCTGGTCTTCGTGTTCACCACCCTCGGCCTGGCAGCCGCCTTCATCCTGGTCTACGCCTTCGCCAAGACAAAGACGACCGGAAGCGGCACCCACGTGGTCCTCGAGACCCTCCACCTCCGCAATGGCGATATGTCGGCGCAGGATGCCATAGTCAAGCCCGCAGCCGCCATCCTGACCATCGGCATGGGAGGAGCCGCAGGTCTCGAAGGCCCGAGCCTCGTCCTGGGCGGCGGGCTGGCCGCTCTCATCGGCAGACTCAACCACCTTCCTTACCAGCGCCTGAGAAAGGTCTTCCTCGCCGGCTCGACCGCGGGCCTTTCGGCGGTGTTCAAGGCGCCGCTGACGGGCATCCTCTTCGGGCTGGAGATCCCGTACAAAAGGGACCTGGAGAGAGACGTCTTCATAGAAGCCTCCATCGCCTCGGTCACGGCGTATCTCGTCGCGATCTCCATCCTCGGCCCCACCCCCATCTTCAACATCGGCTCTATCTCCGCCAGCAACGACCTATACACCATCTTCCTCGCCATCGTCCTCGGCCTTATAGGGGGCGTCTACTCCTTCGTCTTCGTTAACGCCTTCAAACTCGCCGATAGGGTGGGGAAGAAGTTCCTGGCCAGTGGGGGGTTCGGCCTCCTTCTGCTGTCCGGCGGCCTGGCCTTGGGACTCATCGGCTATATCAGCCTGAACGCCATCGGCATCGGCTACGGCATCGTCACAGGGCTGGTCGAGAACACGCTGGGGTACACGGTACTCGCGCTCGCCGCTCTCCTCATGCTCCGGCTCTTCGCTACTATAATCACTCTAGCCTTCGGAGGGAGCGGCGGTCTCTTCATACCCAGCATCATCGAAGGCTCCATCCTGGGCGCCATATTCTCCCAGGTGGCCCTGGGAAGAGTCGAGCCCCTCTTCATAGCGGTGGGCATGGCGGCAGTCCTTGCTGGCACCCATAAGATACTCCTCACGCCGGTAGCCTTCGTCGCGGAGACCATAGGCCCGGCGGTGATAATCCCCGTGCTGCTGGCTTCGATCATGAGCTACTTCGCTTCAGGGAGCTCTTCGTTCTATCCCCTCCAACCCTTCGGCCGGATGAAGGAGGAGGACCTGGCCTTGGAGCGCATCTACAGCACCGTCGCCAAGGCCGCCCCCAAGATGGTGAACGATTTGAAGGCCAAGGACGTGATGACTCCCAAGCCAGTCGTGCTGAAGGACGACGCTACGATAGAGGACGCTTTGGCGAAGTTCGCCACAGTCCCTTACAGGGTGCTCCCCATCGTGCATGAATCGGGGACGCTTACGGGTTACGTGAACCTGGAGGACCTCCTGGCGGCTCCCAAGGTCAAGCTGAAGCGTCCGGTCACGGAGCTGTACATGTCGATACCCGTCACGGTGTCCCCGGACGACGCCTTGCCGGGCATCGTTTCGAAGATCTTCGAGAAGGAAGTGGACCACATCTTCGTGGTCGACGCCGAAGGGAAGCTGCACGGCGTCATAGCCGTCATCGACATCGCTAAGAAGCTGGTATCCTACTACGCCGGCTAGCGGGATTACGTGTGCCTGAGCTTACACTCTTCGCATTGGATTACGGCGGGCATGGAAAAGTAGCCGCCGAAGTAGGGCGAAGGCGAATTGTACCCTGCCGTCGCCAGCTTGTGCCTTGTCTCCTTCTGGCACCTCGGGCACCAAACGATTTCATTAAAGAAGGGTGTCTTCTCCGGAGCCGAGACCTTGTCTTTGCTCTCCACATCCCCTACCAGCCTTTCAGTGACTTATGACGTTTGTGCCTTTGTCGCATTCATCCGGAAACTGGCGAGCTAGTAGGCCTGAGGCTCGCCGGTGAGATGACGAGAAAAAGCGTCTAGGCTGGTCGCACGGCGAGCATCCTGAGCACGTTGACGTCCAGCTGCTCGAGGGCGTTGTAAAGGATTGAATCTTGCATTTCCTGTCGACTACGGCGGAATCGAGACTACATATTAACGTTTAGACCTTATCTAGGCGGATAAGCGTAACCTTAACGCATTGATGCTTTCAAAACACTTATCTAATCCCTGCTTCTTCCTGAAAGGAATGCCCTTGTCCCAAAGAAACGTGAACACCAACCTGTACATGGATCCCGTCCGTCTTCACATCTTGAACCTCCTTAGCATCTCCGAGATGTCCATGAAGGAGCTCGCAGAAGAGCTAAGGATCTCCCAGCCCACCGTGTTCCATCACATGAAGCAGCTCCTTGAAGGAGGCCTCGTGAAGTTGTCTAGGACCGAAACCAAGGGGAACCTGATAGAGAAGTTCTACACCAGCGCCTACAAATCGAAGGGTTGCGAATTGGCCTACGGAGGGATAGGTGAGGTGTCACGCGAAGAAAGGGTCCAGGTGGGCTACGCCGACGTGGGCTTCATGATGAGCATCATCGCCCGGGGCGCCTCCATTTGGGAGAAAGCCATGGAGGGAGGGACCAAGCCCTACTACCCTGTCGGGACCTCGATGTTCGTCCTCCCAGCCGACCCGGCCATACTGCCAAAGGTCAACGAAATACTGTCCGAGGCCGAGGAGAAGCTGAGAAAGGTGGCAACGGAGAACGGCAACAAGAAGGGCTCCAAGTTCACCCTCGCCATCAGCGCCGTCCCCTACGTCTAGTCATCCTCCCGACAGGTATTTGAGACTCATCCGTGGGTAGGAGGCGGATTGAGCCGTCGAGCTTCGCGTTTCTGCCTGATCCTCCTCCTTCTGGTTGCCCTAATCGTTCCATCCATGCACTCCGCGTCGTCGGGCCCTATTCAGATTTCTCTTCTCTCTTCTACCTCCTCCACCCCGGCGGGGACGCCCGTCAGCTTCAACGGCACGGTGGTAGGGCTCAACGTCACCTCGGTCACCTATGTGGTGGTCGCGCCTGATGGCAGCACGTCGAGCGGTGTCATCAACACCGCTGGCTCCTCCTTCCAATTCAGCCTCACCTTCCAGGAGCAGGGGAACTGGACGGTCTATTGCGAGGCTGGCATCACTTCGAGCCCTTCCGCGACTTCCGATGACGTCATCGTCTCCGTGGAGGGAGGAGCCTCCCCCAACTACCTCGGCATACCCGTCTTCTGGCTGGGCGTGGGCATCTTGGCGATCTCCGCCGGCTCCCTGGCCTACCTGGTCTACGTCTTCCGTAAGAGAGCACAGGAAGAGGAGCGCCAGGCCGCCAGGAAGCCTTCCTCCCCTCATCTGTAAGCGGCGGCGCAGGGAACTGGCCTAGCCGGTGCCAGACTCAAACCTTAAATGAGCGCCTCCTGAGCCCTAATTCACGACCGCATAGTTTGGAGGATTTGGTGCAGATTCATGCCGCGTTTTAAGACCACGATCGAAGCACTGAAGATCATCTCGAACAAAGCTCAGATCAGGAACTTTGGGGTGATTGCGCACGTTGATCACGGGAAGACGACGATGTCCGATAGCTTACTCGCGGCTTGTGGAATGCTCAGCGCCAGCGTAGCAGGGCAGGCTTTGGCACTCGATTACATGGAGCTCGAGCAGCAGAGGCAGATGACCATCAAGGCGGCCAACGTTACGCTATACCACGAAGAGAAGGGGACGCCCTACGTCTTCAACATGATCGACACTCCCGGCCACATCGATTTCACCGGGAAGGTGACGAGGAGCCTCAGGGCCATCGATGGCGCCGTCGTGGTGGTGGACTCCGTCGAAGGGGTGATGACCCAGACGGAGACGGTCACCCGCCAGGCCCTGGAGGAGAGGGTGCGTCCCGTCCTCTACATCAACAAGATCGACCGCCTCGTGAAGGAGCTCCGGCTTACCCCCGACAAGATGCAGGTGTGGCTGGCCAACATCATCGCGGAGTTCAACAACCTGATCACGGTCTACGCCGAGCCGGAATACAGGGACAAGTGGAAGGTCTCCATACAGGACAATAGCGTCGCCTTCGGCAGCGCCAAGGACAAGTGGGGATTCACCCTCGAAATGGCCAAGAGGGCGGGCTTCGGGTTCAAGGATGTTTACGACGCCTACACGACGGGCGACCCCAAGACTCTCGGAGAAAGGGTGGCCCTCCATGAGGCAGTCCTGAGTATGGTGGTCCGTCATCACCCTCCGCCTGATGTGGCCCAGGCTTACCGTATCCCCAAGATCTGGAAGGGGGACTTGGAGAGCGAAGTAGGCAAGGCGCTCCTGAAATGTGACGACAACGGGCCCATAGTGATGATGGTCACCAACGTGGTGGTGGACCCTCAGGCGGGTCTTGTGGCAACCGGGAGGCTCTTCAGTGGGACCATCCACGACGGCGACACGGTCAACCTCATCAACGTCAAACGGGAGGGCCGCGTCCAGAGCGTCAACATGTACATGGGATTCCTCAGAGAGATGGTTGGGTTTCTCCCGGCTGGCAACATCCCTGCGCTCCTCGGGCTGGAATACGCCCGATCCGGCGAGACGCTCAGCAGCGTCAAGGGGATAGCCCAGTTCGAGGGGATCAAGTACGTATCCGAGCCTGTGGTCACCGTCGCGGTTGAGGCAAAGAACCCTCGCGACCTTCCGAAGCTCGTGGAGGCCCTTCAGCGCATGCACATTGAGGATCCCAACCTCATAATCAGGATAAACGAGGAGTCGGGGGAGACCCTCATGGCTGGCATGGGCGTGCTGCACCTTGAAATCGCAACGACCTTGCTTCAGCGCGAGGGGTTGGACATCATCACCAGCGAGCCGCTCATCAATTATAGGGAGACCATACTGGGGAGGGCAGGTCCCGTCATGTCGAAGAGCCCCAACAGGCACAACAAGATTTTCATGCGTGTTGAGCCGCTCGAGAACGAAGTGGTCAACAAGATCAGGACCGGAGAGATCAGCGAGAACGTCGACGATAAGGTGGTGACTAAGATGCTCAAAGAAGCCGGATGGGACAGCGACGAAGCCCGGAGCGTCGAGGCTATCGATGAGAAGGGCAACATCCTCATAGAGGAGACCAAGGGCGTCCAGTTCCTGCAGGAATCCATGGATTCCATCAGGGCTGGATTCACCGACGTAATGAACAACGGCCCCCTGGCCTACGAGTTCTGTCGGGGTGTCAAGGTGATTCTGCACCACTTCGTCCCACACGAGGACCCCGCCCACAGGACGTACGCCCAGCTCATGCCCGCCAGTCGGAGGGCCATCTTGGGCTCCATGCTTCTCGCGTCCCCGGCCCTGCTCGAGCCAGTCCAGGGGATTGAAGTAAAGTGCCCCATCGACCTGATCGGCGCCGTCGCCGGAGTCCTCTCCGCCAAGAGGGGGAAGCTCATCAACATCGAGCAGAAGGAGATCCTGGCCATAGTGGAGGGGGAGATTCCGTCGTCCGAGACATTCGACCTCAGCGAGGTCATGAGGGGAGCGACGGCGGGGAAGGCCATGTGGAACATGTACTTCAAGGCCTGGCAGCCCGTGCCCACCTCGCTGGTCAGGGGACTCATAGCCGACATACGCAAGCGCAAGGGCCTGCCGCCCGATGTCCCGCCTGCGGGCGAATTCATCGACAACGAATGAGCTCCTTCACGCCTCTTTCATCTTCCGTTCCAGCGTGAGGCACAGATCTTTCTTTCAAAACTTATATTCCCCCTTGAAAGGGGTTCAGCCAAGGTCTGACGGAGTTTGGCAGATGAGAAGGGTATAGTCGTCATCGCCCTCGGCGGAAACGCCCTCTTGCAGAGGGGGCAGCAGCGCACGTTCGCCGCCCAATACGAGAACGTTAAGAGCTCGGCGGTCCCCATAGCAGATCTGATTCAGGCTGGTTACAAGGTGGTCATCACCCACGGCAACGGTCCGCAGGTGGGCGACGACCTCCTGCGCCAGGACGCCGGCTTCAAACTTCACGGCCTCCCTCCTTTCCCCATGGACGCCTGCGGGGCGGAGACCCAGGGCTTCATCGGCTACATGATACAGCAGGGCCTCAGGAACGAGCTGAAGAAGAGGGGCATCGACAAGTACGCGGTCACTGTCATCACCCGAATGCTGGTGGACAAGGATGATCCGGCTTTCAGGAATCCCACCAAGCCGGTGGGACCCTTCTACGGCGAGGAGGAGGCCAAGAAGCTCGCCTCGCTACATCCGGAGTTCGTCTACAAGGAGGACGCCGGAAGGGGTTGGAGGAGGGTCGTGCCGTCGCCCGACCCCAAGATCCTGGCAGAGAGGCGCGCCATCAGGACGCTGGTCGACGGCGGCTTCGTAGTAATCGCCAGCGGCGGCGGAGGAATCCCGGTCATCGAAGACGGAACGGTGGCGATGGGCGTGGAGGCCGTCATCGACAAGGACCTGGGAGGTCAGAGGCTGGCTTCGCTCATCGGCGCCGACACGTTCGTGATACTCACCGACGTGGACGCGGCCTGCTTGTTCTACGGGACTCCCCAGCAGAAGAAGCTGGGCATGGTGGGGTACACTGAGATGAAGAAGTACTACGACGATGGCCACTTCAAGGCGGGCAGCATGGGCCCCAAGGTCCTGGCTGCGCTGAGGTTCGTCGAAGGCGGGGGCAACGAAGCCATCATCGCGGAGCTCAGCCAGCTTAAGGCCGCGGTGGACGGAAAGAGCGGCACCCACGTCGTAAAGTGAGAGACCTCTCTTCTCTACATGTTCCCGGACAGAAGCGCCAGCACTGCGGCCCTGACGTAGAGGAGGTTCTCCGCCTGGTCCAGGATCACGCTGTGGGGACCGTCCATGACCTCGTCGGTGGCCTCCTGCCCCCTGAAGACGGGGAGGACGTGCGTCACGATGGAATCCTTGTCCATCCTATCCACCTTCTTCTGGTCCAGTATCCACTCCTTGTATTGACCGTGGAGGGCGGCCTCCTTCTCCTTGCCGAACCTGTTCATCCCGACGGACACGCATTCATGGCTGGCCCAGCTCCTAGGGAAGACCACGTGGGCGCCTTCCAGTGCTTCGTCCAGGTCATGCGAGACCTTGAATTTGCTTCCGCTGGCGTCGGCGTTTCCCTTGGCCCACTCCATGACGGCGGGGTCCAGGTCGAAGCCTTCAGGGTACGCCATGGTGACGTCCATGCCGAAGCGTGAAGCGATGAGGGCCTCGTCCTGCACGCTCCCCCAGCTGCGGACGTGGTCGGTGTAGGTCCAGGCGATGACGTAATTCTTCCTCTCGACCTTGTCGTGCATCTTCTCCTTTATGGTCATCATGTCGGCGATGGCCTGGGTCGGATGGAACATGTCGTCAGCCATGGACACGGTCGGGATGTCGCAGTTGTCGGCGTACTCCTGGATCACCTGGTGGCCCTTCCCATAGAGGTAGTCCACGGCGTTCTCGAGGATCCTTATTCCGAGGACGTGGCCCAGCCTTTCGTACATCCTGGCCACGTCCTTGACCGCTTCTCCCTCGGAGCCGCGAGTGGTGGCGAAGTCGATGAACTGCGAATGCCCTCCGAGGATGGTGGCCGCCGCTTCGAAGCTCGAGCGCGTCCTCGTCGATGTGTTGTAGAAGAGCATGAACATAGTCTTGTTCTTGAAGAGCTCGGGGACTGAGCCGGACTTATAGAGCGACTTGATGTGAGAAGCCGCGTCGATGCAATACTCGACTTCCTCCCTGCTCCAGTCCTGGGTGGACAGAAGGTCCCTCCCTACCAATTCCACAGTTTTCATTTGAACCGAAATCGTTGCGATTCGCCATCGATTTAACGATTACTCGGGGAGCGGAATCCCTGTGTGACTCCCTCAGGGCCCATCGGCGCTGTCATGCAAAGGTAATTAGTGCCGCAATGCGAGTCGACACCGACAAGCGACTTGAGCCTTGTAAGTGCCATGAGCTGCTCCAGGTGCGGCGCGCGCTATGACCCTCTTTCGATGCCGGTGATGTGCGAGAAGGAGGATCTGGGCAGGCTGGACATCTACTACGATTACGAGAAGGTGAAGGAAACGCTCACGACGGACTCCCTCGCCGGCAGGCCCAGGGACGTCTGGCGCTGGGCCGAGCTCCTGCCTTCATACGAGAAGTTCGCGGCTCGGCTCGCAGAAGGGGGAACCCCCCTCCTGAAGGCCCCTCGCTTGGGGGAACGCATTGGCATCAGGAACCTTTACCTGAAGGACGAGACAAGGAACCCAACCGGCTCCTTCAAGGACAGGGCCATGGCCGTCAGCGTCGCCAAGGCGGTGGAGAAGAAGGTCCGCACCGTCACGACGGCGAGCAGCGGGAACGCGGCAGCGGCCCTTTCGGCCTACGCCGCGAGGGCTGGCCTCGAGGCTGTGGCTTTCGTCCTAGATTCGGCTAGCGACGCCAA